>DATCCF010000060.1:0-8325 GCA_036511435.1 Terriglobales bacterium | reverse complement strand
CGAAAACCCGGGCGGTCGATCTGCTGGAGAAGGCCGTGGCGACAGCGATCGCCGCCGTTACGCCTCACAACGCCACCGCTTGGTTTCGCCACTGTGGGTATTTATTATCGGATACAGCTACCCCGGAACCGCTCTAGAATGTCGATTCAGCACGATATCGATGCTGTCTGTCGCGTAATGCATGCTCGTCAGGTATTCGATCGAGCGGATTGCATTACGGATCGCGGGAAGCTCCGGAGTAATGACGATGGCCAGATGGTCCGATTGCCGGATGGCAGCGCAGGTCTCCTCCGTCAGCCCGGGAGGACAATCGACAATGACAAACTGGTAGTTTTCTCCCAGGAACGACAGGGTATGCTCGATGGCCTCCGGCGAAGGGTGCGAAAACACATCGATGGCCTCGGGAGAATCCAGCACGTCCAGTCCACTGGGGTGCCGCAGCAGGAAGGCTCGCAGCAGGTCAGCATCAAGGCGGTCCGTGTTGTGTACTAATTCGAAGAAACTGTATTGATGACGGCCTAATCCGAGGTACAGCGAGGCATCGTCGAGCGCAGGATGTTCATCGACCAGCAGACACTTCTGGTGATGTCTCTGCACCAGGTTCAGCGCCAGATGGAGCGCCAAAGAGGTAGCACCGGTCCCTCCTTTGGCTCCCATCACGGTCATGATTCGGCCTTTCACCATGTCACCCGACTTGCCTTGCGGCCGCGCGGCAACGTGGGCCAACGCTTGGGAAACTCGTTGCGGCTCAAACGGCTTCACCAGATATTCGGAACATCCCGACCGCATAGCTGCCATGATCTGCTCAGGATCGGATCCATTCGCAGCGGCAAAAATTCCCAGGCTGCTGTCGCAGCCGTCGCGAAGCCGCTGGGCGACGCGGCAGCCGGTCTCTGCGCCGCCCTCAAAATCAATTACGCAAATACGGTACTGATACGGTTCCAGCATTTTCATGGCTTCGCGGGGAGTAATGTGCCAATCGACGTTATCCACGACATACGCTCCGGGCGTCTGTATCACGAGCACGTCCAGGCTTTCCCGCGAGCTGGCGTCCATCCCTATACACAAGACGCCGATGCGCTGTTCGGATCGCCGCGAACCTTGTAAGACCACTTTCTCGTCAGTCATCATGGCTTTGTCCCCGGATTCTTAGCAGGGCTCGGCGAGGCAGGGCCCGGCAAGCCTTTGTCGAATGAGCCTATGTCAAGATTTTGCACTGGCATATCAACCTTGGGTTGCGGATTTACCACAGCTCCCGCAACGGGATCTACAATCGTCGGAGTGACCAGCACGATCAGTTCGCTGTTCGTACGATTCACGTTCCTGGACTTGAACAGTTCTCCCAGGATTGGAATATCGCCTATTCCCGGAATCTTGCTGAGCTGCACCGTCGTGCGCTGGTCCAACAACCCAGCGATACCGAAGCTTTGGCCATCCTTGAGCTCGATCTCGGTTTCGGCGCGCCGCGTTTGGATGGCTGGCATAGTGAATCCGGAGATGGTTATCGAATTCGTATAGTCGAGCGAACTCACTTCGGGAGCAACCTTGAGCCGAATGGTGTTGTCATCCTGGATGGTCGCGAGGAACTCCAGCTTCACCCCATACGGTTTGAACTGGATCGTGACCGTCCCAAAGCCGCTGCCGCCACCGACACCCTGCACTACCGGATAAGGAAACTCACCGCCCGCCAGAAAGTGCGCGGGCTGCCCGCTGATGGCCATCAAGTTGGGTTCCGCCAGGATTTGCAATACCTGCTTCTGCTGCAGGGCCTTGATGGTAGCGCCCAGGTTTATGTCGGGACGGAATAGGAAAATATTCAGAAGGTCCGATAGGTTGAATTGTGAAAGGGGATTGACTATTCCGCTTGAGCTCTGCTGCTGCGTGTTTAGAGTCGTAGGGCCAAATTGCTGGGTGGACGTCGTGCCGATCGTGTTGGTTGCGCCGGTACTGAAGAGGTTGATTCCGAAAGCCGTCAGCTTGCCGCGATCAGCCTCGGCGAAGCGCACTTTCAGCATCACCTGTTTCAGACGTGGCGCCTGCGCGATCTGCAATCCGTTCACCACCTCTTTGGAGAAGTTCGCGGCCATCTTCAGCATCTGCTCCGCGATGGCGGGCGAGGCCACAACCCCGGTGAGCATTACCTTGTCTCCCTGCGATTGCACGTCGACGCCACTGTTCGGAAAGGACTGGTCCAAGGTGTTCCGCAACGGAGTCACATCCAAATCCGCAAACACATCCATCATCCGGCTCGGACCCGTTTCTCCCCATAGCATCAGACTGCTACCACCGGTTTGCTTGGCCGTAAGTACCACTTCCTGGGGCGAGGTCATGACCGATTCGACGACCGTGGGATTGCCGGTAAGAATGCGTTTGATCCGGGAAGGGGTGCGGATCAACAGCGAGTGTCCCACCAAGATGTGCAAGCTCTCCGGGCCTTGGTCACTTTCCCGACCTGAAATCGCCGCTGACTGTGGGGCTGGCGGAGAAGTCTGTGCCATGCCGGGTGCTTGCGTCGCTGGCTGCTGGGCTGCAGCTCCCAAGGTAGCAAAACAACAAGCCGTAACTACCAGCAACGCGTAGGCTACGCTTTGCCAGGACAACCATTCCTTGTTCGTTCTCTTCCGTTCCACGGGATGCTCCGTTTCTACTTTTCCACTAAAACTTGACGACGCCTTTCTTCGCGCCATCGAATGTTTCAACCTCATAAACGCTCGCCGATTTGGCAGGCGCCGCCGCTCTTCTCACCCCACCGCCCGGTGCGGCCACGGTGCCTTGCAGGTCTTTCACGTTGACCGGGCGCGGTTGTGTCTGGGCCTGGTCGGAAGCATTTCGGAGAACGAACTGCACCGTTCCCTGGTTGCTGGCGAGGGCCAGTCTTTCGGCGTCGTCCGGCGTGAGCAACAACGTCACTACCTTCACGTTTTGCGGCTTGCCGGACGGGTCGGGTTGCAGCTTTTCGCCGGCGCTCAAAACCTCGATGTTCTGCAGCGCTGTCGTGGTCATCGAGTCCCTGCCGTTTTCCGCGCGGAACGTCACCAGCACATCCACGTGGGAGCCGGGAAACAGGAATCCCGAGACGTTGTTCAATTCGTTGGTGATCACCGCCGCGGCCCGCATACCATCCGGAATCTTGGCCGTCAGCCCCACGGTCGCTCCCGGAGCGGCCAATAGCTGATCGCGGATTGGTTCTTGGATGGCAATCGGATACATCACTAACCTGCCGTTCAACTCTTCCGGCTTGCGAAAGGATCCTTCCAGCGGAATGTTGGAGGGCCAGTTCATTAGTGTCAGGTTGTCAGGCGAGAGTGGCGTTTCCGGCTCCAAGGCTTTGGAGGCGACCACAATCTGGATGGGCTGCGCATTCAATGCGTATTGCCGCTTGATGCGGGAATATAGAAAAAACGTCGCTGCAACTGACGCGATGACCGCTACCATAAGAGCAAGACCTAGCCGACGATTCTTCATTACTCACCTCCACCAAGCCCCAAGTAACGAGTACAGAGTTCCCCCCGCAATTGCCAGACCATACGGCATACGCAATGCAGAAGGATTGTCCAGATTCAATTCCGGATGGGCCTGTATGCCGCTCGCGGCATGGAACTGCAGCACCGAGCCGACGTTTCTGAGCGTGGCGCCGATGCGGCGTTTGTAGATTGCATAAACCATGGCCAACACTCCACCGCAAATGGCCGTCGCCAGAAGCACGACCACGGTGTGACCTCCCGAGGGCGCGGCCCGTTAATAGCAAAAACTTGCACACGGTAAGTTACTACGCCAACCGCAAGCCGCTGGCACGGCCCGAAGTCCCGTCCGGGCTGTAGTGGCAATCAGAGTGCAGGGTGGAGCGGGATACGTCGGAACCTGTGTTGTAAACGACATTTATCTCGTTCACTCGAGTCAGACTGATGAGAAACTCCTGTGTTGAAGACACGGCGCCGGTGACTACCTATGCAACCTCGCCATCCGGAAGGGTGGGAGCCGTGCGGAATCGCAACTTCTTTCCGTTTCCCATACTGTGGTTTGCCATCATTGCGCTGGAAATGTCCCTGGTTGCCGTTCTGAGTGTTGCGGACTCCGATATATGGTTCCACCTGCGTAACGCGCAGCAACTCCTGACGAGCCACTCCTTCTTACATGCGGACTCGTACACATTCACATCCGCGGGTGCTCCCCTGCTGAATTTCGAATGGCTTTCCGAACTGCCTTACTACCTGGCCTTCCAGGGCTTTGGCCTGCACGGCTTGCTAGCCGTGTACCTGGTTGTTTTGTGGCTTATCTTCGGCGGGATGTATTACCTGGCATTGCGGCGTGGCGCAAACTGCGGCGATGCGGCCTTGGTCACAATGGCCTCCGTAATCCTTGGGAGCTATTCCTTTGGTCCGCGAATGCTCCATTTTGGCTGGCTTTGCCTGGCAGCCTTGCTTATCGTACTGGAACGGTTTCAGCAGACCGGTAAAGGCCTGTGGACGCTGCCACTGCTGTTTGCGCTGTGGATCAACTTACATGGTTCCTGGGTGTTCGGTCTGGTTATGTTGGGGATATATATCGTTTCAGGGCTGGTTGAAGGCCGCTGGGGCAATGTCGTCGCGGAGCGTTGGACGCCGACCCAACTAAAGAAACTCATCATAATATTCGTTGCATCCACTGCCGCATTATTGGCAAATCCGTACGGCTACAGACTAGTGTGGTATCCGTTTGATCTGTTATTGCGTCAACAGGCGGTCCTCAACAAGATAGTTGAGTGGCAATCGGTGGACTTCCACACCGGCTATGGCAAGCTGGCGATATTGCTGATCTTCGGGTTATCTGCAGCCGCGTTGTTGTCGCCACTGTGCTGGGAGCTTCGCGATGTGCTGCTGATCGCATTTGCCCTCTGGACTTCCCTGACCCATGTCCGGTTTCTGCTGTTTGTGGCGATTATTCTTATCCCCGTCCTTGCGCCACGGGCGCATGTATTTGCGGTTTACGATCCGAAGAAAGACAAACCCTGGCTCAACCTCGCGATGACTGCTGCCATCGTGGGTCTCATTCTGTGGGCATACCCGAGCACGTCGCAGCTTCAGGACAGCATCGACGCTCACTTTCCCCGTGGCGCGCTCCAGTTCATGCAACAAAAGCAGATCGGCGGCAGGCTGTTTCATTTTTACGACTACGGCGGGTATATCGAGTGGGACGCACCCGCTGTGAAAACTTTTGCCGACGGCCGTGCCGATATCTTTATCTACAACGGCGTCTTTGACGATTACCTGAAAGTCAACCGAATCGAGAGGCCGCTTGAGTTGCTCGACAAGTACAGGATTGACTATGTGCTCTTTCCGGCCGACAAGCACCTTTTCTACCTGCTTGATCACAGCGCGGGATGGCGCGCGATCTATGAAGACAAGGTGGCGAGACTTTACCAGAGAGTGCCCGAGAAGCCGATACCATTGAAAGTGGAATCGGACTAAGGCTGCTCGACCGAGGTTAGATCAGCAATGCAAGACACGGCAGATTTGTCGTTAGAGTCAGCCCCGCTGACGGCCAGCGTTAGAACCGTTGGTGCGCAGTCTACCGCAGCTCGTCTGGCAACCAAGATATTCTCTTTTCCCGTTATGTGCATGTCCTTGCTGGTGGCGGCGATCTTCGCGTTTTCGGTACGAGCGATCGCGGAACCAGATGTTTGGTGGCACCTGCGCAACGCCCGTTATCTTTTGCAATACCACGCGCTCCCTCGCGTGGACACTTACTCGTTCACGGCGGCAGGTTCTCCTTCGCTTGACTTCGAATGGCTGTCCGAGATCCCTTTTCTGCTCGGCTTCAAGGCGATGGGACTGCAAGGGATTCTGGCGGTATATTTCACGATTCTAGTGCTGATTTATACCGGTGTTTATTACCGGGCATGCCGTGCCGGAGCCGGCTGCAAGAACGCTACCGTCTGCACCTTGTTGGGTATTCTGTGTGAAGTGGTATCCGTCGGTCCTCGCATGCTGCTGTGCGGCTGGCTCTGCATGGTGGGGCTTTTGATGGTGCTTGATCGCTTCAGGGAAACCGGTAAAGGCCTGTGGATCTTGCCCCCATTATTTGCCCTCTGGATCAATTTCCACGGTTCCTGGATCTTTGGAGTGTTCGTGCTGGTAGTCACGATTGTCTCCGGCCTGGTTCGGGGCGAATGGGGCTTGGTTGTCGCTCGGCAATGGTCTTCCGTGGAGGTGAAGAAACTCCTGCTGGCGCTGACCGCTTCTCTGGCCGCTCTCTTGGCAAACCCTTTCGGCTACAAACTGGTGCTATACCCATTCGATCTTCTCTTTCGCCAGAAGGACGTCATGCAGCACCTCGAAGAGTGGCAATCCCTACGCTTCACTGGCGGTACGGGCAAGCTGGCGCTGCTCATGATTTTCGCATTGCCGGCGGCCGCAATGTTTAGCCGCCGCCGATGGAGGTTGGACGAGCTGATACTGATGGGGTTTGCTCTGTGGGCGTCGCTGTCCCATGTGCGGTTTCTGTTCTTCGCTGGGCTGATAGCGGTGCCGATACTTGCGCCGCGTCTGAAGTTGTTCCCGCCCTATGATCGGAAATTGGATAAACTCTGGCTCAACGCTGGCATTATGGCGGCGATAGTTGGCTCGCTGATCTTCTTCTTTCCATCCCCGGCAGAACTACAACAGCAGGTAAGCGAAAAATACCCCAGTGCGGCGCTGGCGTTCATGCAACAGCGCCACCTCGGCGGAAGAATCTTCAACAATTACGGGTGGGGCGGATACATGGAATGGAATGCTCCCGACTTAAAGCCCTTTATCGACGGCCGCGCAGATATCTTCATATACAACGGAAGCTTCGACGACCATCTCAACGCCGCTTTGATCGAGAACTCATTTGAAATCCTGGACAAGTACCGAATCGACTATGCCCTCTTAGAGCCAAGCCAGCCCCTTTCGTATCTTCTTCAGCACTCTCCGGCGTGGCGTCCGATTTACTCCGATAAAGTCGCAGTACTATTCGAACGCATGCCAGCAACTGAGACGGCCGAGATGGTACCAAGGAACTAGACCTGATTACCCCGATTCACGACGTAGGCAGCCACCGGCGAGGGGAGAGGATCGGCTATGCGGGGCCTGGTCGAGGACTGGCCACGAAGCAACCCGAGAATTCGCTGACCATCCGATCCGAATGCCGGGATGAGATTGCTGAAGGCGAAGTAGGCATTGAGTGCGGCCAGCCAATGGAGAATACCCGTGGTGTTCCAAAACGCCACAATGATCAGCGCATTGACGGCTAGGCCGGCGGATGCAATGGCTAGATCGGCGCGCTTGGTGGAAGCAACTTGCCGGCGGATGTAAGGACCTTTCAAACAGATACCTGCTGCGTCAACCTGCGTGCCGGTGAGAAATGCAACTGCAATGTGGCCGCCCTCGTGTAAAAGCAACGAAAGCATCAGTAGCAACCCGGCAAGCATTCCCCACAACCATCCAAACCTGGAGATGCCGATCGCAAGTATGGCGGCCGCTGGCACAAGCGCTCCGGCCGTTACATGAAACTTCACAGAACCCGCTCCAATCTAGCGTTTCGCCCACCTACGCGTCCTAAGACAACGAGGCCCACAAACAAGGTTGAAATAAGACTGTCAGCGATCAAGATTCCAGGTCCTCACTTGACTTGGTGGAATGGTGCACCCGGGGCAGCCCCGCCTGATCCATTTTGTTGATCAGGGTACGGTAGCTGATGCCTAGGGTATTCGCTGCTTTCTTGAGATTGCTCTGGTGGAGATCGAGGGCTTTGACGATCATTCCCCGTTCAACCTCAGCTAGGGTTCGCCTGGTGACCTCCTTCAGCAAGGCATCGCCGGGCCTAATCATGCCGTAAGCCGGTGCGCTGTCATTGTTAGAGCCGAGTCCGCGGAGCACTCGATCGTCGGAGCCCAAGATAAGGTAACGGCAAATGAAACTTTCAAATTCGCGGATATTGCCGGGCCACTCGTAATAATGCATGCGCTCAACCAGTCTCTTCGGAAAAGGCCCGTCGGGCAGTCCGAACCGGTCACTGTAGTACCGGCGCAAATAGTTTGCGATGATCAAGAGGTCGTCCAGGCGGTTCCTGAGGGCAGGCACCTCCAGCGTCACTACCGCCAGTCGATAGAAGAGTTCCTGGCGGAACCTGCCTTCATTGGCCTCCCGCCGAAGGTTACGAGTGGTTGCACATACAATGCGGGGTCTTGCGCCAGGGGTTGGCTGCCCATCGCTTTCGTCGGGTTCTCCCTCGTGAAGTAAATGCAATAGCTTCAATTGAAGCTGGGGGGACAACTCCCCAACTTCGTCGAGAAATAGAGTTCCTACGGGCGCTGACTCAGAA
>DATCCF010000059.1:0-11086 GCA_036511435.1 Terriglobales bacterium | reverse complement strand
GCTTCTGGAGGAGCGCGGTCTCAATGTCGACCACACAACGGTCTGGCGCTGGGTGCAATATTACGGCCCTGAGTTGGAGCAGCGACTGCGAAGGCATCTCAAGCCGACAAACAAGTCTTGGCGAGTGGACGAAACCTACGTTCGCGTGAAGGGTCGCTGGTGCTACTTGTATCGGGCCATCGATTCCAGGGGAGCCACCATCGATTTCCTGCTGTCAGCGTTTCGCGACGCCGATGCTGCCAAGCGGCTGTTTCGCAAGGCGCTCAGCGATCGATCCCATCCCCAGCCTCGAGTGATCAACACCGACCTGGCGCCGATTTACAGCTCGGCGATCCCCGACAGTAAGAAGGAAGGGACGCTGCGCAACCGCTGTCGACACCGACCTGTGCAGTACTTGAACAACATTCTCGAACAGGATCATCGAGCCATCAAACGTCGAGTTAACGCTAAGCAGGGCTTCCGAGAATTTCAGGCGGCTCGGCGAACGATTCAGGGCTATGAAGCAATCCACATGATCCGAAAGGGGCAAGCTCGATGGGTGGCAGGAGATGATCTTCTTCGACAGATTCAGTTTATCGACAGCCTTTTCGACTTGGCAGCCTAAGAACGCACGACAGACGCTCGGCGACAAACTTGTCTGCATTTGAAACTTGCAACACTCAAGACCGGGGAAAAGGTCCACTTCGCGCTGTTGGAGTGGAGTTAGCGCGACAACGCATTCCAGCGCGTCCAGAGTTTGGCAAGAAATATGATTTGGTATGATTAAGTCATACAGGTGGATACCATGCGGAATGCGAAGGTGCTTTCGATAACCCTTCCTTCTCCAATGCTTCAGGAGGCGAAGGAGCTTGCGAGGCAGGAGAACCGGACGATGAGTGAGCTAGTCAGGGAGGCACTGCGTCAATATCAACGGCAGAAGCGATGGGAGAGCATCGCGGCCTTTGGCCAGGCCAGCGCTGAGAAGATCGGTGTGCGTAATGAGGAAGACGTGGTGCAGGCGATACATAACTACCGCCGGGAAAAACGCCTGCGCCAAAGCAAATCGAAAGGGTCAAAGCGCACGGCGTGACAGTCCGCGTTGTCGTAGATACGAACGTTTTCATTTCAGCCTTACTTTTTCAAGGAAAACCAGCGAGAGTGCTCCAGCTCGCAGAGGATCGGGCGTTCACGCTGATCGTCTCTGCTCCCCTCCGCTTAGAGGTGGAACAAGTGCTGGGCGAGAAATTCAAATGGCCTGCGCCCCTGATAGTGCAAGCCTGCACTCCATTCTGGGACGTTGCGGTGTGTGTCGCTCCAACCCTGGAGATCGATGATTGTCCAGATCCTGACGACAACCGTGTCCTCGAATGCGCAGTGGAGGGCAAGGCGCATTGCATTGTTACGGGCGATCATCATCTGCTGGATATGAGGCGGTTCCGGGGGATTACGATCCTCAGTGTGGATGAGTTCCTACGCATTGCATGCGGGCGGCGCACTACTTCGACAACGCACCCAATGCCGCCCTGAACATGGCGTCGAAGTTCTCCCGTCCGGCCGATTGCACGGCGCGTTCCACGGCCTTCTCTGCAACTGCGCGCTGGTAGCCCAGGTTCGACAGCGCCGAGATCACGTCTTCCTCCACCGCGGAATGTGTCACCGCGGGTTGCGCCGCGCCAAACCCTTCCAGCTTGTCGCGCAGCTCCACGCACATACGCTCGGCGGTTTTCTTGCCGATCCCTGGAATTCGAGTGAGCCGCGCGAAATCGTTGCCGCGAATCGCGCCGACCATGTCCGCCGCAGCCATGCCGCTGAGGATGGTGATCGCCAGCTTGGGCCCGATGCCGCTCACTGTGATGAGCTTCTCGAAGAGCTGCTTCTCTTCCCGCCGCAGAAAGCCGAAGAGCGCAAGGGCATCTTCACGCACATGAGTGTGAATGTGCAGCGCGACCTCACTGCCCGGCGCGGGCAGTTCGGAGAACGTAGGCACGGTGATGGTGACGTCGTAACCGACGCCACCGGCCTCAACAATGGCCTGGTTGGGGTGCTTGGCGATGAGCCGTCCGCGAAGATGCGCGATCATGCAGGATGATTGTAAATTGATCGCGAACATCGGATGCTAAATGCGATGCCAAAACGCCGCGTGCCCACCAACACGCTCGATCACACGAACGCTTCCCCGCCAGCCGGCCGCCTTACGGCCACGATGCTGAGGCATGCTCCGATCCTTCCCCGTGAATTCTTCAATCGCGATCCGGTCACCGTGGGACGCGAGTTGCTGGGTAAGCTACTCATTCGGCGCGAAGGGAGGAGGCTGCTCGCTGGCCGCATCGTCGAAGATGAAGCCTACCTCGGAGTTGAGGACCCAGCGGCGCATGCTTATTCCGGGCGCACTCCTCGTAATTCAGTTCTCTTCGGGCCGCCCGGGCATGCCTATGTCTACTTCATTTACGGCAATCACTACTGCCTGAATGTTTCCTGCATGCCGGAAGGATATGCCGGCTGCGTGCTGCTGCGGGCCATGGAGCCAGGGTTTGGACTTTCAGCGATGGCTCGGGCTCGCGGCCTCGAGCTGACGGCCACGCCGCGACCTGCGCAATTGCGGCTGATTTCCAGCGGCCCCGGACGCATGTCGCAAGCGCTCGGCATTACGCGTCTCCGCGACAATGACAAGGACCTCACCGCACCCGCATCGGACCTTTCGTTTGCGGACGACGGCTATCGTCCCGAGCGCGTTGCGGCCACGCCGCGTGTCGGGATTACCAAAGCCGTCGAGCAGCCGCTGCGATTTGTGATTGCCGGGAGTCCGTTCGTGTCGGCGACGCGGGCGTGATCCCAATCTCGGCTATTGCGGATCGTGCCAGCCGCCGATGTCGGCGGCGAGCTCGCGCGAGTCGGGTGGACCCCAGGTGCCCGGCTCGTACGAATCGGTCGGGCAGCACTCGCCAAGGATGGGATCGACGATCGCCCAAGCCGCCTCGACTGCATCCTGCCGCACAAACAGCAACTGGTCGCCCTTCATGGCGTCGGTAAGCAGACGCTCGTAGGCATCCATCTCGTCGCTGGTGGTGTACTTCACCGCCGACAGCTCCACCGGCATGGGCACCATCAGCGGCCCGGGCCGCTTCACGCGTCCGCCAAGACTCAGCTCGATATCGGGACCCAGGCGGAAGCGAAAATAGTTGCGGCCATCGGCGCCCATTTTGCTCAGCGGTGGCTTGCGCAACTTCACGAACACTTCCGTCGCGGTGGTGGGCAGGCGCTTGCCCGCGCGGATGAGAAATGGAACGCCCGCCCAGCGCCACGAATCGACCTCCAGGCGCAACGCGGCAAAGGTTTCCACGTCGGAGTTGGGCGAGACACCCGGCTCGTCGCGATAGCCGCGAAACTGTCCGCGAACAATGTTGGCTGGGCTGAGCGGCGGAATGGTGCGGAAGATTTTTACCTGCTCATCGCGCACCGAATCCACGTACATCGTCGTAGGCGGCTCCATGGCCAGGAACGCGACCACCTGCAGCATGTGGTTCTGCACTACGTCGCGAATGGCGCCCGCCTCTTCGTAGAACTTACCGCGGCCCTCAACGCCGAACGACTCGGCCATGGTGATCTGCACGCTGTGTACGTAGTTGCGGTTCCAGATGGGCTCCAGGAAGCTATTGGCGAAGCGAAAAATCAACAGGTTCTCGACCGCCTCCTTGCCGAGATAATGATCAATGCGGAAGATGCGCTCTTCGGGGAAAGCCGTGTGCAGCGTCTCGTTCAGCTTGCGGGCCGAGACCAGGTCGCGGCCGAAAGGCTTCTCCAGGATCACCCGCGCGTTCTTGGCGGATCCGGAATTCGCCAGCCCCTGCACCACGACGGGAAACATGCTGGGCGGAATCGCCAGGTAATGCGTAGGCGATTGCGCATCGCCAAGCGTGGTGCGGAGGGTGGCGTAGGTCTTATCGTCCTGGTAATCGCCATCGATGTAGCTCATTAGCTCGCAAAGCTTTTGAAAGGCTGCTTCGTCCACACCGCCGCCGAACTTCGTCAGGCTATCGCGGGCCCGTTCGCGCAACTGCTCGAGGGTCCAACCGGACTTGGCCACGCCGATTACTGGCACGTTGAGCGTGCCGTGCTTCACCATGCTCTGCAGTGCGGGAAAGATTTTCTTGTGGGCCAAATCGCCGGTGGCGCCGAAAAAAACGAACGCGTCGGAAGTTAACGGTGCCATGACGCTCCTCTCGCCTGGTAAACAAAATCAGATGAACCGGGAATGCTCTTAAGCTTTAGGTTAACGCATCAATCCGCCCGCAACAGTGTATCCGGCAAGCGCCGGGAACGGTAGTTGGGTTACACCCGGCTGGGTAAGTAACGATGCTATCTCATAAATCGGTTTTGAAAGGGCACGGCTTCAGCCGTGCCGCAAATGGCCATTTACAGACTGGGCTTTAGCCCCTGACGTACTTCGGGTTGGCCCGTTCCGGTATTTATATTAGATGGCTTCTCGTGAATGCGTCCGTCAATCGAGGCTGCCCTGCTCGATCACCACGTTTTCACGGACGATGAGCCGATGAGCCGCCATCTCTCGCAGCTTGGGAAGAACGCGAGAGACGTGCTCGTCGGTATCGACGAAGGTAATCACCACCGGCAGGTCTCCTCCTGCCTCGACAAGATGGGCGATTTGGACGCTGCTTCGGCCTTGGAAACCCGCGACCGAGTGGAAGGCCACGGCGCCGGCAACGTTTTCCTGACGTAGATACTTCAGCACTTCCAAGTGCAGCGGACGATGATGCCAGGAATCGCCCTCCGTGAGATACATGGTTACCTGCACAGCCATAGCAGGTGCCATTTTACAACCCCCGCGCGATTGCTGCGCCCGCTACGACTGCCGCCAGGCAGAGCGCGTTACTGGCCACAATATTTATCGCCATCAGCATCCACTGTCCCTGCTCCATGTAGGCGAACGTTTCGAAGGCATAGCTGGAAAATGTTGTGTACGAGCCGCAGAAGCCAATGGCTACCAGGAGCCGCCAGCGAGGATCGAGCAGCATGCGTTCTCCGGCAAGAACAAGGAAGAAGCCAATCAAAAGGCTGCCGGTGACGTTGATGAGGAGCGTCCCGTAGGGGAAGGTGGTTGAGAAAACGCGGGCGATATATCCGCTGAGAAAGTAACGCGCGCTGGCGCCTACGATCGCGCCTAAGGCGATCCACAGATAGTTCACGATGGAGCTCTCCTGCTTATTTGGTAGGAGTTATCAGCCCGCGGGCGGTTAACGGCGAACTCCATCGCCACGAGTTAGTTTAACCCGAGGGCTAACCTCACCTCAAGCAAGTATGGTCGCTGACTCGGGGCGGCTGATCCCACCTTTGGCTGCTGTACCATAGACGCAGCCCTGATGAGTTCTCCCAGCCCAATCCATCACTCCAGCGAGCGCGTGCTCGAATTCGATCAGCTTCGTCAACTGCTCGCCATTTACACCGGCTCGCCGCTTGGACATGAACGCGTGATGCAGCTCACGCCCTCGTGTGACCGCCAATGGATCGAACGCCAGCAGCAACTGGTCGCGGAGCTGCGCGGGTATCTACGCGCCGGCGGTCATTTCGATTTTCATGGACTGCTCGATCCCACGACGATGGTGAACAAGTCGCGCATCCGCGGCGCTGCCCTGGAGATCACCGAGATACGCGACTTGCTCCTGGTAGCCGACCGCTCCGCCGAGTGGCGGGAGATCGCGCTGCATCCGCCAGTCGAAGTGCAGGACAAGTGGCAGACGCTCCTCGAGCTTTCCCAGACCCTCGCTGACTTCACGCTTCTGTTGCGTTACTTCCGCAACAAAATCCTGCCAGACGGCACGCTCGACGATAAGGCGTCGTCGGAGCTGGCGCGAATTCGTCGCGACATGGAGAAGCAAAAACGCGCCATCCAGGAGTCGCTGCGCGCATATCTGCGGCGTCTTTCCGAGGACGGCGCAGTCCAGGACGAGCTGGTCACCATTCGTGGCGAACGCTTCGTGATTCCGGTAAAGGTGGAGCAGCGCCGCCGGGTGCAAGGGGTGGCGCACGGCGCCTCTTCCAGCGGTCAAACGGTATTCATCGAGCCGCTGGAAACCATCGAGCAGAACAACGACCTGGTGCGGTTACTGGAAGATGAGCAGGCGGAGATCCATCGCATTCTGCTGGAGATGACGGCGCGACTGGGCGAACATGCCGACGCCCTCAACAACGCGGTGTACGTCCTTTCCGAACTCGAGTTGCAATTCGCCAAGGCGCGATTTGCCGAGGACTATGACTGCGTAACCGTAAAGCTGCTGGCGGATGGCGACGCCGCAGCCGAATCAGTGCCATCACAACCCGAGGTGCCTCCGGTCACCGAATCACCGGTCGGTGGGTCATCGGTTACAGGCTCGTGTGATGCGCTGGTCGTGCGCAAGGCCCGCCATCCCCTGATGGAGCGGACCCTGAAGGCCAGGGGCGTCGCCGTGGTTCCCCTCACCGTCGAACTTGACGCCGAGCATCGCCAATTGATCATCAGCGGTCCCAACACCGGCGGAAAAACTGTGGCACTCAAGACCATCGGGCTGCTGGCGCTGATGGCGCAATCGGGTATTCCGGTCCCGGCGGAGCGCGCCGAGTTGCCCATCTTCGATTCGGTGTTCGCCGACATTGGCGATTACCAGTCCATCGAGCAGAACCTATCGACCTTCTCGGCGCACGTCACCAACATCGATCTGATTTCCCACCAGGCCACGTCGGACTCGCTGGTTCTGCTCGACGAGTTGGGTTCCGCTACCGATCCCGAAGAAGGCGCCGCGCTGGCAGTGGCCATTGCCGACCACTTCCGGCGCGCCGGATGCATCAGCATCGTCTCCACCCATCACACCGCTCTAAAGGTCTACGCGGCGAACACGCCGGGCGTGCTCAACGCGGCCGTTGGCTTCGATGAGGACACGTTCGCTCCCACGTTCGAGCTGCGTATTGGTGTGCCCGGCGCCTCGTCCGGCATTAACATCGCGCAAAAGCTCGGGCTGAATCCGGAGATCGTTGCCCAGGCGCGGCAGCGGATGACCTCACAGGCGCAGGACGTGTCGCGCTTTCTCGACCGCCTCCACTCCGAGCTGCGACAAATTGACACCGAGCGGGCCGAGCTTGGCGCACGCGAGCAGGAGGTGGCACGCGAGCGCCAGCATCTCGCCGTCGAAGGCCGCAAGGAACAGCGTGAGAAGCTGCGCGAAATGGAGAAGAAGCTGGAAAGCGTGTTGCGCGATTTCGAGTATCGCGCCCGCGAAACCGTCAATGCCGTGCAGGACCGCGCTCAGGCGCTAAAGCTTTCGAAAGACGCGGAGCGCCGCATCGCCAAGATGCGCCGGGAATTCCGCGAGCAGTTCGATTCCACGGTGGTGGCGCACACCACCGGCGCCGATACGGGCGATCCGCACGCGCAGCAGCATGTCGTCAAGCAGGTCGGCATTGGCGATACCGTGCGGCTGAAATCGTTGGGTCGCGATGCCAAGGTGCTGCGCTATTTCGACGATGACAGCTTCGAGGTGGCGGTCGGTCCCATGAAGATGAAAGTGGCACGCGACGATTTCGCCAGCGTGATCGCGCGAGCCGGAGTTAACCCGGTGGAATCGGCGCGCGCCCGCGGTATCAACGTTACCCTGGTGCGGGAAGACGACAACGTCGCCACCGAGATCAACGTGATCGGCCAGACCGTGGACGAAGCCACTCGCGCGGTGGAGAAGTTCGTGGATCGCGCATTCCTGGCGGGCGCGGTGCGTCTCCGCGTGGTGCATGGCAGCGGCATGGGAATTCTGCGCAAGGCGCTTCGCCAGTACCTGCAAAGTCATCCGCACGTCGCCAGCGTGAGCGAGCCTCCGCAGAACGAAGGCGGCGGCGGCGCGACGGTGGTGGAGCTGAGGACGTAAGGCAGGGGCTAGGGGTCAGGGGTTAGGAGTCAGTCAAAGCAACTTTCACGGTGCCGCAATCGCCTCCGCGTTCGCCACGAGCCGGTTTGGCGAAGCCTAACTGCCAAGTGCCAATTGCTAACTGCTGCCAGCGGCTTCCTTGCGCTTCGTCCTGCGCCTCTCTAGACTAAATGCAGCGATGAGCAAGTTTGGTCAAACCTTGAGAGGCTACTTCTGGTGGACGTCGCCGCGCGGCAGCGTCCAATACGATGTCATGGTCACCCTCATCCTGGCCTTCATCTTCCTGACGCCGCACTGGGTCAATTTCCGCGACAAACCGGTGGAGCGCTCTCCGCATCAAACTGAAGTTGTCGTACAGCAAGAGGGAGACGGCTTCCTCTATAAGGTGGACGCCTCGGCAGTTAAAGGGGACAACGATGCCGATATCAGAGAGTCGCTGGCCCGCATCATCGAGCCGGTCGCGGGCTACGTCACCATCGACCGCTACGAAGTAGTGCGCGACAGTCAACACAATGTGGTTGCATATAAAGTCTGGGGACATCGCTAAGCAAGATCGGCTGAATCTCGCCGGGAAATTGCGTCCCGAACAACTTCGCAGGTCCGTCCGGGGTTAAGTCTGTAATAAGAGCCAGTATGAAGACCATGAAATCGATCGCGGTGTTGGCTTGGATTCTGTGTTGCGCCGCGGGCGGGTTGCAAGCCCAAAACCTGGAAGCGGCGTTGAACGCCATGGACCAGGCAGCGGCCAACTTTCGCACCGCGCAGTGCGATTTCGTCTGGGACCAGTATCAGAAGGTGGTTGACGACCACGACTACCAGAAGGGCACAATGTACTTTCGCCGCCAGGGCAATGACGTGCAAATGGCGGCCGACATTACCTCGCCCGACAAGAAGTACGTGCTCTTCACCGGAAACCTGGTCAGCATGTATCAGCCCTCAATCGATCAGGTCACCGAGTACAACCCGGGCAAGAACAAGGCCGATTTCGCAAGCTTTCTGGTGCTGGGTTTCGGCGGGCGGGGGCACGACCTGGAGAAATCGTTCGACGTAAACTATGCCGGCATGGAGCCGGTGCAGGGTGTGAACGCCGCGAAGCTGGAGCTGACGCCGAAGTCACAAAGGGTGAAAAGCATGTTCCAGACGATTACGCTGTGGATCGACCCGGCGCTGGGTGTGAGTGTGCAGCAGAAGTTTTCGGAACCCTCAGGCGACTATCGGGTGGCCAAGTACAGCAATATTCAAATGAACCACAAGATCCCGGGCGATGTTTTCAAGTTGAAGACCACGGGCCATACCAAGGTGATCAAGCCGAACGGCTAGGGGAGGCAGGGGCTAGGGGTCAGGTGTTAGTGAAGCAGGTAAAAGTCCATCTCATTAGTAGAAGCCTTTTGTCATCTCGAGCGGGCTTCAGCGCACGCCTAACTCCTAGCCCCTGACCCCTAATCCCTAACCCCTGCCTTCCGCAATTTCTCCACGCGTTCGGCCATCGCCCACTTTAGGTCGTCAATTCCCGCGCCCGTCACCGCCGAGATGGGAAACAGCTCCAGCTTCTTGCGCTTGCAGTACCGCTTCAGCTTGGCAAGCTTGTCTTTGTTCACCACATCCATTTTCGATGCGATGACGATCATCGGTTTCGAGTCCAGTCCGGCGCCGAAGTTCGCCAGTTCCCTGGTGATCGCCTCGTAATCGTGTACCGGATCAGGACGTCCGCTGGCGTCGGAGACATCCACCAGGTGCGCGAGCAGGCGGGTGCGCTCAATGTGCCGCAGAAATTGTGTGCCCAGCCCCGCGCCTTGGCTGGCGCCTTCGATGAGTCCAGGTATGTCGGCGACCACAAAGCTGGCCTCTCCCGGCGCTTCCCCGACAACCACTACGCCGAGGTTGGGCTGCAACGTGGTGAAGGGATAATCGGCGATCTTGGGCCGCGCCGCCGAGATGCGCGAGATCAGCGTGCTCTTGCCGGCGTTGGGATAGCCGACCAGTCCGACATCGGCGAGCAGCTTCAGCTCAAGTCGTAGCGCGCGCTCTTCTCCGGGGTGTCCCTCCTCGTGCTCGCGAGGGGCCTGATGCGTCGACGTGGCGAAGCGGGCATTGCCGCGACCGCCGCGACCGCCGTGCGCCACCACGATGCGTTCGTCGGGATGGGAGAAGTCATGCACCACTTCTCCCGTCATCTCGTCGTAAACGATGGTGCCGACGGGAACCTTCAGGACGATGCTTTCGCCCTCGCGTCCCGTTTTGTTGGAGCCTTCGCCGTGGCGTCCGCGCTCGCCCTTGTATTCGGGATTGAAGCGGAAGTGTACGAGGGTGTTGTGGCGTTCACTCGATTCCATCACCACGTCGCCGCCATGGCCGCCATCGCCGCCAGACGGACCGCCACGCGGTACGAACTTCTCGCGCCGGAAGGCCATGCAGCCGTTGCCGCCATCGCCCGCCTTCACCCGAATTTTTGCTTCGTCAACGAACATGGGAAAACAGTGGCTAGTGATTAGGGGCTAGTGAAACAGCCGTCAGCTTTCAGCCATCAGCTTTCAGCTTCGAGCAAACGCGGCGGTCGCGGAAGTCCTACCGGGGGACCGCTGTATGAACCTGGCGACCCCTATTATCCCGCGGGCTAGCTGATGACTGATAGCTGACGGGCTGACAGCTATCCAAGCAAAAAGGCCTCGCCGTGACGAGACCTGTCCTCACATCTAGTTGCTGGTCGCTAGTTGCTAGTTGCTTCCTGCGGCGTGACCGACACGAACTTGCCCATCTGCCCGCGGTCCTTGAACGCCACCACGCCCGTCACCTTGGCGAACAAGGTGTCGTCTTTGCCACGGCCAACGTTGACGCCCGGCTTGATACGGGTGCCGCGCTGCCGCACGATGATGGAGCCGCCCGAAACAAGCTGGCCTCCGAACGATTTCACGCCCAGTCGCTGCGCATTCGAGTCGCGGCCATTCCGGGAGCTACCTAAACCTTTTTTGTGTGCCATAAATAATCTCTCCGCGAACTATGCCGTGTGGTCCGTTCCGTCCACGTTGATGCCGGTGATCTTCACGGCGGTGTACGGTTGACGGTGTCCGTTCAGCTTCTTGTATTGCTTCTTGCGCTTGAAGTGGAAGACCAGGATCTTATCGGCGCGTCCCTGTTCGATCACCTGGGCGCTGACGAAGGCCTTCGACGGCTTGCCGAGTTCACCCTCGGAGCCGCTGACGGCC
>DATCCF010000058.1:0-3715 GCA_036511435.1 Terriglobales bacterium | reverse complement strand
CGAAAACCCGGGCGGTCGATCTGCTGGAGAAGGCCGTGGCGACAGCGATCGCCGCCGTTACGCCTCACAACGCCACCGCTTGGTTTCGCCACTGTGGGTATTTATTATCGGATACAGCTACCCCGGAACCGCTCTAGAATTTTGCGACAGTGTCTTTCGCACGGCCGATCCGCTGCTGAAGCTCGCCCGCCTTCTTTTCGGCTTTCCCCGTGGCTTTCAATTTCCGGTCGTTTGTAACCTTTCCGACTTCCTCCTTGATGGTTCCCTTTGCTTCGTGGAAGCTGCCCTTGAGCTTGTCTTTCATGCTGGGTTTCATACTTCTCCTTGGCCCTTGTAACGCGCGATGTTGCGGCGCTTCTGCTGCCACTTTTGTAATCTCGCGGCTGTTTGAGGTCTGAGCAGAATTGACCATCTCGGGCCTGGGTCCCGGCATCATCCCAAACCGGGACGAGAAACACGCAGAGGTGCCGCCGGCAATTGTCAGATAACCCAGCGATCGAGACTTCAGAGGACGCCGCGCACACATTGAACGTGAGATGTCAGGTCGGGCGGGCTACCCACGCTTGTCTGTATTCCCATCGCAACTCAAGCGAGCAACTCCGGCAGCAACGCTGCCAAAGTGCACAGTGCCCCGCATCATCTTTGTGGCATTTGCGAAAGGGACGTTTCACCAGCTCCGGTGTGGGAGGAGGAAACTGCGCGTGTTCTTTTGTGAACAGACTGCTCAAACCTCTACCTGCGAGACTTTTCTTCAGCGGGGCTGTTGGCGTAAGTTGAAAGACTTTGAATTTGTCGACGTCGCGCCCTGAGGTATTCCCGCAGCCCACTACTTGGGCCGCCAACTCCACCGTCGGGATGTTGATCACACATTCCTTGGTCTGTTTCAAGATGCTGAACGTGTAGCCCCGGTTGCTGATCACGCAGCCCACGATCGGCGGCTCGAATTCCATCATCGTATGCCAGGACATGGTCATGATGTTGGCTCGCCCCTTGTAGGCGGTTGTGACCAGTACGACCGGCCCTGGCTCCAGCAGGCCATAGACCTTCGACAAGGGAAATGTTCTTTTCACCATCCATGTGCTCCATCTTCGTATCGCTGTCGGCACGATTTCTCGGTTCACTTGATTCCTAGTATCCAGCCCTCAACGTGCGCTGCTTCGAGTTCTGCAGGTGCCAGAGCGGGAGCCAAGAAACCCGCGAGCGTACCGTCAAGGTCGGAGCGGCGCATCCATTCCGAAACGGAAAATGCGTCGTGCTGATGATCATTCCGATCCTCCCGCGCGATACCCCGGCTCCAAAGCGAGGGATAGACTTCTGCCACAACCGACCGTCCCGCCGGGACGTTCCAGCCATCGAAAGGCCAAAAGTGCACGCTGGGGACACGTAGGCGGATATACCGTAGCCAAGGCAGGCCGGCATGCGTGGACTTTGCAACCGATCCCTGCGCGTCGAAGTGGAACACAGATTTCGCCCCAGCCCTCTTTTCTGAGACTCGCCTCCAACGGGCGTCGCCGCATCGAGCTGCACAGTTGCCACAAGCGCCATCGCGTACGGATTGGACGTAATTGAAGTCATCATCCGTCGGCCAGTGCCGCTGAAAATCGTCGAGAAATGTAGGCCAGTCGTGCAGCAGGTGGTGCTCGTCGAAATACCGCAGAGGAAACGAAAAGCCGTGGTCAATCCCAACCAAGGTTGGTTGCTTTTCTGAAAGGCGTTCTACCAACCATTCGGCGATTTCCCGCCGTGTCCAGTATTTGCGTGGGCTGGGCGGCGGCGGCACCTCAGTGGGAGGTCCGTTGCGGTCCGCCATGTAAACGCGCAAGCCCTTGAGGCTCGATTTCGGCGTCTCTGCGCCGGAATAGTCGATGCCGATATACCGATCGAAAGCCGGCAGGCCACCCATGGCGGTGCACTCCCATTGACGCTATATCCGGGGAACCAAGCAGTTTACACGCTGCGGAAGATGTGTACCGGCCCTTATTGATCTCTTTTGGTAATCGGAGCCGTGGATAGCCGCAACGAATACCAATGCAAGTCACACAGGAGCATTCCCGTGAAACTCCGTCGGAATGAATACTGCCCAATCCATCGTTCTCTGTTCTGCTGCGGTCGCGAGCAGGCGCGGAAAGAACGCAGATTTCAGCTTGGTGTTCAGCGCATCGAAGATCCACACCATCCCAGGGGATATCGCGAACTTCGGTCGCCAGCAGAGATGCGGAAGCTACTGAGCCGAAAAGTCGTGGAGCAAGACGGGAAGTGCGCGATTTGCCACCAAACCTTCGCACATTACAACGAGATTGCGCCCGACCACATCGAGCCCAAGGGGATGGGAGGTGCTAGGCGAGACGACAGCTCCGAGAACATCCAAGCAGTCCATCGGCGGTGCAATCTCCAAAAGGGGTCGAGGAGATTAATTCCCGGCCAAAGCCTGTGATGGGCACCGGAGTGTGTGCGGAGACCGTTTTCTCGGAAGGCAGCGTGTCAGATGCGGGCAACGTTCACAGCGCCGATGGTTGGGATGAACTTTTACTGCCGGAGATCGAACGGCAACAGAAGTTGGGTAAAGAAGTCTGGTTCCGGGCGGATGCGGCTTTTGCGAAACCGGAGATCTACGAAGCGCTGGAAGAGCGTGGAGCGAAGTATGCGATTCGGATTCCGGCCAACGACTGCCTGATGCGGGATATTGAAGAGCTGCTGACGCGGCCGGTGGGAAGACCGAGCCACAAGCCGGTGGTCTGGTACAAGGGCTTCCTGTATCAGGCAGCCAGTTGGAGGACGGCGCGGCGGGTGGTGGCCAAGGTGGAGTTCCATGCTGGGGAGTTGTTCCCAAGGGTGGGCTTCATCGTAACCAACACGCAGCTCAAGAACCGGAAGGTGATCCGTTTTTACAACCAGCGTGGTAAGGCGGAGCAATGGATCAAGGAAGGCAAGCAGGCGGGGAAGATGACGCGACTGTCCTGCCACCGGTTCAAGGGCAATGAGGTGCGGTTGTGGCTCAGCATTCTCGCCTACAACCTGGGCAACCTGTGGCGGCGGCTGACTCTGCCGGGTGGTATCGAGAACTGGTCACTGACCAGCATGCAGCAGAGGCTGGTAAAGACGGGCGGGCGGCTGGTGAAGCATGCGCGGTACTTCCGGCTGATGTTGGCGGAAGGGCATCTGACGCGTGGACGGTTTGCGGCGATGTTGCGACGGATCGCGAGGCTGCCGCTTCCGGCAGGCTAACAACCAGTGTCCTAGCACGCGAATCGAGTCGGGGAGAACGAAGGAGGAGGGAGCGGTGTCGGAGAAATCGGCGAGGAGTAATTGCGACAGGCAGAGATTCCCAAAATGGAACGACACTACTCAGTTTTTTGTTCGGAGGTGCAGTCTTGGCTTACGGAAATCGGTCACAAGGATTATAGTTCGAGGAAGGCGGTTCTCAAAAAGGAGATTCCTGATTACGTTAGACCTGAGGCGCCAATCTACTTTGCTCCGTAACAAGTTAGCCGCCACCGTTCGTCAGAGGCTAAAACGAGGAGAAGGAAGCACGAGACCAAGCACGGACAAGGATGACGCACAACTTCCAGAGGGCGGCGCCCTCGAATCTAAATTTGCCTTGTGTTATCGAGTGTGCCGCAAATCGTGTCCACCCCGAGCGAAAGCTGACCTGCAGGAGGGAATCTATCTATGAACCGTCGAATGTTGACCGTCATAACAGTCGTTGGAATTTGTG
>DATCCF010000057.1:0-26460 GCA_036511435.1 Terriglobales bacterium | reverse complement strand
GAAGTCAATGTTTGACCGGAACTCTGGCCCATTGCAGAACACCATGCCAGCAGGACGGTGATAACAATCAGCCCTGCGCACAGGGCAGGAGGGGCTTTCTTGAGTCCATTGCTTTCAGGTCGTTCCATGTTGTATTCAGTATATCCATGCATGTATGACAATCGTACAAACCACCGTTTAGATGTGTTTTCGGGCAGCGGCGTTGCGCAAAATCGGCATCCAACGCTGCTCGCCGAGTCATTCTGAACGGGCCCTAATTCCGGTACAGTCCCACCTCGCTGGTGGAGGGACGCCTCATTAAATCTCGTATGGCGTCCTGCACAGATTTCCCTTGCTGAAGAACGGCGTGCATCTGTTCGGTAATCGGCATTTCTACCCTCGCCTTATGGGCCAGTCCGACCGCAGCGTTGGTGGTGAGCACGCCTTCCGCGACCATGCCGTGCATCCCCGCGATGATGTCCTCCAGCTTGCGACCGCGTCCCAGTTCGACGCCGACGCTCCGGTTTCGCGAAAGCCCGCCGGTGCAGGTAAGGACCAGGTCGCCGAGTCCCGCCAGTCCAGCCATGGTTTCCGCTCTGCCTCCGCAGGCAACTACCAGTCTCGTGATCTCAGCCAGCCCCCGCGTGATGAGCGCTGCGACGGTGTTGTGTCCGAGATCCAAGCCGAATAGAACTCCGGCGGCAATGGCGACAATATTCTTCAGTGCCCCGCCCAATTCCACTCCGACAACGTCATCGTTGGTGTACACCCGAAAGTTGGGATCGCTGAATTCCTTCTGCACCGTTACGGCAAGCTCCCAATCGGCCGAGGCGATTGTGACTGCAGTAGGGTCTCCCTTGGCAACTTCCTTCGCGAAGCTCGGCCCGCTTATCGCTCCGATACGCGGCGCGAAACCAGCAGAGTCACTAAGCAGCTGCGTAATTACCTCAGTCATGCGCAGCAGGGAATCGTTTTCAATACCTTTGGTCGCGCTGACGAAGAGCATCTCCGAGCGCAGGTGAGGCAGCATAGCTTGAAACACGCGGCGGGTGTGGTGCGATGGCATCACGCTAACGACGATCGCCGCGCCTTGCAGTGCCTCTTCGAGGCTGTTTGTGCACTCGACCGCTTCTGGAATGAGCTGTTGGGGCAGAAACAAGTCGTTGACGTGGCGACCACGAATGCTCTCGCATACTTCGGCCTCATGCGCCCACAAGCGCACGCGGTGTGTCTGTTTGCGCCCCAAAACCGTGGCGATTGCCGTACCCCACGCTCCCGCGCCGATGACTGCGATCTCGCTCACAAGCAGGTCTCTCTCAATGGAACCGGTTTTCGGTGCCCGACAACAGGCGCCGGATGTTGTCTTTGTGTCGCACCATAACTAGCGCGGACGAAGCCGTAATCACCAACAGGATAGGAGCTGTATTGCGCTCCGCCGGGTTGAGCCATAGAACGAACCAGGGGAATGATGCAGCCGCGACAATGCTGCCCAAAGAGACATACCGCGTCAGCGCGAAGACGATCGCAAACAAGAGAAGTGAAAGCAGCAGGCTCTTCGGCGCAAGCGCCACAAAGGCGCCAGCGGCAGTTGCCACTCCCTTGCCACCCCTGAAGCGGAGCCACACCGTAAACATGTGCCCTAAGAGCGCGCAAAAGGCAGCGACCGCTGCGAGCAGGAAGATAGTACGGCTGTCGATCATCTGCGGCGAAGAATCGTAGATGCTGGACTGAATGTTACCCGCCGTAAAGCGGTGCGATCCCGCCAGCCAGAACGCAAACGCCACCGCCATGTAGCCTTTCAAGGCATCCAGAAGCAGGGTCGCAATTGCCAGCCCCCTGGAACCGGTACGCGCAACGTTCGTCGCGCCGATGTTTCCGCTGCCGGTATTGCGGACATCCTGCCCGCGAAAAATGCGCACCAGCAGGTAGCCGAACGGTATCGAGCCCAGCAGGTAGGAGACCACGACGATAATGAGTGAAAGTTTCGTCAAAGTTATGCGCTGGGCAGCGAGGCTAACCCAGCAGATAGCGCGCCAGCTTGGAATACTGCGCACCCGCTGGAGACAGTTTGCTCTCGTAGAGATAGAACTCGTGCGCGGTCATTGTACCGAACTCTGGTGGCTCAAGGGTTTCGAGTTTGGTCCGCACCTGCTGCAGCGCAGGTGCGGAACGTTCTCCGGGAATTGGACGCGGGCGCCCGCTGCCGGCACGCGCCAGCGTCAAATGGGGCTTGAAAGGACCAACATCCCGCTCGAATCCCAGCGGCTGTAGGGCTTGGCCAATTGAGCTTGCGAGTTCGGGTAGACGCTCGTCGCCCTCAATCCCTACCCAGAATACGCGCGGCGATCTCGGAGAAGGGAAGAATCCGGCGTTGCGGAAGCTCAGATCGATCGGCGCGCCCCGCACGGCTTGCAACGCACGCTGAATCTCGTCGAGCCTCTTCGTCTCACCCAGAAACTGCAAAGTAATGTGAAACGTTTCCGGGACCACCCAGCGAATATCCGGTGCCAGCAGTCGCATTCGATTGCGGAATTCTGTGATTCGCTGGCGGATATCCGGATCGATGTCAAGTGCTACGAAGAGGCGCATAAATTCACATCAGCATGCGGCGCACCAGGTCAAGCGCCTGCTGGCTTGCCCATCGGCGAATGCGGTCGCGGTCCCCAAAGAAATGCCGCTGCACCACTTCCTGCTTGTGACCGTTGGTAACCGCGACGTATACCAGGCCAACCGGCTTCTCGTCCGTGCCGCCGCCGGGGCCTGCGACGCCCGTGACCCCGACGCCGATGTCGGCATTGCAAATCTCGCGAATGTTTTCCGCTAGCGCCAGGGCCACTTCTTTGCTTACCGCGCCGTGGGCCTCGATCATCAGCGGAGGGATGTCGGCAAACAGCGTCTTCAGGTCGTTGGAGTACACCACCGCTCCGCCCAGAAAGTAGCGCGAACTTCCGGGCACTGAGGTGATACGCTCGGCGACCATTCCGCCGGTACACGACTCGGCCACCGCCAGTTTCGCGTTACGCATCTGCAAGTAATAACTGACGATCTCCTCCAGCGATTCACCTGCCGAGGAGAACACCGCGTCATCGAGTTCGTCTTCCAACTCGCCTGCAAGCCTATCCACCTCCGCCTGCGCCTCATCCTTGGTGGCGGCGGTCGCTCGCAGGTGGAACTCGACCTGTCCCTGGCCGGCCAGCAGAGTGGTTTCGACATGGGGATACTTCTTGTAGATCGGCGCAGTGCGTGCATCCACAGCCGACTCGCCCATCATTGCGACTTTCAGGACGCGCGTCGCAATCGCAGCCGGAGGTACTTTGGCGCGCAGCCGATCCATGCACTGCTGGTCCCACATTTCGTGCAGCTCGTGCGGAGGACCGGGAAGTAGCACGACAATCTTTGGTTGTTCCTCTACGTAGGTTTCCAGCCACTGTCCCGGGGCCGTACCTCTGGAATTTGGCAGCACTTCGGCGCCCTCAAGCACGTCTGCCTGCTGCGCATTGTTCTCGGGCATGTGAATGCGGTGTTCGGCGAATCGTTTGTATAGTGCGGTGACGATCGCGTGGTCGCGCTTCAGCGAAATTCCCAGCGCGGCGGCCACACTCTCGCGCGTCAGGTCGTCTTGTGTGGGTCCCAGGCCCCCCATGAAGATGGCAATGTCGGAGCGGCCGATCGCGCTGCGCGCCACCGCCGTAAGATGCTCGCCGTTGTCCCCGACCACCGTTTTGAAAGCGACGCTGATTCCTAGCTCATTCAGGCGCTCGGTAAGGAACAGGGAATTGCTGTCTTGCCGGTACGGAGTCAGCATCTCCGAGCCGATGGCGATGATTTCGGCGATCACGGATTCAGTCTAGCAGCGTTCAGCATTTAGCAATTAGCTCTTAGCTTTTAGCAAGTGACCTTCGCCATTTCCGCTGGGTGAATTATCGCGTTAGCGAAGACCGTTCGCTCCGGCTCGAACGCGCTACAGTGAGCTAATTGCTAATTCTCCGGAATCAGCCGCCGACCCTCGATGTCCCAGGAAAGGTGATGCACGCGGCTGGTGGTGGCGAGCACGGCAGAGGCGCCGCTGGCGAACGCCAGTC
Organism: Terriglobales bacterium; assembly: GCA_036511435.1. Lineage (GTDB taxonomy): Bacteria > Acidobacteriota > Terriglobia > Terriglobales > Acidobacteriaceae > Bog-257. The sequence goes on along the minus strand of DATCCF010000057.1, from coordinate 22,399 downwards.
CAACCAGGTTTTGCCCCGATACGACCAACGACGCCTTGCGATCGGGTGTGACCCGCACGATGCCGCGGCGGCCGTTGAGCGAAGCCGCGACATAGAGGTTGTCGTCAACATCGACCGCCAGTCCCTGCGGACGCCCGAGTCCGCGGTAGAAGACGCTGACGGCACCGTGAGGATCGATCTGCTGAATGGCATCGAAGCTCGAAGTCGTGGGGCCAGTGACGTACAGATTTCCGTTGTTGCCGAAGGCGAGGTGATAGGCCGAGACGCTCGGCTCCAGCATGGCGAACACGAAGATCTGGCGGTCACGGTCGATCTTGAAGACGGTCCCGCTGCGATCGCCGACGTAGAGATTTCCGGCTGGGTCGAAGGCAATTCCGGTCGCGACGCCCATGCCTTCGGCGTAGGAAGTCATGGTGCCGTTCTGCGCCACGCGGTACACCGTGCCTTCATAACGCGAGGAAACATAGAGACTGCCCGCGCGGTCGAAGGCCATCCCGGTGGCGTTCATCATTTCGTGCAAGAACGGCTTCACGTTGTAGTTGTTGTCGATCCGGTAAATAGCAACCGGGACCTTCTGTCCGCGGGGTCCGGAGAACGTGACGTAAATGTTGCCGTCTTTGTCGATCGCTGGATTCGCTACCGGGTGCAGGTTTTCCGCGACGGGAACGCCCACCCGCACCTCTCCCGGATTGCTCTTGTGACCGTTGGTGGCGACCACGACTTCGCCGGAAGCGGCGCCTTCGGGCACGCGCGCCACGATGAACTGTTCCGCGCTGATGATGATCGAGCCGTCCACATCGCCAAATCGCACCTGCGGCCGGCGCAGTTCCTGGGGACGAAGTCCGCTGCCGCTAATGCGAATCTCGCCGCCGGGCAGAGCGCACCGGGGATCGATGGAATCGATATGGGGTTTGCCGTTCACGTTTTTTGCGCCCGTTTTCCGTTCCATCATCTGCCAATCTCGTTCATTTGGTGCTGCGACCCTTAAACTCACCGCGCGCCTGCCTTCAGCGCACGACCCCAAAGTGAAGCAGCAATTGCAGGACAATCAGCCCGTACATGCCTGCGCCAAGATCGTCCACCACAATTCCAGTGCCTTTCGGCAACCTCTCTAGGCTACGCACCGGGGGCGGCTTAACAATATCGAACGCACGGAAGAGTATAAAGCCGGCGAGCAGCGCTTGCCACACAATCGGACACGCCACCAGGGTGAGCAGTTGCCCCGCAACTTCGTCAATCACCACATGCGAAGGATCTTTCCTGCCGCATCCGCGCGCTTCCAGGGTTGCAGCGGGTATGCCAATCGCCACCACCAGCACGATCAGCAGCACGATCACCGGAATCCGTGCTGAGGGCGGTAGATGCGAGGCCAACAGCCACCACAACAAAACGGTGGCGAGCGAACCCCACGTCCCCGGGCCGGGCCGCAATCGCCCAGCGCCAAAGAACGTGGCGACCAGGGTAGCCCATCGCGGAGCGGGAAGACCTATCAGTCCCGGCTCACTATGCCTTTTTGCTTCGTTGGCTCGGGTAGTTGGAATCGTCGGTCTCCGGATCGTTCAACGCGGTGGAGATGACATAGCCGCCGCTCGCCCACTTGCCGAGGTCAATGGCACGGCACCGTTCGCTGCAGAAAGGATACTCAAGATCGCTGGCCAGCACGATCTTTCTGCAAGTTGGACAACGCAAACTGCGAACCTGTTTCTTCGCCATGACTAGCATTCAGCATTCAGCGTTCAGCACTCAGCACTCAGCCACTCCTCTGGCAGTTAGCACTTGGCATTTGGCCAGGCGGATTTGATGCGAGCTGCTGTTTTGCTGTTTTGCGAACGATCTAACAAATGTCTCTACCCAGAACATAGCAGCGAAATCTGTATAACGAAGTGGCAGTCGCAACCGCGGCTTGGCTGAATGCTGATTGCTGAATGCTGACGGCATTCCTCATTCCACAATGCGCGCCACCAGATCGTAGTCGTGCGCTTCGGTGATCTCGCAGCGGTAGAACTCGCCCTCGCGAACGTTTTCGCGATCGCCAAAATCGTTCACGTAAACCGTGCCATCAATCTCGGGAGCATGCATCGCCGTGCGGCCTTCCCACAGCAACTCTGTTTCCGATGAGGGACCCGAGAGGAGCAAATCGAACTGTTGTCCCACAAGAGCACGCTTCTTTTTGCGGCTGATCTGCTTCTGCATCGACATGAGTTTCTTGCGGCGTCTCTCGATCTCTCTCCGCGGGACTTTGTCGGCCAGCGTGAAAGCCCCTGCTCCCTCCTCGTCGGAGTAGCTAAACACTCCCAGCCAATCGAATTGCGCCTCGCGCACGAACTGGCAGAGCTGTTCGAAATCGTCTTCACTCTCGCCAGGGAAGCCCACGATGAACGAGGTGCGCAGTGTCAGCCCAGGAATCTCGCGCCGCATCTTTTCCACCGAGCGCAAAAATATTTCCGCGCCTGCGCCGCGCTTCATGCGCTTCAAAACGTCGGGCGAGGCGTGTTGCAACGGCACATCAATATAGGAGCAAATCTTTTCATGCGCTGCAATCGTCTGCAGCAGCTTGCCGGTGATCTTGTTAGGATAGGCATAAAGGAAGCGCACCCAGCGCAGCTTCTCGATTTGCGCCAGCCGCTCCAGCAGCAGCGCCAGCCCATCTTTCAGACCCAGATCGTCTCCGTAGCAGGTGGTATCCTGCCCGATCAACGTGATCTCACGCACCCCTTGTTCGGCAAGACGCTCCGCCTCGGCGATCACCGATTCGAATCGCCGCGAACGGAACTTGCCGCGCAATTGCGGGATGATGCAGAACGAGCAGGGATGATCGCAGCCTTCGGCGATCTTGATGTAAGCCGAATACTTGGGAGTCGCCAGCACGCGCGGCGTGTTCTCGTCGTATAAATAGTTCGGCAGGTCGGCAATCGCGCCATCCCATTCTGCTTTCGAGAACCGGCCGGCAGCCTCACGGGCATCGCCCTCGGAACGCGAGTTCAGGATCACAAACGGGGAACCAGTGGGCGCCGACGGTGCAATTCCGGCGGCGCTGAGAATCTGCTGCAATTCACCAGTGCCCACGACGGCGTCCACTTCGGGAATATTTTTCTGGATCTCGTTGCGATATCGTTCTACCAGGCAGCCCGCCACGATGAGCTTTTGCGCCCGACCTGCGGTCTTGTGCTGCGCCATCTCCAGGATCGCATCCACTGATTCCTGCTTGGCCGACTCAATGAAAGAGCAGGTATTGACGACGATGATGTCGGCATCTTCCGCGCGGGCGGTAATCTGCGCTCCCCCTTGGGAGAGAAGACCCATCATCACCTCGCTGTCCACCAGGTTTTTGGGGCAGCCCAGGCTCACGAATCCAATTTTCTTGGGAGCAGCCGTGGCGCTCGGGACAGATCCCCGCTCACCAAGGCTCGCCGCGTTTGCGAGCATTGAAGTGCCAGGGATGTCGAGCAGGGCTACAGAATCGGTTTTTGGCTGCATGCAATTTCTCTATTTTACCATTAGTTTTCTGCGGCTTTCAGAGCAGGCGAGGGCGAACTCGCGCGCTTCCCGCGTCCAGCACGCCGTCGCGAAGGAATGTTATATTGGATGGTCGGGCGCTGGTCCCGCGCAACGCAATCTTGTGAATCCCGCCAGGTCCGGAAGGAAGCAACGGTAGCAGGCTAGTGCGGGTGCAGCGGTCAACTGGCGCCTGGCTTTTTTGAATGCTTTTAGCCGTAAGCTCTTAGCTCTTAGCAAACAGCATAGAGCTTGGCGGCTAAAGGCTAAGAGCTAGAAGCTAACAGCCGCCCTCTACCCGATGCCAAGTTTCGTCTCAATCTTGACCACGCGGTTGTCCAAATCCACAAGCTTGCTAGTGAGATTGTCTATCGAAGTTTCGACGCGAGTGATGCGCCCGCCAAGATCGGTTCGCAGATCGTCAATGCGGGCGTTGATATCGTCAATACGGGTGCTGAGTCCCTCGAAACGCCGATCGTTTAGGTACAAACCGAAGGCGAGGGCCAGCATGGGTAATCCGATGGTGATGAGCAGTTGGATGTTACTCACCAAACGATTCTACTCCTCTCGCCCAGCGCTACCGCCTCTCAGTAAAGCGAACCGCCAAAATGAATTGCTCGATTGGCACCGCTTTGCTCCACATAGACTTTCGCCTTTGTATCGTTGAAAATGAAGGCTCATTCGTAACTGCTGTCCCGGAGAACTCGATTGCCAAACTCGCGTCGCGCCAAAATTACTGCGCTCGGCACCTACGTCCCGCCTCGCATCCTCACCAACAAGGACCTGGAAAAAATGGTGGACACCACCGACCAGTGGATCCTCGACCGTACCGGAATCCGCGAACGCCACTTGGTGGACAAAGGAGTGGCAGCCAGCGATTTGGCGGTTGAAGCGGTCAAGAAGCTTGTCCAGTCGCACCCGTTCGATCTTCAGGAAGTGGATGTGATCGTGGTGGGGACGGTCACCCCAGACATGATGTATCCCTCGACGGCGTGCCTGGTGCAACACAAACTTGGCATCGCACGCACCTGGGGCTTCGACGTTTCGGCGGGATGCTCGGGCTTCGTCTACGCGCTGAACGCGGGCACTCAGTTCATCGAGTCCGGCCGGTACAAAAAGGTGCTGGTGATCGGCACCGACGTGAACTCCTCGATGACCGACTTCACCGATCGCGGGGTGTGCATCATCTTCGGCGACGGGGCCGGCGCCGTACTGCTGGAACCAGCGGAAGAGGGTGAGGACGGAATTATCGACTACGAAGCGCAGATCGAAGGTATGGGAGGCCAGTACCTGTACATGCCGGGCGGCGGAAGCTTGAACCCTGCTTCGCATGAAACCATCGACCAGAAAATGCATTATATTCATCAGGATGGACAGCAAGTATTCAAGTATGCGGTGAGGAAAATGTCGGAGATGACGGAGCGCGTCCTGCGCAAGAACGGCCTGACCGGACAGGACGTAGATTGCTTCATCGCCCACCAGGCCAACATGCGCATCATCACGGCGACCGCCGACCGCCTCAAGATGCCGATGAAGAAGGTCATCATCAACATCGACCGCTACGGCAATACCACGGCAGGAACGATTCCGCTGGCCATGCAGACCGCGATTGACGAAGGCAAGCTGAAGAAGGGCGACATGGTTTTATTGGCAGCCGTAGGCGCGGGATTCACGTCTGGGGCTACGCTGTTGCGCTGGGCGTACTGAGGATCGCTGTTCGCGATTCGCCCTCGGCTCTTAGCTATCCCCTGTCCTTGATCTTCTCCCGCTCTTTGGCCGCGTCCAGCGGGCGCACCGGTTCCGTCATGCGCGCGGGATCGAGGATCTCCTTGATCTGCTCTTCGCTGAGTTCGCCACGCTCGCGTGCAATCTCAATGATGGACTTGCCAGTCTTCACCGATTCCTTCGCAATCTCCGCCGCTTTGGCGTAGCCGATGTACGGGTTCAGTGCCGTCGCCAGCGAAACTGTGCTCTGCACGTAGTAGTCGGTGCGTTTCTCGTTGACCGTGATGCCCTTGATGCAGAACTCGGTAAGCTGCCGCAGCATGTTGGTCATGATGGTGATCGACGTGAGGACGCTGTAGGCCATGCTCGGCATCATGACGTTTAGTTCGAGCTGGCCGGCCTGCACCGCTAGCGCTACGGTGGTGTCATAGCCGACAACTTGGAACGAAACCATCGCCGCCAGCTCCGCCATCACGGGATTGATCTTGCCCGGCATTATCGACGAGCCCGGCTGCAGCGCCGGCAGGTTGATTTCCGCCAGGCCGGTGTTCGGGCCCGACGAGAGCAGCCGCAGGTCGTTGGAGATGCGGATGACCTCCAGCGCCAGGTTGCGCAGCGCCGAGCTGACCGACGACATCGCCAGGTTCGATTGCATGGCATAACGCATGTCGTCCACGACATCCAGCTCTTGTCCCGAGATGCGCGCCAGATGCGCGATCGCCTTCTCCCGGTAATCGGGATGGGTGTTGATACCGGTGCCCACCGCCGAGCCGCCGAGTCCAATCTCGCACAATAGCTCAGATTGTTGCTCGATGGATTTCTTTGCACGTTTGATTGCGCCTGCGTAAGCGTGAAACTCCTGACCCAGCCGCATGGGCACCGCGTCCATCATGTGAGTGCGGCCCGACTTCAGGATGTTGTGGAACTCTTTGCCTTTTTCGTCGTGCGCGGCAATCAAGCCATCGAGTACGGGGTACAGCTTTTCCAATTCGAGCAGAGCGGCGAGGCGCATTGCGGTGGGGAAGACGTCGTTCGTCGATTGGCCGTAGTTGACGTGATCGTTGGGATGGACGTGCTTGTACTCGCCCAGCTTGCCGCCCAGCAACTCGGAGGCGCGGTTGGCGATCACCTCGTTGCTGTTCATGTGGAAACTGACGCCCGCGCCCGCCTGGAAAACGTCAACGACGAATTCCTGGTCCAACTTGCCTTGCTGAACTTCCTTGGCGGCTTCGATGATGGCGTTGGCGGTCTTCTCGTCCACCAGGCCGAGTTCGCGATTGGCGAGGGCGGCAGCTTCCTTCACCATCGCGATGGCGCGGATAAGCGAAGGGTGGGCGCGCAATCCGCTGATGGGAAAGCTCTCGACCGCGCGGGCGGTTTGAATGCCGTAGTAAACATCGGCAGGAATATCTTTGGGACCGAGAGAGTCTTTTTCGGTGCGGGTAGCGGGCTGGGTAACGGATGACATAATTTCGTCCTCAAGAAGAAAGATGTTCGCTGTAGGAGAAACGTCGCGCTCATTCACCTCCGCGCCATCTCTGACGTGAAGCACGCAAACACCGCGCACGAGGGTGTGATTCTGAGCGGAGCGCGGGAGCGAAGCGACCAAGCGCAGTCGAAGGACCCCTATTCCGGAAAAAAGATCATTGTCCACGATAGGGGTCCTTCGACTCGCCCGCGCAGAATCGGCGCGGTCTCGCTCAGGATGACAAACCGAGTGGCCGAGAGAATCTTTTTCGGTGCGAAGCGCTAGCTTGGCTGGCATGAATTCATCTTCTACACAAAAGATGCTCACAAGACCGGCTGAGCATCATCTACCTGCCGCAACGCTTCTTGTATTTCTTGCCGCTGCCGCACGGACAGGGATCATTTCGTCCGATCTTCGGCTCAGTCTTATAGATCGGACTCAACCCCCTCAGACTCGCTCCTCTCACGTATTCGTTCGCATCCTCGTTTTCCACGAGTGCGGCCATGCCGCTGATATCGCCGCCAGAAACTGAGGCTAGAAGCTGGTCCAAGTCCTCGGTGACGGTGTCGCCGGCGAGGTCAAACGCGAATTCGCCGGGCACGGAGAAGATCTTGACCAGCAATGGGTAGGCGCGTGTCTCCCGGAATTGGGCCAGAACAAACATCGCGTACATGTGATCGAAGCGTTGGGAATCGATAAATGATTCAGGGCGCTCGATTACATCCTCGAGAATTTTCAGGAGGGCAGGAATGATTTCATCGCGCCGAAGAATTGCTTCCGAAACCGCTTCTCTTGCGTAATATTGGTTGTCATTTTCGAGGGCCTTGAGGGTTTGTTGCAGGTCCATACGGAGAGCAGACTAACACGACTCCAGCCCTCTCGCTACGCGAGAAGGGTGGGGCACCCGGCCGTGTCCCTTCAAAGCGCGGAAGCTTCAGCGCTGCGATAAAGGGAGCCTGATGTCGGTGGCCTCGTGCATTCGGAACGCCCGTTACCCGATCTCCACCAGCTCCGCGATCTTCGCCTGCCACTCCTTCGGGCCGGACTCGTGTACGGAGTTGCCGTTCGCGTCCACGGCAACCGTGACCGGCATGTCCTCGACCTCGAATTCATAGATGGCTTCCATGCCGAGATCGGCGAAACCCAGCACGCGCGACTTCTTGATGGCCTTCGAGACCAGGTAAGCGGCGCCGCCCACCGCCATCAGGTAAACCGCTTTGTGGTCGCGAATGGCCGCGATGCCTTCCGATCCACGTTCCGATTTGCCCACCATGCCGAGCAGGCCAGTTTCCTTCAGCATCTGGCGAGTGAATTTGTCCATACGTGAGGCGGTTGTCGGACCTGCTGGGCCAACGACTTCATTCCTCACCGGATCAACCGGGCCAACGTAGTAGATGAAACGATTGGTGAAATCCACCGGAAGGTCCTCGCCGCGCTTGAGCATCTCCGTCATGCGCTTGTGCGCGGCATCGCGGCCGGTGAGCAGCTTGCCGCTAAGGAGAATCACCTCGCCGGTCTTCCACGTCGCCACTTCGTCGCGCGTGACCGTATCGAGATTCACACGTCGCGCGCCCGCCGGATTGTAGGTCAATTCCGGCCAATCCTTCAGCGACGGCGGCTGCAACGCGACCGCCCCAGAGCCGTCGAGCACGAAGTGAGCGTGGCGTGTGGCCGCGCAATTCGGAATCATCGCTACCGGCAGATTGGCGGCGTGCGTGGGATAGTCCTTCACCTTCACATCCAGCACCGTGGTCAGCCCGCCCAGTCCCTGCGCACCGATACCGAGCGCATTGATCTTTTCATACAGCTCGACGCGCAACTCCTCGGCGCGGTTCTTCGGCCCGCGGGCGATTAGCTCCTGGATGTCGATCGGCTCCATCAGGGCTTCCTTGGCGAGCAGCATGGCTTTCTCGGCCGTGCCGCCGATGCCGATGCCGATAATTCCCGGAGGACACCAGCCCGAGCCCATCGTGGGGACCGTGTTCAGCACCCACTCGACGATGGAGTCGGAAGGATTCAGCATGACGAACTTCGACTTGGCTTCCGAGCCGCCACCCTTTGCGGCGACGATGACGTCAACCTTGTCGCCGGGAACGAGCGTCATGTTCACGACAGCCGGGGTGTTGTCCTTGGTGTTCTTGCGCTCGCCGGCCGGATCGGCCAGCACACTGGCGCGCAGCTTGTTGTCGGGGTGGAGATACGCCCGGCGTACGCCCTCGTTGACCATGTCCTCCACGCTCATGGTCGCGTCCCACTGCACCTTCATACCAACCTTCAGGAAGACGGACACGATCCCGGTGTCCTGACAAATCGGCCGGTGGCCTTCGGCGCACATGCGGGAGTTGATCAGCAACTGCGCGATGGCGTCGCGGGCGGCGGGCGACTGCTCTTTTTCGTACGCGCGCGCCAGGCTCTGAATGAAATCGACCGGGTGGTAGTAGGAAATGTATTGCAGAGCGTCGGCAACGCTCTGGATAAGATCGTCTTGCTTAATGACTGTCATTACCGCCTCGCTGTTCAAGACGTAAAGTCCGGGGCAAACGCCCAAACGCTAATTATAGAAACCTAGATGCATCACACCTAGAGAATTCAGTGTGCGCGGAGGAATCGGGCATTCCCCAAACGTGGGAGAGACTCGAATGACGCCAGTCGATGGATTTTGTGTTTTGTGCCGTCCCCGAGGGACTCGGTTTTTTGGCTTCGCCTACCCACCGCTGAAGCGGTGGGCTATCATCTTCCGTCCCGCTTCGCGGGACTGGGCATCCGTAGGTGCAGAGATCCCCGCCATCCTTAGCGTTCACGCCGGTCTGATTCGTCCCGGTTCGCGGCATCGGGGCATCTCTCAGTGCAAAGATAACCTGTGCTCTCAGCTTTCTGAGCGTGAAGCTCCGATTTGAACCCACCAATAAAGCGTCTAGAAAAATCGATTACGCACTCTGCAACAGCTTCCCGTACATCGACGTGTAGTTCAGACCAATCTCGCCGCAACTGCCTTGCTCCACCGAATACACAATGCAGGAGTTGAACGGGCGTGAGTAAACGTGCAGGCTCACGGCGCGCTGTTCCCATTCGCGCGGATTGCGAACGTCATGCACTGGATTCAGCGGATCCACCGCTACCGGATTCGCAGGCGTGATCTCGACGACATTGGTGGGAACGATATTGCAACGATGGGCGGGGAGATCCTCGGAGAGGACGCGGAAGTTTTGCACGGCAAGACGGCCGATCGGCGCAGCCATCCAGCAATTCTGTCCCTGGTGATTGTGGATGGAGCTGCCCATGCCAACTTCCCAGCAGATCGCCAGCAACTCATAAAGATCGGCCTTGTCAATCAGGTTGCGGGTATAGTGCTGCGCATTCCAGAACAGATACGGCTTCAGCGACTCAGGATCGACCGGATTCTGGCACAGATATTGCAACGTGCCGTTGACCCCAGTGAAGTCGTTCTCCTTGAGCTTACGCAGCCCGTCGATGAAGTGTTGCACCGGAACTCCGCGCGTTGTCCGATCCGCTGACGTAGCCATTGCCAAGGCGGCCCTCCTTCTGGGACGAACCGCTTATTCTAACCCGGTTTGCAAAATCTTTGTGTCTGGCGAGATTTCTGGGAATCCAACGTGCTACAAAGCGGCTCCAAGTCTATAATGAGCGCAAGTACCACCCCGGCCAGGTGGCTCAGCGTTCGGCACTGGAGTTTTCCATGAAGTCACGCCCTCTCGCCGTTGCAACCGCAATGCTGCTGAGCGTCGTGCTTGCTGTTCCTTCGTTCGCGCAGAACACCACGCCAACTCAGGCACCGTCAGCGCAGATGCCAAGCGATCCACAAGACCAAACTCAACCCGCAGCAGACGCAAGCGCTATCCGGACTGCTCCCGCGGGCGATGGGTCCACTCCGGCCTCGACGCCGGACGCGCCGAAAGCCACCCACGATAAGGGCAAGGACGACATCGACAACATCGGCGATCGCAAAGTGGGGGGCGCCGGAAAGAGCCTGGGCGATTGGTACTCGATCGACACTGACATCAAGATGGGCAAGGGGTACGCCATGATGATCGAGTCGAGTGCGCGAATGATCCAAGACCCCGTCGTGGTTGAATACGTGAACCGCATCGGCCAGAACCTGGTTCGCAACTCCGACGCCAAGGTGCCGTTTACTATCAAGGTGGTCGACTCCGACGACATCAACGCATTTGCCTTGCCCGGCGGTTTCTTCTACGTCAACACCGGTCTCATCCTTGCTGCGGACGATGAAGCCGAACTGGCCGGGGTGATGGCGCACGAGATCGCGCACGTGGCGGCGCGGCATGCGACTCGCGAGATGACGCGCGCCAACTACGCGAACATGGCTTCGATTCCGCTGATCTTCGTGGGAAGTTGGGGCGTTTATGAAGCCGCGAGTATAGCCATGAACTTGGCGTTGCCGCTGACCTTTATGAAGTTCTCGCGCGGCTTCGAAGGGGAAGCCGATTACCTGGGCGTGCAGTATATGTACAAGGCCGGCTACGATCCGCAGGCCTACGTCTCCTTCTTCGAGAAAGTCAAGGCGCAGGAGAAGAAGAAGCCGGGCACTCTCGCCAAAGCCTTCGCTTCTCATCCCCCGACCCCCGATCGAATTCTCAAGACTCAGGAAGAGATACGCCAAATTCTTCCCGCGCGTCAGGAATACATCGTCAACACGTCTGAGTTCAACGAGGTGAAGGCCCGCGTGGCGGCCTTGGAGAACCGCAAGAAAGGCATCGAACAGAAGGACACCACCAAGCCCTCGCTGCGACGCACTCAAACCGCCGACAGCGACAAGGGCAAACCTGGCAACGATGGTGACGATCGTCCGACGTTGCAACGGCGCGACGATGATTTCATCGCCAGCGCAGGGCAATGGTAGCATCACTCGAATCTAGCTCGACCGGCGGCGCGTACCGCCGGTTTGCTTTTGCGGATCATGTTCCAGCCAGATTCGTTCTGAGGATGGTTTTGTTACCTGCAACCAATCACTTTTCTGTCAACTCGAATACCGGATAGTTTGCAGCGATGCTCGCAAAAAGCTCGACGGCTGAACCGGCGGGAACAGGGAAGTAGCGCTGCACGGTGGTCTTGAAGCTGTCCAGGTAAGCTTTCAGCAGTGCGGGCTTCTCTGCATCGGCAACCGGCCGCAAGCGGTAGCTGTGTCGCGACCGTCCCTTCTTGAGCGTAACCTTGCCTGCCGCTTCCGCGTTGCGAACCCACTGCGTGCGGCCGCGAGGCGCCACCAGAAACCGTTTGCCACCAATCTCAAGCAGATCAATCGGAGTCGAGTACAGCTTTCCGCTTTTCCGCCCTCGGACCTGAAGCAGGTAATTGTGTTTCAGTCCAAAGCCGAGGCCGACCAGGAATCCGAACAAACGGTTGAACACGCGTTCCATCGCGCTCGGTTGCCGGAAGACAGGTGCGCTGGAGTTGGTCGCCATGGATCTATCTTAACGCGGCCTCTCGCCCGGCTATGCGGTATAGTTCTCACGGTGACTGGGCCCTCGTCCGCGGCTCATGCAGGAGGTCTGGATGCAACGGCTACCGCGCTTCTGGTTCACGCGTCTCTTACTGCTGGCCGCGCTGGCGGGCAGCGCCCTATCGCTTGCTGGCCTTGCCAACGCGCAGGAGCCCGACACTTCCGTGATGCCTCGCATGACGTTTCCCCTGAAATCTGACCTCCCCAACTTGGACCAGCATCTGACCTCGGCAACGGCTAAGGTGGATTCGGTCTTCGATCATTCGATGTTGAATTCGACGACTGGACGTTATGCGATCTATGGGTGCGACAAGACGGTTGTCGCTTTCACGGGAACGATAGGCCAGTACGGTCCGGGAATTCGCATCCTCGGCGTAGGCTGCAATGCGGGGTACAAAGTCCTCGATGTGCAGTATCCACCGCCTATCTCGCTGGCGCCCGACATGAATTACTGGGGCTGGGGAGGTCCGAATTACCTGTACTACGATGGCCATCCCGGAATCGACTTCAAGGCTGCGATGGATACTCAGGTGTATGCCGTGAATAACGGTACCGTACACTATCCCATTAGGATTGTCGGCTTGGGATACCCGGCTGCGGCATATCACGTGCTAGAGATTGTGCCTGACCATGCGCCCAGCGTTCCTCCTCCGTACGTCGTCTACTACCTGCACCTGGACACTTACGTAGGGCAAAACAAAATACCGGTCTCCGACCCCGACCCCTTGCCGGGATGTTCCGCGACTGTGTACTTGCCGCTCGATGAAGGTACCCACGTTCAGGCGGGATGCCTGCTGGCGCTATCGGGTAATGCAGCTCCTCCGATCTACCATTACTTGCCCCACCTGCACCTGGAAATACATAAAGTCGTTCCGAACTCGGCCGTGTTCAGCAGGTTTGGAGCGAGGAGCGCCGACGTGTGCATTGATGGCATCATTGGGCCGACCTTCGACTGTGTTCCGGTGGATCCCTACGGCTGGACAGGAGGAACGACTACTTGCGATCCGCAAACCGGACTGGCGAGTTCGGGCGATCCGTATTACTGCCTGACGGGGGTCACTAGCGTAAAGCTCTGGCAGTGAGTTCATCGCCGGAACTGAATCCGCACATTCCCCGAAAAGGGAATAGCGCAGCCGCCAGGTGTGGGAGTACACTTCTGCCGGGAGTTGGTCGCGCGTTCTCGTCGCGATTTGGTGGAGAACGCAGAGATCGCACCTTCTATTCCCGGCAGCCCACATCATCCTGCTATGACTTCGTCCGAATGTGGGTCGAATGCCGCGAACTCCCTACAAATTCATCGCCTCTGTTCCATTGGATAGGACGTGGCTCCTCGCTACATAACTTTCCACTCCGTCGAAAATCATTTACTACCCTTCGGCTTCGCTCAGGGCGGGCTCCGACACGGAGGACACGGAGTTTTTCGGTTTCTATCGAGTTTTCTCCGTGATCTCCGTGCCTCCGTGGTTAATTTTTATTCCTATGGGTGGGCCGCAGGCCCATGTAACGCCCAGGAGAAACTCTATGAAACTCCGCATTCTTAGTTATGTCTTTGTACTTTGCTTGTTAGGCGGCTTGCATGCGGCTGCCCAACAGGTTGCACCCGATGCCACGCCGGTTGGCCCGCTTCCCACCGCCTCCGGAGAATACGATCTTGGAGCCCAGATTGACAGCCTTGTGCTGCCCGGTTGTCAGCCCAGGTCCGGATACGATTGCAAGGTTGATGTCCGGGCGAAGGTTTATCGCCCCCAAACCCTCAGCGGCACTTACCCGGTGGTGATTTTCCTGCACGGTAATCACGGTACATGCGGACGTCCCTATCATGTACCGCCAGACCCTCCGGGAATGATGGGCGGTCCGCGTATCGACGATAGCGTGCAATACACCGGAACTGGCACTTGTCCGACGAACTACATCGAATCCCCCAGCTACGTCGGCTATGACTACCTGGCAAACCGGCTGGCGAGTTATGGCTACATCATCGTGTCCATCGATGCGAACCGGGGCATTACCGGTGGCCCCGGTCTGGGAGGCGACAGCGGGCTGATCAAGGCCCGGGGAATTCTGGTGATGCGCCATCTCCAGAATTTGAGCAATTGGAACCGCAACGGCGGGACGCCTTCCGGAGTTGGCGTTGAACTGCAAGGCCATCTCGATTTCAGCAACACCGGCATGATGGGGCATTCCCGCGGCGGCGATGGCGTGCGGGCGGCCTACAACGACTACATTGCCGCCGGGAGTGTTTGGCCTTCCATGATCCTGGACCCGATTACGTTCAAGGGAATCTTCGAAATCGCTCCCGTTGACTTCCTCGGCAACAATTCCAAAGGCGTTCCCTGGAATGTCATTGCGGGGATGTGCGACGGGGACGTATACGATCTGCAGGGCATTCATCCCTATGATCGCGACATACTGCCGCCCTTTGAATCACCCCAATTGCAGAAATCCGGCTACATTGTTTGGGGCGCAAATCACAACTTCTTCAACACCCAATGGCAGGTCAGCGACGCGACGGTGACGAACCCGCCGTACTATTCCTCGATCTGCGATGGTACGGGTAACACGGCGATCTACTGGATGTCACCGGGTTCGCTAAAGCAACGGCTCACGGCGATGTCAACCTTGATGGCGTTCTTCCGTGGCAACGTGGGCAATTCTGCCCAAGCGGACTTCAATCGTGACTTCAATCCGTGGTGGGGCGTTCCGGCCACGGTGACTGACGAATCGGGCATAGTGCAGCCTTTCCCAACGCGGGTAGACCGGGGCTTCACTCCTCCGGTCACCATCAAGGTGTTCGAAGATTTCACCGGACAAACGGGTACCAGTAGCTATGGATTTCCAAACCTCGCATCGGGGATCACCATCACCCACGGAAGTGTGCCCAACCATGACGGCAGCCTGCGTGCCGGCCGGATCAGTTGGACTGCGGGAGGGATTAACACCTACTTCCAAACCAATTGGACAGGCATGGGTGGTATCGACATCTCCAGCTATACAACGCTTGAGATCCGGGTCTCCAGGCAGACTAGTTCTCTCAACACCGATATGCCGACCGATTTTTCCATCCGTCTGATGCAAACAGCCAATTTGGGCAGTGGACCGCGCAAGCTGAGCACCTACATTGATCCGAACTTCGTGGGCCAATCTGGCCATCAGTCATACTTGCAAGGGCCGGTGGGATCGACCTATGGTGGACCGCATCCCATCCTTCAGACGGTCCGCATTCCACTTTCCGACTTTCCTAACTGGAACATCGTGAAAAGGGGTGTGCACGGCATACGCTTGATCTTCGACCAGACGAACTCGGGTGCGGTCTATGTGGCCAACATCCGGTTGTCCACGGATCCTGTAACCAGCGGACCAGTGCAGGACGCGTCCGACTTGATTGAACAGGTGCAGCAACAGTCCGAGGAACCGACTGGACCACAGGTGATCGTCCACGCCGGAATCGTCACTGGATTACAGAGAACGGCCTTGTCTCAACTCGGCGGAGCTTCCGGCGTCGAGATCGAGATTGCCAGCGATGAGCTCTTTCCCGTGCGAGACAACCTGTTGGTGTTGCGGGTGGGCTCCAAGTTGTTTACGGTCAGCCGCTACTCGACTGGAGACCTCCACCGCGTAGTTTTCTCATTCACCGATGCTGAGTTTGCCAGCCTGTCTGGCGGGGATCCCATGGTGGTGCAATACGGCATGAAACCGGTTGGCGACGTTTGGGACTGCGGCAAACTCGATAAGCAAGCAATGGCGAAGAAGTGAGTTGGGTGCCCAGCGGCAGCCAGCTTAATCCGCGTGATTCGTGAGTGCCGACAACAGTAACAAAGGGCGCTCGAAAGAGCGCCCTTAACCTTCTAGACAGAGTTTTCCTTGAGGCGGGAATCGGATGGCTCACGCCGGCAACTACGCCGCCTTCCTGCCCGGCGCGATGGCGATCGGGTTGGGAGCCGACGAACTCTCCGGCTTCGACCGAACCATTTTCATTTCCTTCCAGTCATAAGGAAATTCCTTGCCACAATCCAGGCAGACGACGTAGGTCCCGGTGACAGACGCTGCTGTGCTGCGCCGAAGTTTTCCTTTTAACGTGATGGGGAAGCTGCAATGTTGGTGCGAACAACCGAAGACCAGATCGAACAGATTCATAAGCCTCCTCTCGCCGCGGTCAACGAGAACCGAGGGGAACTGCGCCCGGTTGTGCGGCGAAGTCGGGTAAAGCCTCTCCAGCCAGATAACCCGCTTCTGAATCTTTAGATTCGAAGGCTACGAAAAAGGTTCGACAAGCACCGACCAAGTCACACCCAAGTCGTCCCGTTTTGACACTTCCAACATTACTAAAGTGCCTTCTCTAAAGTGCTGTCGCGAAGCTGACAGTCCACGTTAAATATCGGCAAGTCGGGAGGAGGGAATGAATCGGATGCCGTGCAAACCTGGAATCCGTTTACAGCGACGTTGACTTTGAGTACCTCGTGTCCCAAAGACGCCAGCCCCAGTGCAGCCGGCGTCGGCGTTATTGGGGGTACGGTGGGAAACAGCTACTTAGTAGGAGAGTCGCCCTGTCCTCGAGGATCGCTGGCTTGGCTCTTGTGGCATTCGCACTTGGAGACGATAGCTGTACGCAGCCGGGTGCGAAGGTCGTCAGGAAGTTCGTACAGGTGGGAGTCGCGGTAGATCTCGATGGTCATCTTGGTCGTATTGCAGACCACGTAGCAATTGTGGCACCACTGAAGATGGTCTTCCAATTCGGCTCGTGTTTGAGCGTCCATCGAGTCGTCAAGGTAGTCGGTGAGCTCTTTCAGAAAATCAGAGCAGGTCACTGTTTGCCATCTCCACCAGTACGATTTTTGAAGTACTTGCTCAACCGTTCACGCAACTGCAGCCGAGCCCGAAGCAGGCGGGACTTGACCGCGGGAATACTCAAATCCAAGGCATCCGCCGTCTCTTCGGTGGAGAGGCCCTCAACGTCGCGCAAGACAAACACCGTCCGAAAGCTCGGCGGCAACCCTTGTATCGTTTTGCCCAGGATCTCTTTCAGTTCACCCTGGTTGTAAAGCTGCTCCGGATTCGGAGACCAGTCCGCGACTTCGCGCGGCATGGAATCCTCTTCGGTCTTAATGTCCTCATCGAGCGAAACCATGCGCTCGGGACGCCTGCGGCGCAAGCGCATGAGCGCTTCGTTCACCGCGATCCGTACCAGCCAGGTGTAGAACTTCGACTGCTCCTGAAAGTTCGCCAGGTTCTGGTACGCCTTCAGGAAAGCGTCCTGCACCACATCTTCCGCGTCTTCGCGGTTCTGCGTGATGTGTTGTGCAATCCGGAATATGTTGCGGTCATACCGCTTCACCAGCTCTTCAAAAGCGCTGATGTCGCCGGCCTTGGCCGCGTGGACTAGCGTAAGTTCATCGCTAGCCGCTTCTACCTTTGGTTGGATGGTTCCCATGTTTGCAAGATTCAGGATTTTAATCCGGGGTCCCCAAGGCGCGCTGCTTTTGCGCGGCTTGGGGTGGTTTACGCCCCAGCACAAAAATCCCGAAAGCCATTGTACCTATACCGCCGAGGATTCGGGAAAGCCGAGGAAATAAAATTTCACTTGTCGCGCTACCGCTGCCTACTCCGTTGACTCACGGGTCTGGTGGAAATACGTCTATTGTACGGACGCGCGAGCCCAACAAATGTCACTGGCGGGAACCCATTTCGTAAATGAATTGTTTCGGTCCGGCTGGAAGGAATCGCGCTAAACTGAATCCAGTGAGTCCTCAAAGTCGCTTCTATGTCGTTTTTCTGGCCCTTGTGCTGGCCTTGCTGGGCAACGGAGTGCTTGCGCAAGAGACGTCCTCCGCCCACAAGAAAAAGCCTGGCTCCAGTACCAGCGCCCACAAATCAACAAAGTCGGCGAGCAAAGAGTCGGCGTCTGCCCGTTCCCAGCACCACGCGCCTCGCAAGAAAGTAACGGCTGCCCGCGCCCACAGCATGAAGCGGACCTTCGTGGCCTCCAGCGACTTACGGCCGATGGCGCGGCAACTCGTGGAATTTCGCACTCCCGCCGCCTTTGCCGGGGTCGAAACGTACGCCCACGCGCATGCCGGAACTGAGGCTGGTGCACTGGCCTGGTTTGCCATCGGATACGCTCACTATCTCGACGCCCAGTATCCTGCGGCGATTGCCACCATGCAGAAGGCGCAGCCTCAGATCGGCGAATTGAAGGATTACACGGCGTTCTTTATTGGCAACTCGTACGTGCTCAGCAACAATCCCGAGGACTCGTTTGCGTATCTGCGCGACTTCGGCACGCGCTTTCCGGACTCGCTCTATGGACACGACGCATTGATTGCTTACGCCAGGACCCTACTGGCGACCAATCAGCCGGCGGAAGCGGTGCGCACGCTTCAAGCACATCGCACTCCCGCCAGCGCCGAGACGGAATACTTCCTGGGCAAGGCGGAGGTGCAGAGTGGGCAGAACCGAACTGGGGCGGAGATCCTGCGTCACGTTTACTACAACTATGCGACCAATTACACCGCCGATAATGCCGCCGCCGATTTGAAGAAGATTCCGGAGGCGGCTTCGCTTCCGCCGGTGACCTACGCCGAGCGCTTAAAACGCGCTGAGGCGCTCTACAAATCGCGGCGCTATCCCGCGGCGGCCGACGAGTATCGCGCGCTGGTGGATCTCGCTCCCATGGGACAGCAATCAGCCGCGCTGATTCAGCTCGCCAATTCCTACATGCACGATGGCAATACCCGCGCCGCCCGCGCCGCCCTCGATCGCATTCCCGACGATGGCAGCGAAGCCAGCGCAGAGAAGTGGTACCAGCGTGCCGAGATTGCGCGCGATGCCAGTGACGACGCTGCGCTGACCACGATTCTGGAGCACATGCGGAGCACCACTCCCAAGTCGCCGTGGCTGGAATCGGCTTTGTTTACCGCGGGGAACCTGTACTTGCTGCGCAAGGATTACGATCGCGCCATCGATTACTATCGCGAGCTTCATGATCGCTTCCCGTCCGGAACGAAAGCGGCCTACGCGCATTGGAAGTGCGCCTGGCTCACTTATCGCCAGAACCGCAAGGAGCAAGCCAAGAAATATTTCGACGAGCAGATTGAGTTCTATCCCGCCACCAACGAAGTTCCCAACGCCATGTACTGGCGTGGGCGCATGGCCGAGGACGAGAGTCAGTATGGCGCGGCCCGGGCATATTACCAGAAGCTTGCCGAACGGTATCGCAACTACTACTACGGCGTGCTAGCGCGCAAGCGGCTGGCGGCACTCCCGGCGGCTCCTGCGCTAGTTGTGGCGTCACTACAGCGCATCGGCTCAGCGCCGGCGTACGATCCCGAGTCAAAAGTTACCGACCCACCCGAGGACGACCTTCACTACATGCGTGCCCGGCTGCTGGAAAATGCCGGTACCACCGAGCTAGCGGTTCGGGAATTGCAAGCCGGGAGCTCGACCGGCCCGTCGTGGGAGATGCTGGAAATCGCGCACATCTACTCCAGCGGCGGCGAGTACTTCCGTGCGCTACAGGCTTTAAAGCGCGCCATCGCTGGATATTTTGCCATGGACGTAGACGGACTGCCTGCGCCCTACTGGCACGGACTGTTTCCGCGTCCCTACTGGGATGCACTGCGGCGCTACTCCGGAGAGAACGGGATCGATCCTTATCTGGTGGCGTCGCTGATTCGTCAGGAGTCGGAGTTCAATCCCAGCGCCATCTCCCATGCCAACGCATATGGATTGATGCAACTATTGCCCAAAACAGGGAAGGGCGAGGCCAAAAAAGCGGGACTGCAGCACTACAATACCGACTCGCTGCTCGATCCGACCACAAACATCGAACTCGGAACCCGCTACTTCCGGCAGATGATTGACCACTTCGGCGGACAGACGGAGTATGCGCTGGCTGCTTATAACGCTGGGGCCGATCGCGTCGAGGATTGGCGCGCCTCAGGCAACTTCCGCGACGTGGCAGAGTTCGTCGAGTCCATCCCATTCACCGAAACTCGGGAGTATGTGCAGGCCATCGTGCGCAACGCCGAAGTCTACAAGCGGGTGTATGGAACGCCATAAAAAGGCCGCTATTCGCCTTTCGCTCTTCGCTGGCCGACGACTCTCACACTTACGCCTAGCATTCATGGCCTTGGCTCCGGACAGGTGGATACCTGACAAATTTCGTGTGGTTTGGCCCTGAATAACGGGCGGGCGTAGCATGACCATTTTCCTGCTACTGCTCTGATACCAGGTAAGCGAAAGGCGAAGAGCGAACAGCGTTCTACGAACTGCTTTTCACGGCTTCGTTGCCGGACTTGGCAAAGACAATCTCCGACACCAGCAGAATCGCGCCAACCACGATGGCACTGTCGGCCACGTTGAATGCCGGCCAGTGATAGCTGCCAACGTAAAAGTCGAGAAAGTCCACGACATGCCCTGTCATCATGCGATCCCATAGGTTTCCGGTGGCGCCGCCCAAAATCAGGGACAGGCCAATGGTGGTGGTGCTCAGCGAGTGGCTATGCTTCCACAGCAATGCCGAAACCACCAGCAGCGCGATGACCGAGAAGCTGACCAGCGCGCCAATCTTCCACTGCGCCGTGGACTCGGCAAAAAGGCCGAACGCCGCACCGGTGTTCTCTACATGGGTGAGATGAAAACAGCCGGGGATGATCGTGATGCTGTTGTGCAGAGGAATATTGCTGGCCACCGACCATTTGGCGAGGCGGTCCAGCAACAACACGGCGGCGGCGATGAAGAAGAAATACTTGCGCATGGGTCGTCTGGTACGGCTGCTCCCGTTCAGGCCTGGTTGTTAGACGCCGCTGCTCGGGGAAAGAAGCATTCGAAAACGTTCAGCCATTCTCGAACCTTCGTTTTGAAGGGGCACGGCTTCACAGGCTGCGGAAAAAAGAACCAAAGTAGTAATTTCTGTCGTTTCTTGACTCAAAAGTCGCTCGTAAGTTATTGAATCATCGTTGCGCAAAATGCCGAGTTTACTTGTTTGAGTCTTTTTTCCGCAGCCTGTTCAGCCGTGCCTTGATCCCTCGCTATACAAACCGGCTTCAGCCGCTGAGGGAACTCGGTTTCCGGTGCCAGTTCGGTTCCGGGACCGAAGTCCCTCTATTTAAGAATTGAACTCATTACGGCACAGCTAAAGCTGTGCCCTTTCAAATCGTCTTGCCGCAGTCGTGGCTTGGCTCCGTCATTATCGCGTGCCGCCCGTAGCTTCGATTTCCGACAATACTGCGCTACAGCGCTCGCACACGGTCGGATACGTTTTGTCTTCTCCGACATGGGTCGAAAAGTTCCAGCAACGTTCGCACTTCTCACCCGGAGCCCGGTTGACGGTGATCGTCAGCCCCGTGTCGCCGTTGCTGGCCGCTGACTTCTCCAGTACAACGTCCGAGACGATAAATAAATAGCGTAGCTGATCCCGATGACGTTCTAGCACGGGAAAAAGCTGTTCGGGAGCGGCCACATGAAGCTGTGCCTCCAGGCTGCCGCCGATTTTCTTCTCCGCGCGGGCTGTCTCCAGCGCCTTGAGAGCTTGGTCGCGGACCGCCACTAGGGTGTCCCAATCGCTTTCCAGGGCGCCGGCATCGAAGCCGGAAGGTATCTTGCCAGTCAATTCCTCCGGTTGCGGAAACAGCGTCACATGCACACTCTCCGGACGGCCCTCGACGGCCGGCAAAAATCCCCAAACCTCCTCTGCCGTGAAGCTCGTGACCGGGGCCAATAGCCTCACCAACGCCTCTCCCAGCCGCCACAGCGCGGTCTGTGCCGAGCGGCGGGCCAACGATTTCGGAGCCGACGTGTACAGCCGGTCCTTGAGTACGTCGAAGTAGATCGCGCTCAAATCGACGATGCAAAAGTCTTTGAGCCGATGGTACAGCCGGTGAAAGACAAAATTATCGTAGTGTTCGCGCACATCCTTCGTGACCTCGGCGGCGCGCAACAGGATGTATTGATCGAGTGGATGCATTTCCGCGAAGCCGACAGCGTCTTGCTCCGGGACGAAGTCCGATAGGTTGCTCAATATGTAGCGGAAGGTGTTGCGAATCTTGCGATAGCTTTCGGCAACCCGCTGCATGAGTTCGTCGGATGCCATGACGTCCTCGCGAAAATCCACCGACGCGACCCACAGACGAACAATTTCCGCCCCAAGTTTGTTAGCGATCTCCACCGGATCGACGGTGTTGCCCAGCGATTTCGACATGGCGCGCCCCTGCGGGTCGAGCGTCCAGCCAGCGGTA
>DATCCF010000056.1:0-9197 GCA_036511435.1 Terriglobales bacterium | reverse complement strand
GTACACCAAGCAATGGATCGACCACCGTCGCGCCATGTGGATTACGGCAGAGATGATGACGGACCTGTACAACCACGATCTCTACTCGCGGGATGTCGCTGAGAAAGCGATCCAGAAATACAACCAGCACATCGAACGCTGCAACCGGGCGATCGAAGCTGCCCAACATGGAACTGCCATCCCGGCAGCCGATGCAGGCCACGAGTCATGCAATGTCGAACTGAATCGTGTCGTCGGCGAGAGAGACGAATACTTACGCGAGCTCAACGACACGAAGACAAAGTTGGCGACAAAGGAACGAACCCTGACTGCATTGTCTCTGCGAGTGGAAGGCATGTCTGTAAAACCAGTTGCCAGTGGCATGGCCGGCACATCCGTTGAACTGAGCAGCGCCGACCCCAACGTGGTTAGACATATCAACAACCTGCAAGAACAACTGTACGTTGAGCGCGAGAAGAACAAACGGCTTAAGGATGTGTAGAAATGCTGGTCACGGTCACAGGCTTCGGGAGTGTGTGGCGCTGGCGCCAGCGAAAAGCTCCCAGCCATGTACAGCGCCTTTCCGAATCCGCGTATTACAACACGACCGGCGTGGAAGTATCGGGCAGCGTGCGGCAGCGGCCGCAGATCGTGGGCTACGCACGCTTTAACGGGCGAGGCGGTTTTGACCCAGATCATCCCTCCAGAATGATTAACCGTGTTTTCGAATGCGCTGACCCGTGCGTTTGGATGGGACAGAACAAATTGCTTTTCAAACGCATGCTGACTGCTCCCGACAAGCCGGACGCCTATCTAGTGGTGGTGCGCCCAGATCTGACTGGAGTCTTAAGGGTCGGAGGCGTCGACTGGCGATCGGACGACAGCTGGCTGATCGCCTTCAGCGAGTGCCGTGGTCAGCAGGAGGCGATGTTGTTGATGCCCGCGCACGGCTGGATACAAACCGAGTTAGGCAGGTTCGTGCTGGAACCGGCGACAGGTCGCCCGTGGGTTGGGCGGCTTGTCCTGGATTGCGCAACATAGGAGACGATCGCATGCGGTATTGGAAAGGACCAATCGCCCTCAGCCCTACCCAAGACTATCCCTTATTGCAGCAAGTTCTGCGTTCAAACTTTGTCACACCCGCCAGCTCTATGACTTGCTGAGGCTCGACCACCACGCGACATCGCGAAATGCATTTAACAACCGCGTGCGTCGACTGGTCAAGCACCAGTATCTTGTTCGTGATGAGATCGCGCTCAGAAGAGACGGTTATGTATATTCCATTTCCGACATCGGTGCGTCGGAACTGATCGGTTTGGGCGAGTATTACACGGGGCCAACACGCCGCCCCAAGGATGGACAGCTTCCCAGAGGCGTGTACCACGCGCTCGAACTCAACCAAATCCACCTGGCGCTCAAGCGCTCGCAACAGTTGGTCCGATGGATGTATGACACTGAAATTCATTCCCGAAACGAGCTTACCGACAACCGCTACGCTAAGGACTACGACGCTGTCGTGACCGTGAGGAACGATGGCGGCGAGCGGACGTTTGCCCTGGAATACGAACGCACTCCGAAAGCTCGCAAAGAGTACTTGGACATCAGTGCCAACATCGCGGCGGAAAGGGCAGTGGATCGGTTTCTTTACCTGGTCCCCAACGATGACCTCATATCTTTTCTGGTTGGCTGTTTCGCCACTCTGAGACGGCCAATATACTTTGGTCTAGCCAGAGACTTCCTCGACAAACTGTTTGATATGCCCCTCCGGGGCGCAAGACCCGGCGCTATGACGACGCTGCGAAATGTGCTTCGGTAAGGCGATCTGGCTCGGCCGAAGCCTGTCCGAAACACGTTGCAATGTTATTGCAGTGCGATTGCTTACCATTGCGGTTTTGCAGCCTATCGTAAGCCCCGTCTTGTCAATATCTTGCCGTCTGATTACCCCATACATCAGACCGTTTTGGCTCAAAAACGACGGAACAGTTGTGACACTCGCGCGCACTGCCTTCGATGCGTCGCGTGCAGCCATGGTGCCGCAGTTCTTGTACACTCATTCCGGTCTGGTGTTCCGGCAATTGCGCGAGATTGTGCGCGCGCGAGTTGCACAAGCTGGTGCGGCGAAACGCGTGGGCTGTGCGCACAGCAGTGGTTCGGTTTGAGCGATGAATGTACCCGGTTATCGTTCGACCGGAACGGCGCTGTGTTGTGCGTGAATCCCCCAGCATCGGTGTGCACATCCGTCGCCAATTGTTGTAACTTACGCGCTGGCTGTTGCCGAACCGTGCGCATGGACGGGTGCAAGACGAGTGGAAAGGTGGAACTCGTTTGAGAGTCAGACTGTGTGGCCGGTTCTATGCCGCCCTGCGCACAGTGCTGTGCAAGGACGCGCGGCTGGGAAAAAGCCACTTTACGAGTAAGGCGACTGATCGTGCGCAATTAAGGAGAAATAGATTCGTGCGGCTCAGTTGCTCGACAGCTATGACCATTTGCTGAACTTAATTCGCTCAGTCCTCATTCATTTGGATCTGCTTGCGGAAAGCAAAGTCGAATAAAGGTGGGGGCAGGACATCGCGAAACAGCGCGACCACCCGGGCGGTTCCATCGGGCAGATAGCGTAGGCGCGGATACTGCTCTGTCGCCGCCTCTACCACGGTGCGTGCCACGACGTTAGGGTCAACGCCCCGTGCTATTGCCTGCCGGAAAGCCCGAGCCGGATTCGATCGCGCAGAGATGTAGGGTTCCATAGGCGCCGCTGCCACAGGCGAGTGTTCGACAATGTCGGTCCTGACAAAACCCGGTTCGATCACGCTGACGCGAATGCCCAATTTGCGGACCTCATGGTCCAGCGATTCGGAGAATCCACGCAGAGCATGTTTGCTGGCGCTGTACGCCGCCGAATAAGGCATGGGCAGGAATCCCGCCGCGGAACCTATATTGATGATCCGCCCGCTACGTCGCTTCCGCATGATCGGCAAGACGGCGCGCATCATGCGCACGGCGCCGAAAAAGTTAGTTTCCAGCACCGCCCTGATCTCGTCCAGGCTGGTTTCCTCGACTGCGCCTTCCATTCCAATGCCGGCATTGTTCACCAGCACGTCGATGCGTCCGGTCTCGCTAATCACACGGTCAACACAAGTTCTTACGGAGTCGTCGTGGCAGACATCAAGTGCCAGCATAGGCAGGTCCCCACCACCGCGGCGCCGCTTGGGATGCCGTGACGTGCCATAAACCGTCAGGCCTGCGCTAGCCAGTTGTTGGACACACGCTCGGCCGATTCCGGAGCTTGCGCCGGTGACCAGCGCGACACGGCGCTTGGTTTTCACACCGCCCTCCAACTCCGCCGTTTTTGCAATTTGCTGTCAGCTCGTGGACCGGCCTGGCAGGGCAGCACGGCTGTGGGCGTCGTCTGCGCCCGCAGCGGTTGGCCGCGAGTCCATGTCAGCCCTAGCAGAGCTACAGCGATCAAACCGTTCCTCATTGCCACCGCTCCCTAAGCGATCGCCGGGTGTAACGTGAGCGGCTGTGGATGCAAAGCGACTCGCGCTCATCATAATCGGTAACTGCCTCCGGCCAAAGTATAAGCATCCTCGGCTTCCTAGCGCTGGAACAGGCGGCGATGCTCAGTTATGGGCAGCGGCTCCCAGCATCACGTATTAGATGGCGTCAATTTACCGGGGGTAATCCACTGAGCCCCTCCAGAATCCCACTCGGAAGAACGAAAGTCTAACAGGCAGCAAAAACGAGGGACAAACCGGTTTGGGGATAGGAGATAGGGGCCCCCGAAACTGCCCTCGTATCCAAGTGGTAAACGACGCAGTGAGCGCTTCAAGAAATGCGCGTTCGTGACCAGGTGGTCAGAGCGGCGTTCGGCGTGCGGGTGCGGGCGTGACCGTTGGCGAGCACTTGCCAGAAGTGAGCGGCGGGCCGCGATCACGGGAACGGGAGGCTTGGGGGTGGTGATTGATCTGTGATGCAGGTCACGGCCTTTGAAACACAAACCAGTTATAACGCTTGCCTGAGCGATTTAGACCTTTGTATTTTGCTTGAATCTCCAAATGCGACACCTGATACTGTTCTCGTTGTCAGCGCCAGCTCGGCGAAGGATCGACGACTGACTCACCGAACTCCCGCCCTCCGCGAACGCAACGTAAGGGCAGGGGCAAGTACCGTGTATGAATTAAATCATTAAGACATAAAGCCGCCATGACGAAGATCATCCCGGAACCGAAGAAGTCAGAAACACGGGTAGACCGGGTCGAGCGCTGGCTCCGTAATCAACCCCTTACCTCAGCCTTGATAATTGTTGGCCTTTGTGTGATCGGAGTCTCCGAAGTCGCGCAACACGGAACGGACTTGTTAACCAGAATCGGAATCCTGAAGGAAACGACACTTCAGCTAGCAACGCAGAACGCGAAAGGCGAATTATCGCGCAAGTTAGTGGCCCTCGCATCAAGAAGGATCTACTGGACTCGAAATTATTACACGCGCCTCGAACTTGGCCGGTCACCGGAGGAGCTGGACTACAGCTGGAACAAACAACTCGACACGGTAGCCGACTGGTCAGCGGATCTGATCACCAACGTCAACACGATTCGGCAGTACTATCCACACTCCGATAAGCTCTCACAGTTTGTTCACATACACGATGAGTTCATGGCCCTTGAGAATGACCTTGTAAACCTCCGAAATCTGGACGAGGACTTAAGGAAGCAATACCCTCGTGACGTTGTTAAATAGCATAATGACCAAATCAATGCACTCCTCTCTAAGGTTAAGAATTCGACCGACCAAGTTAACCTCGACCTTTATATGTTCGCGTTGAACGTGTCTGGCGAGCAGATAATGAATCAAAACGAGTCCAAGAGGAAAAGCCCAGGGGACGAGTTGCAAACTTCTTGGGGTGCGGATGAAACTTGGGGTGCTTATCTCACTTCTAGCCGTGCGAATGAGGCTTGGGGTGATTTTTTGAAAAGCGACTTTGCGACTGCTATTTCTAACGCGGACCGATGCATTCAAAAATTCAAAGCTGAGGCTGACAGAGAAGAGGAGGCGCTGCAAAAGAAGCACGTTCCTCCTCCGCCCACTGGGAAGGTCACAGATGACCAGAAGAATGAAATATATGCGCAGGGCGTGCTGAACGACGTAGCTGCCTGCTACTGGATTAAGGGAATGTCAGCGCAGAAGTTGCGGCGGAACGATGAAGCTAGAGACGCGTTCAAGGCGGCGTCCGCTTATACACACGGGCGAACGTGGGATCCCAAAGGCTGGTTTTGGTCACCCGCGCAGGACGCGTCCGTTCGTTTGCGAGAACTGAAATAGAAACTCTTACCCCACATTTCCGATTTGAATCTGAGCGACTGAGTTTATGGTGCACCTCGAAGCCTTGATTCATGCGGGTTTCAACATGACCGAGGCGCTCTGGAGGTGCACACCCAGTGGGTGAGAATCACAATCAGCCTTTTCAGCTCTCATTCAACCCCTCGTTAAGAGTGGATTTCCAGGGATCGCGAGTCACCTCCGATGGTGGTCTAGTTCTGGCGCGCGAGTTAGACGAACGTCTGGGATTCAGCGATCTCATCGCACGGCACCTGACCGACTCTCGGGCGAAGAACACCCAGTTGCCGTTGGCTGACCTATTGCGCCAGTCGATCTTCAGCCGGATGGCAGGCCACGAAGACGTGAACGATGCCGAGCGTCTTGCACAAGATCCGACGTTCCGGCTGATTGGCTCCCACAAGATTTGGGAGCGTGGGGCGGCGCTGACCTCCCGCTTGCAGTCGTTCGAGGCGGAGCTGTTGACCGAGGAAGAGAATCTCTTTGGATTGGCGGTGATCAACCGCGAGCTGATTGCCCGGGCAGAAACAGTCGATACGCCGCAGCGCGTGGTGCTGGACATGGATTCGACCGAGATTCCGGTGTACGGGCAGCAGGAGCAGAGTGCCTGCAACGGTCACTTTGAGACAACCTGCTACCACCCGCTCTTGCTGTTCTACGGCGAGGGCGACTGTCTGGCGGCTAAGCTGCGGCCGGGCAACGTGCATATCGCGGAAGACTGGAAAGAACTGTTACTGCCGGAGATCGTGCGCCAACGAGAACTCGGTAAGGAGGTGGTATTTCGCGCCGACGCGGCCTTTGCCAAGCCGGAGATCTACGACCCCCTGGAGGAACGGGGCGTAAAGTATGCCATTCGCATACCCGCGAATGACAGCTTGGAGCGGGTTATCGCGGAGTTACTGACGCGGCCCGTAGGAAGACCCAGCCACAAACCAGTGGTGTGGTACAAGGGCTTCCTCTACCAAGCTGCGAGTTGGAAGACAGCGCGGCGGGTGGTAGCGAAACTGGAGTTTCATGCCGGGGAGCCGTTCCCCCACGTGGGGTTCATCGTGACCAACTTGGAGACGCCGAGCCGGGCGGTGGTCCGTTTTTGCAACAAGCGGGGCACGGCCAGTGGCCTTTTCCAAAAACACCCTCGAAGCCGGCCCTCCAAACGACTGAGTTGTCAGGGCTGGTTGCGGCCACTTCGTGCCTCAAGCTCGGGCGCGACTCCTTTGAATCTGTACGGCTGGCTTCGTGCCTCCTTTATATATATAGACATCGTCCTGCTTAACGATCTCCTTTCTGCTCTGCCCCACCCTCAACCCTAGTACTGCCAACAAAACAAGACACTTAACGCACTTTACCCTCCTCCGCCAACTGACGTGTGCGTCATCGGTGGCGTTTAGCTTTCAACACAACACGAATTGGGCGGACTGCCCGGAAAGGATCACTGCAATGTTTGGACAAATGATGATTGAACCCGTGGTGCAGGTTGACCCTGAGGCCGATCTGCAATCAGCGATAGCCGCATTGGTAAAGGTTACCGACACGGTCGAAATCGTTCGCTGGATCGAGTTGCCGGCGTCGGTTTTGCTGTTTCTGCTGGTACCCGGAGATCCGGATTCTGGTGCGGTCTACGTCTTGGACCGCAAGAAAGGAACCTGGTACGCCGTGGATTTCGAGGACGAACAATTCGGCGGGTACAGCGTAAGCCAACTCGGAACGCTCCTTAAGGACTGCAACTTCCTCGATCTCATTGAGCGGCCAGGGCTTTGGCGCACCGGTTTGCAGTGGATGGTACTCCCCGGAATGCGGCCTGAGACGGCCGTTTGACAGAAAAAATATTCCGGGTTATCTAACGACACCCACATCCGAAAACCGTGTGGGGAAATGGCGAACACGAGCCCCAGATTCGCGAATTTGCCAGAAGGAAGTGACGAGTCAAATGGCAACGACAATCATGGCAACCCGGCAGGTCGTCGAGGATTACCAAAGGCTGTTCGTGAACCGCCGCGCCTACACGATGCAGTCCCTGCGGCCGCACCCGGAAACAGGGCGGCACTACTATTTCCGTCCAAGCAAAAAAGGGTCAAACATACCCCTGATGCTGACCGAGGGAACCATCCGCCAGCACCTGGAAGGCAAAATCACGGTGGGCCTGTATGCCATCAACCCCTCGACGCAGCGCTGCAAGTGGGTCGCCATCGACGCCGACTACAAGAACTCCATGGAGGACTTGCTGAAACTGCAGTACCACCTGACCCGGGACAAGGTGGAACCGGCGCTGGAAATGAGCAAGCGCGGTGGGCATCTTTGGATCTTCCTCGCAACACCTCTGCTGGCCTTGGAGTGCCGAATCTACATCCATGATCTTGCTCTGAGGTTGGGAGTGCCGGTAAAAGGCTCGGGCCTGGCTGACGGCATCGAGGTGTTTCCCAAGCACGACGCCATCGGATCCGGAGAGTATGGCAATGCCATTCGCGGACCCCTGGGAATCCACCGAGGCGCCAATCGCCGATTTTGGTTTTATGGCGCCGATTACACGCTGGAGGACCAGATCGCGTACCTCAACGGTCTGCGAAAAGTTACCGAGGAGGAGCTGCGAAGGTTCATCGCTGGCAAGGAAAGGCCAGAGCCGAATTTCTCGTCGCGTCCGGACAAGCTCACTTCAATAGAACGAAAACCTGGGAACGGCCGATCAGAATTCCGCATTTTGGAACACTTGGGTACCGTGCGGAAGGTCGGCCGGAATTACGTCGCGCGATGCCCATCCTGCGCGGACTGTGGCCACGACCGGAGCGGCGACAACCTGGCCATCCTGATCGAAGATCCCCGTTTTTACAAATGTTGGGCGGGCTGCACCAAAGAGATGATTCGGGCTGCCCTCGGCTGCCCGATTCACGTACGGCATTCCGCCTGAGACAAGGAGAGTTTTGTTGTCATGAAGCAAGAGCGATTTTCAGACGTACTGGGGCTGAGGCTATCGCGACGGGCGCTGCGGGTGTTGAAAGAACGAGGCATCTTTGCCCATTCGCCGGTGAGCCTGGAACACCAGCACCTTGCGAAACGCTATGTGGTGCGTGGGTTGGAGTCGGGCGGTGCGGCCGGAGAACTTGGGCGCTACGTCACGTTCACCAGAGAAGACGGCCGGCCAATCGAGTGTCTGCATCCAGTGGAGGCGATCAGAGTAAATGGCTTACATGCCGTGGTGGTGGCACCGGTGCTGGTGCGAGTCGAGATGCTCCGCAAGGGACGCACATACGAACTGCTGATTACGCAGCATCGGCCGGGTGCGACCAACGATGGAAAGCGGCCGCCACTGGAGACAATGCTCCTGTTTCGGGGCATTCACGGTCGATTACATCTGGATTTGTCCGGAAAGGACAAGGACAAAGCTGGCACGGTTCTGCCGACGTTCTATTCGCGCGCCGGGGAGGAAGTCGAGATACCGAAGCGGTTTCGCCAGTCGGTGCGCGCGATTACCGGGGCGGTTCATTGCGACGGCTGTGTCCATTGCCACTATGTCAGGCCGCCGAAAAAGGAAGAGGAGCGGGTGTCCTCCGTGAATCGTGTCACAGCATGACATGGCTGAACGTAAGGGGTGAATAGCGATGCATCGAAAAGTAAAGAACTACGCGCTGGTTATCTGCCTGTTCGTGTTCCTGTTCGTCGTCCTCGGAGGCGGCCTGCATCTGAATCCAGGCGGTGCATTGCTTGCCGCAGCAACCGGCACTCCGCTCGTGATCTATGCATTCAATCGGCGGTCTAGAGCGGTTCCGGGGTAGCTGTATCCGATAATAAATACCCACAGTGGCGAAACCAAGCGGTGGCGTTGTGAGGCGTAACGGCGGCGATCGCTGTCGCCACGGCCTTCTCCAGCAGATCGACCGCCCGGGTTTTCG
>DATCCF010000055.1:0-29986 GCA_036511435.1 Terriglobales bacterium | reverse complement strand
CCGCCAACTCCCCCAGGGTCCCTTGGCCCTGCTCATAGGCCTGCAAAAACTTTCGCCGCAAATCATTCGCGTAGGGTCGTGCCATCGGGTGGAGCAGAGAATCGCCACCAACAGTCTACACTATCGCTGGAAACGCTCTAGGCAACCAGAGGACGCAGATCATCTGGGTGATTTGGCTGAACGTCCGGGGTCACTCTCACTCA
The DNA here is from genome assembly GCA_036511435.1 of Terriglobales bacterium. Lineage (GTDB taxonomy): Bacteria > Acidobacteriota > Terriglobia > Terriglobales > Acidobacteriaceae > Bog-257. The sequence goes on along the minus strand of DATCCF010000055.1, from coordinate 29,783 downwards.
GGAGTTGGGATTACTGGGATGGAACGTTCAAGTCCTTGCAGATTTTCTTCGCCAGGTCGTCGTTGATTTCGGAGTGCCGAGGAACCGCCGAAGTCTTACCTGCGGCCCGATTAACGTAGATCGAATGGTTGGCTCCTTCGCGCAACAGTTCGCACCCGTGCCGTTCGAGGTGTCGAACGAGTTCCCGCCGCTTCACGCACTGACTTTCAGCGGTTCCCGAATCACGTCTTTTCCTGAGGCGGCTTCCTGAGCGAGTGTTCTGTTCGCCTCAAGCACAAGGATAACGGCTTCGTGCAGGTTGGTGCGGGCTTCGTCGAGCGTTACGCCTTGGGTATTGGCCCCCGGCAATTCCTCAACGAATGCGATGTAGCCTTCGGGGACTCGGCGAAAAACGGCGGTGAACTGAAAATCCATGAAGCTATCATACGCCTGGCTGAAGTGGCCGGGTGCCCGGCCAAGCGTAGTAGAGACACTTGAAACCTCAATCTGGGGTGCCCCGTTCTAGCCTTCTTTTGGCTAGGGCGGGGCAGTTCATAGATGAGCGACTACGTCAGCGCTTGTAGCCCGCACCGCGCAACGCTGCTGCGAAGTGGTCTGCAAAGTCGTGGACGTGGTCCGTCGTTGCCAGCGGGCCCATTATGCCGATGCGGAAGATTTTTCCGGCGAGTGGACCGAAGCCACCAGCGATTTCGATGCCGTGCTCTTTGAGCAGCGTGGTCCGCACCTTGGCGTCGTCCACCCCTTGCGGGACTTTCGGCGTGTTCAAGTTCCAGATGCGATGTTCGGGCGCCACCAGCATTTGCAGTCCCATGGCTTCCAACGTCTTGACGAACTCCAGGTGCGCCCGGCGATGGCGCTCCCAGCGATTCTGCAAGCCTTCCTCTTCGATGAGCGTGAGACCTTCATGCAGGGCATAGAACATGGTCGCCGACGCGGTGTGATGATAGCGATGCGACACCGTCAAGTAGTCGGCAATCAGCTTCAGGTCGAAATACCAGGAGCGATTTGGGGTCGCGCGCGCGTTTAGCCACTCGGCCGCGCGGGGTGAAACCGTGATGGGCGACAGTCCGGGAGGGCAGCTCAAACCTTTCTGGGTGCAACTGTACGCGATGTCAATGCCGGTCTTGTCCACTTCGACGGGCATGGCGCCGAGCGAGGTCACGCAGTCGGCAATCACCAGAGCGCCAACTTCATGGGCTGCCGCGCAGATGGCATCGCCACGTTGAAAAGCTCCCGCGGAAGTTTCGGCTTGCACGTACATCACGACTTTGGGTTTCTCAAGGCGGATAAACTCAGCCGCTTCCTGGTCGCCGAAGACTTCGCCCCAGGGTTTCTCGAAGCGCACCAGTTCAGCGCCCTGGCGGCGCGCCATTTCCGACATGCGGTCGCAGAAGAAACCGTTGGCGAACGACACCACTTTCATCCCCGGCAAAACAAAGTTGGAGATGGCAGCTTCCATTCCGCCGCTGCCGGTGGCGGAGACGACGAAGGTCAACTCGTTCTTGGTTCCGAACACGGCGCGAAGAAGCCGTTGAATATTGGAAGAGATCTTGAAGAAATAGGCATCGAGATGGCCGACAACGGGTTGGGCCATTGCCTGGTAGACCCGGGGATGGACCTGACTTGGTCCAGGGCCAAACAACAGCCGCATGGGAGGATGAATGGAAGTTTCTTCTAAAATGGCAGTTCTGTTATCGGAGCTAATCATTGCGTTTCTCCTGGGGACGAACACCTTCAGTATAACGGTGGTACTGCAAGCGCGCGTGTTTTTATTGGCTATGCGGGTTGCGGAGACGGTCAGAAAAGGAGAGTCCCTCGCGGCCTGAACTTCACCCCAACAAGCGCAAGAACGGCGCTCGCTTGGGGACCCCGGTTCGCCCGTTCGGGATGACAAAAATAAATGACGTAGACGCCGACTTTTCGGCTGCGCTCAGGGCGGGCTTTGAAGGTCCGCCCAACCCTGAAGCTGCTGTAGCTCAACAACTGTGGCTTCGGTGTGCGAAGATACACGGATGTTGCGCTCGCGACGTCTTACGATTGCCGCGGTTATCGCATTCCTGTTCCTGGTGACACAGGCACGCGTTTGGGCGGTGCCGCCGCAAGAATTGCGCGGCGTCGTTAAAGATCGCAGTGGGGCCGTGATTGTCAAAGCCCAGGTCCTGCTGCGGGCTGAGGGGCAGGAGATCAGCCGGACGACCCAAGCCGACGGCAGTTTCGTATTCACGGGAATAACCGCTACCAGCGGGACTCTGGTGGTGAACGCATCCGGTTTTGCGATCAGCACAACCGCGTGGCAAGCGGGCGCGAACCAGCTCTCCATCACGCTGGCTCTGGCGGCGGTGCAACAGAGTCTCGACGTGACCGCGACTCGCACCTCCATCCTGCCGACCGGCGTGGATGACGTGGAGACACAACCCGACGCCGTCGCAGTCAGCTCAACGCAGTTGCAACAGTGGGGCGCGCTCGCCACGGATGACAAATTGCGGAACGTGGTCGGCTTTTCGCTGTTGCGGCGATCAGGCAGCCAGACCGCCAATCCCACCTCGCAGGGTGTGTCGTTGCGCGGGCTGGGCGCGAGTGGCGCGAGCCGGGCGTTGGTGCTGGCGGATGGTATTCCGCTCAACGATCCCTTTGGCGGCTGGATCTACTGGGCGCGCATTCCGCAAACTTCGTTGGACCAGGTGCAGCTTGTCCCCGGTGGCGTCTCTGCGCTTTATGGGAACGATGCGCTCGGCGGGGTGATCAATCTGGAGACGCGTCATGCGGTGCAAACCGATGCTCTCGTCGAAGGAACGTATGGAAATGAGAGTTCGCCATTCGGCTCGGGCTGGGGCGCGATGGGCTTCGGGCAATGGGCGGTGGTGGCCAGCGGAGAAGGCTTCCGCACCGACGGATACACCGCTGTGTCGAAGGACGTGCGCGGCTCAGTGGACAAGCCCGTGGCATCGCAGTATGGCAGCGGAACCTTGCGCGTGGAACGCATGTTCGGCAATCGCGGACGCGTCTTCCTGAGTGGCTCGCTGTACGGCGAGGACCGGCTGAATGGCACGCCCTTGCAGATCAACGACACGACCATACGGCAGTTGGCATTTGGCACGGACTACGATAGCTCCGCGGCCGGATTATTTACGCTCCGGCTGTACGGTGGAACGGAAAACTATCATCAGACATTCTCCTCGATTGCGGCCAACCGCAACAGCGAATCGCTGACCAACATTCAGTACGTTCCTTCGCAGCAAATGGGTCTGCTGGCGCAATGGTCGAAGCAAGTGGCGAGCCGGCTAACGTTGCTGGCGGGACTCGACGGCCTGGACGTGCAGGGGTTCAGCAACGAGACCACGTATTCGGGCGGCAAGCCGACGGCGCAATTGTCGAATGGCGGCACGCAGCAATCGCTGGGCGCACTGGTGGAAGGCGTCGTGCAGATCACATCTCGCTTCTCGTTGACGCTGGCGGGCAGGGAAGACCTATGGAGCAACTTCGATGCGAGCTCCACCCGGATTCCGGTCATAGGAAAAGCGACACAGACTATCTACCCGGCACGGGGACAGAACTCGTTTAACCCGCGCATGACCACTTCTTACCGCGTCGGCGAGCGGGTGGTGCTGTATGCCTCGGGGTACCGCTCGTTTCGCGCCCCTACGCTGAACGAACTCTATCGCAGTTTTCGAGTGGGCAACGTGCAGACGCTGGCCAACGCCTACCTGCGCGCCGAACACTTTACCGGCGGAGAAGGTGGCGCGCGCGCCACCATGTGGAACGAGCGCCTCTCGCTGCATGGGAACCTGTGCTGGGGTTACATTACCGATCCCGTTGCCAACGTGACGCTCAGTTCGACTCCGCAGCTCATCGTGCGCATGCGAGAGAACCTGGGCCGGACGCGATCCTGGGGCCTCCAGGCCGGAGCGGATGTCAGGATTACCAATCGCATTTCGCTGGCCGGCACCTATCAGTTTATCGATTCAACCGTAGTTAGTTTCCCTGCGAATCCTGCCTTGGTGGGCAACATGATTCCCCTGGTGCCGCAAAACGAATTTACCTTCCGGGGCACATGGGCGCCGCCCAAGAACTTCTTCGTCGCCATACAAGGCCGCACCGCCAGCAACGAGTTCGATGACGATCAGAACCTGTTGCCGCTCGGCGCCTACTTCGTGCTCAGCGCAACGGTGTCCCATCCGCTGCCAAAGGGCTTCGACGTGTTCTTCCAGGGCGAGAACCTGACCAACAACCAGTACGAGATTGGACGTACACCAGTAGCAACTTTGGGCCAGCCGATCCTGGCTCGCGTTGGTGTGCGCTGGCAGAGCAGGAAATAAGGGAACGGCATTCCGCGCCGCTCAGGAAGTCTCTTTATGGGGGCATCAAACTGCGGCGCTCCGGCACGGGGTTCCCGTAGAATGATACCCATGCTCGTCCGCGCCCGGTTCTTCGCGATCCTCGGCATTGCATTGGCAATGGGGCCCATTTACGGTGCGGCGCAGACCAAGCAGCCGACTCGCTCGGCCGAGGCGGCAAAGGCCCTCAAGAGCGATCCGCTCCATGTGTTCAGCGAGTCAGTGCAGGCGCTGTCGGCCCGCGTAACCAAGTCCGTGGTGCAAGTCCTGACCAGCGGCTATGCGCTGAGCGGCGAGAACCAAAAGACGGACACGGCGTATCTCGCTCCGGAGCACGGCATCGGCGCGGGAGTGATCTTGTCGCCCGATGGTTTGATCGTGACCAACGCGCACGTCGTGCAAGGCGCCCGGAAAATCCGCGTGCGCCTGCCCGGCTTGGAGAAGCACTCTTCCACTCCGCTGTCTGAACCACTCGGCCCCATCGAGGCGAAGCTCGTTGGCGTGGACCGCCAAACCGACCTCGCGGTGCTGAAAATTGACATGAGCGGCTTGCCGGCGCTTGAGCTCGCCAACTCCAACGACCTGAAACAGGGACAAGTCGTCTTCGCTTTCGGCAGCCCGCTGGGACTGGAGAACTCGGTCACCATGGGCGTGGTCAGCTCGACCGCGCGGCAAATCGATCCCGGCAATCCTTCCATCTACATCCAGACGGACGCTCCCATCAATCCGGGCAATAGCGGCGGGCCGCTGGTCGACGTGGATGGCCACGTGGTTGGCATCAACACCTTCATCCTGTCGCAGTCGGGCGGCAATGAAGGACTCGGTTTCGCCATTCCCAGCGACGTGGTGCGCACCGTCTACGATCAGATTCGCACCGAAGGCCACGTGCATCGCGGCCAGATTGGCGTCTATCTTCGCACCATCACTCCCGAGCTGGTCGAGGGATTGCATCTTCCGGTCAACCGTGGCGTGCTGCTGGAAGATGTGAACCCCGGTTCTCCGGCGGACAAGGCTGGCCTGAAAGTTGGCGACATTGTCACCAGCGTCGGCGGCAAGCCAGTGGACAACTTGCGTCAGTTCGCCCTCGACCTGTATGCCTACAGGATTGGGCAGAAGGCGGAGATCGGGGTGTTGCGCAATGGCAAGGAAACAACGTTCTCGGTGCCGGTGATCGAGCGGCCCGACGATCCGACGCGCTTTGCCGATCTGGTCAGCGGCCCGGATAACCTGGTTAACCGGCTCGGCATCGTGGCCATCAACCTCACCGGCGAACTGAAAGAACTACTCGGTGGCGACCTGCGCATTCCGGGCGGCGTGCTCGTCGCGGCGAGGACTCCTACCAGCGCCTTGTTGGGCGAAGGCCCGCAGCCGGGCGACGTCGTCCACGCGGTCAACGGCGCTCCCATTCAAAACCTGACGGAATTAAAGCAACACTTGCGCCAGATTAAACCGGGACAACCGATCGTGCTGCAGATCGAGCGCTCGGGAGTCTTGACCTTGCTGGTGCTGGAATCGGAGTGAGGGGCGACCCCCGCGGTTCGCTCTTCGCCGTTCGCTTTTCGCTATTTCCTCGTTTTGTTGTCATCCCGACCGAGGGCTTCAGAGCGAGCTGAGGGAACTGCGGTCGACCGCGAAGCATTCTGCCAGAGTGGAGCGTGAAACGGCTGGCTACTGACCACTGATGGCAGCCGTTAACTATCCAGCAACAAGTTTCTCTATCCGTCGACCGTTGGCCTACAAGAATATTCGGCCGTTCTACCACCTCCGCGCTATTGACTTCGTGTCGAACTAATCGTAATGTCGCTCATCTTTTCTTCCTGTAAGCGGGGATATAGTTTTCACAAACGCCCCATCAGTAATGTTTTCAGGGGCAGCCAGGTCGTCTTACTAGCGCCTGCCCCCGCTTATAGCAGTGTGGACTCATAGCACGACACCAGGACTGTTGTACTGAAAGCAGGTTGGGCGGCCACCCGCCGCTGTTTGGCACGACCCTTCTAGTGCTGGAGGGCTTTCGGTTTTAAATTGAGATACGCATTATTTGTTCTTGAACTGTTGAGATCGTGGGTGCACATGACGATATCTTTGAGTCATCGTTTCTTCACAATTTCTCTTCTCGCCCTGACTGTCGCCCTGTCGGGTTGCGCCAGTCGTTTGGAAAAACCTCGTTTACCCGATGTGTTTATCGATCCCGCGCCAGGTGGCAAAACCAATGGCACTTACACCTTGGATTTATTCAATGCCGACTTCGGAGACTATACAAGGGCGATCAAGAACCCTGTTCCGACAGAGATTGACCTGAAGACCGCGACAGCGCTGAGGAACAAGATGGTTTACGGCGTGTTGGCGGAGATTGATTATGTATATCACAACTATGAAATATCTTTGTTCATGAACGAAGGCTCGTTCAAAGTTGCCACAGACGTTCTCCAACTTGGACTTGGAATGGCATCGACAATCACCAACGGCGAGCGTTCAAAAACGGTGCTGAGTGCGGTTCTCACAGGGGTTACCGGAACGAGCCTCTCGATCGATAAGAACTTCTTCCGGCAACAGACGGTTCAGTCTCTGATCAGTAGTATGCAGGCTGGCCGTGATCGAACAAAGGCCCTAATCATCAGGCGCCTTAACAACGAGACTGCAAGTAGCTATCCGTTTCAGGCAGCGAGATCTGACCTGGCTACTTATTTTTTTGCCGGTACGCTTCCGGGGGCATTACAGCAACTGAATCAGACGGCCGCAGCGAGTGCTAAAGATGAGCGCAAGGCACTTACCGATGTCACAGTACAAGATGTGGAAAATGCAAAGAAGCTAAACGAAACGATAGCGGCAGAATTTGCAGCTAACAAACTGGATAAGACTGTGGCCTTCTTAAAAGCAATGGGCGTTACGGTCGACGATCCGACCGATAAGGCCAAAGTGGAAGCGGCGTACCGGGATTTGGCGAACCGGGCATTTGATGATCCAGTTTTGAAGAAGAAATTTGACGAGGAAGCAAAGAAGGCCGGCCTGATTAAATGAAGGCCCCGACAATCGACAGGAGGATATCGAAATGGCAATTCACAAACATCTGGTAGCTGGAGGACAGACCCTGGTTGAACAGGAACGAGCCCTTAATGAAATGGAGCTGACATTGTTCGCTAAGGTGACCGGCTATGCGGAGATCTTCGGAACTACTAATAATGAAGCAACGCTGGAGGACGTCCCGATCGGCCAGCAACCCGGTCCGCTTCACCTCGTAGCAGCGGATGACGATACTCAGGCAGCTAAAGTCATTGCAGAGCAAAAAAAGGCTGGAAAGACTTTGGCTTTCCAGGGAAAAGTTTTCGTAGTAAACATAGGGGCAATTGTGCTCGGATTTCGGTGAGGCGTTCCTGTCTTGACCTGCAACCTGAACGTCGACTTGGTCGGAGTTCCGATTATTGCTTCGCGCTTGCCTTCTGTGCGGGAACGAAATCTTCCATCACCGCTTTGCGCATCAAATCTGGCGGCAGCAGGCCTTGCGCCAGAATGAAGTCGTGGAACTTCTTCTGGTTGAACTTAGGTCCCAACGCCTTTTCCGTATCCTCACGCAGATCGATCAGCTTGGTGAATCCATAGAAATAGCTGTTCGCCTGTCCGGGCGCGCGATAGGTAAAGCGTTCGACCTCCTCCTCGGCAAAGGCATGTGACAGCACTACATCCTGCTCCAGCACACGAAAAGCACCTGCGGGCGTGATCTTGCCGGCCTGCAACTCGGGGTCGAGAAACGCGCGCGCGGCACGCTGTAGCCTCAGGTCCAGAGAGACCAACTGGCCTTCCAGCGGCATGTACGGCTTGATCAGATATTCCGAATACAATCCCCAGCCTTCGACGTTAGTGCTGTTGAAGGCGTAGCGGACCCGCGCCAGCGAGACCCCGTGCTCCAGCATAGAGTCGAATTCCAACTCATGTCCCGGGCGCGCCTCGTGCGCGGTGAGCGTCCAGGCGGCTGCATCGTAGGTGAAGTCGTCGTACTTCTCGGTCGAGGTCTGTCCCGGGCCGGCCGGTATGTTCAGCGGCAGAACGAACTCGCCCTTCTGCCCGGTGTTGTGGATGAACGGCGGAGGCACCATGTGCGGTGCAGGCTGCTGCGCGGTCTCCGCCGCCGTAGCGATGCGAATGCGGGCCGGCCGGTCGGGCAGCGACACGATTTGCTGGTCGACGATGATCTTCTCGATCTGCTTTAGCCGCTCCTGGTAAAACGGGAGAATGGCGTCGCCCACGAGTTGCTGTTTCTTCAACTCGCGGATCACATCGCGATAATCGCTTGATGGCAGTTTGCGCTGCTTGGCAATCTTCAGGGCAATCGCCTTCATCTCTCCCTGGATCTCGATGAACGCCTGATGTGCCATGGTGGCGAGCTGTTCCGGCGGAATGTCGATGCCGTAGTTCTCCATGTCGAGCGCATAGTGCTGGGGCGGGAGGCGAAAATCGTTGCGCGCCTTGGGCAGCACCGTCGCTCGCACCCACGCGTCATAGTCGGCGAGTTGCGTCTTGAGCTTGGCAAATGGCTCTTCCCATCCGGCGAGTTTGTACTTCTGCGTGAGCGTGGCGATTCCATCCAGATAGTTGGAATTGCGCGCCATCTCGGTTTCAATCTCAACCCGCGCGGGATAGATCACGCCCGCCTTGGCCATCTGCTCGGTGACGCGCTGCTTCAGGATCTCGGTGAGCGCGGTGTAGCCGGGCTCCAGTCCGGCGTATTCGCGGATGCGCACCACGGCAGCAGGCCGGCGCTCGGAGGGTGTTTGCTCGTCGAGCAAAACCTGCAAGCCGCCGAAGACCATCTGGCTTGCGTTGTAGAACGGCACTTCGTTGGCGCGCTGAAAATCCTGGCGCTTGAAATTGAGGTTGACCCTGCGGATCATGATCTGCAGGTCCTCCGCGACGTCCTGCTGTTGCTTTTCCGCCGTCGCGCTCTTCAGCTTGGACAGCACCGCCTCGGTCTCGTGCCGCTCCTGGTCTTCATTGGCCAGCGTGGGCTGCGAAGCTTTGGTGTCGAACTGGCTCAACCCCTGCTGCGTGCCCGCCTCGGGATGGTACTTGAAGACGACTTCGATCAGCATGTTGGCGTAGCGGTTGCTGGTGGCGATCCAACTGCGATCGGGCTGGGTTTGCGCGAAGGCCGGCAAGCCGAAAGCGGTAGCGCATAAGAGCGAGATCAGTGTGCGTATCAAAACGTCCTCCGGGGCGAAAGAACAGAAGCCGTAAAAGTATAGATGGAATTTTGGGATGGCGAAAGACTGGCGCAGAGCCCTGTCGGTAGTGTCTGAAATGTGCGTTGATAAATAACAGCGAGCGATTGCTTTTCGCCGACTGTCGTCTTACTCTGACGGCATGGCATCCAATCGTACAGAACTCATTGCCCTGAAGAATCTGCTTTCCGAAATCGATCTCGTCCTAGCTACCACGGAACTGCCACAGAACCGCACTGCTCGCTCCCGCGAATTGCTTAAGGCGGCACTCGCCCTGACCGATGATCTGATCTCCCAATCCAAACTGTCAGCCGCAAGCGTCATGGGGCGCAACGGCGGCGCTGTGATGGCTAAGCGTGGTGGCGATTACTTCCGCAAGCTGGCCGCACGGCGGCGGCAGACCCCGCAAGGAATCCGACTAACCCGCCTGAGTACAATAGGGGTGTTCTGAAAACGAAAGCCCGGGCTGTTTCACGTTTGGCCTGATTTTCCCACCATTATACTCCAGACATTAGGATTGCTCTGCCCTGAAATCCAAGCGCACCGTGTGCCCGTGCTCGATAATGATCTTTCCCTGTTCCGTTTGCAGGTACTTTAGCGCGCAACGCGCATGAATATATTCCTTGTTTTCATCGCAGAAATGCTGTGCATCATCTTCCCCACATACGCAACAGATGCGGCCGGGGCGATATGATGCGCTTGTCCCTTTGATCGGATGAATCCCGCCATGCGATTTCGCCATGCGATCCCCTTTTTTCAGTTTAGCGCCTTTCCTGGGTCCAGCCCGTGAGATAATCCCGATGGGTTTTGATCTAGGAGCCACTTTTATGGCCGATTACGGTATCTGCAAAAATCAACAGTGTGAGCTTTTCTATGGAAATGCGCCGCTTAACAGGCTGGACAACAAATCTCAGCCCAGCGGCGAAGACCTGAAAGTATTCCAAAAGAATCGAACCCACTGCGATAAATGCCACGGGGTACTCCTCCGCACAACTGACCCCATAGAACCGAATGCAGACGAATGCATATTGATGATCGATAGATTGCGCGACCGGAGGATTCTTGAATGGCCGGGAGAACCGGAACCCGAAACAGGCCCTGCCAAGCCCTAAGCCTGAGATGGAGCCGAGAGGGGCGTAAGTGAATTCACGCATACTCTTAAGACTAATTTTCATAGCAGCGATGCTGCTGTTAGCTGCCTTTGTATTCATCTTTAGGCCAGAGAGAATACAGAAGCCGAGTGGACGCAGCTTGATGAGCCGTGCTCCACTTCCAGTCATCCGCATGGCAGGATTTGTTTTCCTTGGACTCAGTTGTTTCGTTATCTGGATGCTCCTAACTCAGACTCGCTAAACGTGGTCAGCCAGAGATATTATTGCGATAAATGAAACTCTCAGTTCATCAGCTATCGGCGGATGAAGTTTATCAAGACTACGCCCGCATCGCGTCCGAGTATCGAAAAGACCTTAATGGCAAGCGCCTTCCCGCAGGAATCGTTTATTCACTTCGCTGCGTCGATACTGGGAAACGGGTCTTTGTCATCCTTCGCAATACTAACGTGAATGAAGCGAGCGTGGCGATTGACTACAGGACACGCAAGAAACTCGGAATACATCGCAATCACACATACGAGTTCGCTTTGAAACCCGCTGGCTTTGGAGGTCAGATTCGATGGGCGATCACAGCGAGCGATATCCGTTACAGTCTTCCCGTAAGACTGACCCTGATCTTAGGCGGTCTCAGCCTTGCTTTGGGAATCATCAGCGTCGTGCTGTCGATCCTGCCTGTTTGCCGAAGGCATTAGTTTTGGGTTTGTCAACGGCATATTCAAGGGAGAATGAGCCGTGCCCCGCGATTCCTCGCCGCTGCCCGCGCCTTCCCGTCAATCAACGCACTTTTCAGACACTACCGCCCTGTCACCTCGCGCTCATTACCCGCCGCTGCGTAAGTCAACCACGCCGCACGTGCCGGGAGCATCGTTATCGGCGTCATTGGGGCCCTTGGGACCGCCTTCACGCATTTTGGCGCTGATCTCTTCGATCAGCACCTCAATCACGGCGGTGGTAGCCAGGTGCGCTGCCGGGGCGGTCGTGTAATCGTGGCCAGCGGTGCGGCCGGGGAAATAGCGCAACGTCATCGCTTCGAACATCTCCCGCTTCTGTTCGTCATCTTCCAGCAGTCGTCCGCGGCCAAAGCACATCACGCACCGATAATTGGCTGAGTGATCCTTGGCATCGCGCGAATAGACGAGGCCGTCGAGTTGCGTGACCGTCGCGCAAATCGGCACACCAGCGGCCAGATGTCCCAGCATGCGGCTGGATAGGCCTCCATGCAGGTAGAGGCGGTCGGGATGTTCGGCGGCGTAGTGATACAGCATTGGGATGACATACGGCCGCCCGTCCTGCTCAATGCCAACATGCGCGACGTAACCCTGCGCCAGAAACTCCTGCGCGCGGTCGGGAACAGCACGCTCGGGATGCTGGCGGACCTTCGTGACCCATGACTCGTTGGCGGCGGTTGAGCTCATGCCATCAATTTAGCAGGGCGCAAAAAATCAGGCACGGGATGGGTAAGTCCCGTGCCTGTACGCGTGTCCGACGCTCTTGCTGCCCAGGAGAGAAACTTCTAGTCGTTGGCCGAGACGTTGTCGCGGCGCACGTGCTCGTGTTCGTGCTCGCACGTCAGCGGACATTCGCCCAGGATCGGGCGGCAGGATGGGTCCTGTCCCACCTCGATCATCTGGCCCGGGACCTTGATCTCCGCGAACTGCTCCGCTTCGGTCGAGTGCTTCAGCGCCGACAGCGACGACTTGCCGCTGGCGATGACCTGCGTGACCTCGTCGAAGTAGCCCGTGCCGACGAAGCGCTGGTGCTTGACCGCGGAATATCCGTGGCTGTATTCGCGGGAGAATTCCTTCTCCTGCACGCGCGAGTAAGCGGTCATGCCCGTATCTTTGTAGGCGCGCGCCAGTTCGAACATGGCAAGATTTAGCACGTGGAAGCCGGCCAGCGTAATGAACTGGAACTTGTAACCCATCTCGGCCAGCGCGGGCTGGAAGCGCGCGATGGTGGCGTCGTCGAGTTTCTTCTTCCAGTTGAACGAAGGCGAGCAGTTGTAAGCCAGCATCTTTCCAGGGTACTTGGCGTGGATCTCGTCGGCGAAGCGCTCAGCTTCTTTCAAGTTCGGTTCGGAAGTTTCGCACCAGACTAAATCGGAGTACGGCGCATACGCCAGTCCGCGCGCGATGGCCGAGTCGAGACCGCCATGGATGCCGAAGAAGCCTTCCGAGGTGCGCTCGCCGTTCAGGAAGATGCGATCGTAGGGATCGATATCGCTGGTCAGCAAATGTGCGCTGTTGGCATCGGTGCGAGCCAGGATCAGGGTCGGAACGCCCAACACGTCGGCCGCAAGACGGGCAGCCACCAGCTTCTGCACAGCCTCCGTGGTCGGAACCAGCACCTTGCCACCGAGGTGACCGCACTTCTTGGCGGACGACAACTGGTCCTCGAAGTGAACGCAGGCAGCGCCGGCTTCGATCATCGACTTCATCAACTCGAAGGCGTTCAGCGTGCCGCCGAAACCGGCTTCGGCGTCGGCGATGAGCGGCGCAAACCAGTTCATCCCGTTCTTTCCCTCGGAATGATGGATCTGATCGGCGCGGGTGAGCGCGTTGTTCAGACGGCGCACCAGATTGGGTACCGAGTCGGCAGGGTAGAGGCTCTGGTCGGGATACATCTGGCCGGCGTTGTTGGCGTCGGCGGCGACCTGCCAGCCGCTCACGTAAATAGCTTTCAGCCCGGCCGAAACCATCTGCACGGCCTGGTTGCCGCTCATGGCGCCCAGGGCGGCGACGTACTTCTCGCTGTTCAGCAGCTCCCACAGGCGCTCGGCGCCTACGTGGGCTAGCGTGTATTCGATGGGAAGGGTGCCGCGCAAGCGCACAACATCTTCCGCGGAATAAGGCCGGGTGACCCCGTTCCAGCGCGGATCGGTCTTCCAGGATTTTGCAAGTTCAGCAGCAGTTTGATGCGCCGCCATATTCGTGATCTCCTCTCGTGGTTCGGATTAAGAGTAGGGTCTAACGACCACAGTTGAGTGCCGTCTGCCGGTCACGGGCTGCTAGAGTGTTCAACATACTAAACACTAATTCCGCAGGCTGTACAAACCATAGCGGGCTCCGGATTCGAAGGCAAGAACATTGTTCAGAATGCTGAACACAAATTCACCATTTGGCACCTCGGTTTACGATTCCCATACTGGGAAGCGGGTTGCCCACTCGAGTGGGACCTAGACCGGAGTTCCGGCTTTACGTTAAGCGCGGCCGCCCTGCTTTGTCTGTGACATATAGCTCACTCCAGAGTTCGGGTAACCGAGCTTGTTTAACGGAGGCGGCTTCACAAGCTGCGAAAAAACTCTGGGGAGGCTTTTGGTGGCTGGACTTTAGTCCAACGGAAAAAAGGTCGATTTTGAAATCGGCTCTAGAGCGTGCGTGAGAACGAAACTTGGTATTTGCCAGTGGAATTTGCCAGCGGAAAATCCAGCGCCGTAGGCGCGGCTCAGTTTAGCCCAGCACGGAGCCGCAGGCGGAGTGCTGGGTAAAGTGGGAAATAGATCCGAGTCCCGTAGGGACGACACAGTTCTCACACCCCCCTTTAGCCCCGGGATTTCTCGATCCCCGGCGCTAAAGCGCGCGATCAAAGCCGCGACGTTTTCCGGAGCGCTGAAGCGCTCCTGCCCCCGCATAAATGCGGGGGCTTCCACCAAGAAGTACACTCCACGGGTTTTGCACAGAGTTTTTCCGCAGCCTGTTTCAGGCGTAGCTTGGCCATGGCCGGGATTATGAACTCATATTCACCATGTCGAATAACTGTTAGACTGGACGTATGGCGCGTCAAATTGAGAGCCCCTCGACGGCGGTAGAGCGTACGCTGCTGATCCTGGAAGCGGCCGGCCAGCGCGAGGGCGGCATGTCGAATGCCGATTTCAGCCGCAAGCTCAAAATTCCCAAGAGCTCAGCCAGCTATATTTTGCGCACCTTGGAGCAGCACGGCTACCTCCGCCGCGACCAGGAAGATGGCAAATACCGGCTCGGCATGAAGGTGCTGAGCCTGTCGCGCGCCGCCCTGAGCGGGGTAGATGTGCGCGAAGCGGCACTCCCGATCATGAAACACCTGGTCGATCAGATCCACATCACAACCCACCTGGCCATCCTCGACCACGGTGAAGCGGTGTACGTGGGGAAGGTGGAGGCGCCCGGCTTTATCAAGATGGACACCTGGATCGGCCGGCGCATGGAAGTGCATTCGACCGCTGTGGGCAAGGCGCTGCTTGCCTACCTTAAGTCGGAAGAGCGGGAAGCGATCATCCGCCAGCGTGGACTGAAGAAACTGACACCGCATACCATCACCAGTGTGCCCAAGCTGATGAAAGAGTTCGAGCGAGTTCGCCAGTTGGGCTATGCCGTGGATGACGAGGAGAACAGTCTGGGTGCGCGCTGCGTGGGAGCAGCCATCTTTAACAGCCAGGGCGTTGTCGAAGCCAGCGTCGCTTCCACCGGGACCATCAACGCCGTGCCGCGTGACGATGTGCCTCGACTGGCGGAGATGGTGAAGGACGCAGCCCGACGCATCTCACACCAGATCGGCTATCGCGGGCCGTATCCGCCGCCAGCAGAGTAGAGATCTCACGTACATTTAGCGAGCGATCCGGTCATCCTCGCTGCTGCCATTCGTACTGCCGTAATTCTTACGGTTGTCATTCTGAGCGAAGCGATCGAGCGCGGTCGAAGAGCCCCTATCCTGGAGAGGGGCCTCCGGGACTCAGCGTCGGACTGAAAACCCTGCAATTTCGTCCGGTTCTTGGCGGCAACAATTCTGGCCACGTTGTTCATGAGCGGCACGGTCGCCGGCGCTACCCAAGAAGGCCGGCTTTCGCGGCTATGTGCAAAGCATGACGGCCAGAGTTCACAAAAAACCGCGACGGAGGTCCTGCGGGAATGATTTTCAAGTCTGCGCTTGTAACCGATGGCAAGAAGTCGGCATATGCGAATCGACTCGGGCGCAACTGCTGCGGGACCGGGTTCAGCCACATCCACACCCATGCCAACCAAATCGCTGAGTGACTGACCGGTCATGGAAGGGCCGGGGCGTGTGTCCGTGCGAAGATAGAGTCCGGACGACAGAGACACCCGGAGCACATGCAGACGTCAACGTTTGGCAGAGTATTCAAAGCATTTCAATATCGTGATTTCCGTTTGATGTGGTTCGGCGCCTGTATGTCTAGCATTGGCACCTGGATGCAGATCGTGGCGCAGGGCTGGCTCATCTATCGCCTGAGCCATTCCGCCTTCTTGCTCGCGCTCGACCAGTTTCTGGGCGGCATTCCCATCTTCCTCTTCTCGCTGATCGGCGGGGTGGTGGCCGACCGGATTGAGCGACGCAAGGTCCTGCTCGCCTCCCAGTACGTGCAGATGGCGAGCGCGACGATCCTCACCGTTCTGGTAGCCACCGGGCTGACCCACGTCTGGCCCATCCTTTGTCTGTCGTTTATGTCCGGCTTGGCCCAGGCTTTTGGCGGTCCAGCGTACTCGGCGCTGATTCCCACGTTGGTAGACCGGGAGGACATGCCGAACGCCATTGCGCTGAATTCGATTCAGTTCAACCTAGCGGTAACGATTGGTCCTGCGCTCGCCGGGATAGCTTTGGCGAAGGTGGGCGAAAAATGGTGCTTTGGGTTGAACGCGCTTTCTTTCCTTGCGCCCATCGTTTCGCTCTTGCTGATCACAACCCGCTTCCTGCCGGTGAGTACCGGCGAGTCGATGTTCACCAGCCTCAAGGAGGGCATCAAGTTCGTTCGCAAGCAGGGTTCCATGGAGGCACTTATCGTGCTCGCGTTCTGCATGACTGCGCTGGCCATGCCGATGCGGACCTATATTCCGGTGTTCGTCAAAGACATCTTTCATCGGGGTCCGGGAACTTACGGCAATCTGCTTTCGCTTATGGGACTGGGTTCCATCTGCGGCTCGCTGGCGGTTGCGGCGATGGGTAACATCCGCCACAAAGGGCGGTTTGCCATTATAGGGCTCATTTGCCTTGGCGCCGCGATCGCGGGCTTTTCGCTCTCGCGAGCGTTGCCGCTGAGCTATACCATGCTGGCGATCGTGGGTGCTTCCATGATGGCCGTGTTCGCTACTGTGACTTCGCTGGTGCAGTTGATTACGACCAACGAAATGCGCGGACGCGTGATGAGCGTCTACAACTGTGCGTTCCGCGGAGGTATGCCCATGGGGAACCTGATGTCGGGCTGGCTCGTCCCGGTGTTTACGGCACCCGTGGTGCTGAGCGTGAACGGATTGCTGCTGATTCTGATGGCGCTGTACTTTCTACTGCTGCAACGGCGCGTGGCCGCACTGTGATGATCCTGATGCGACTTGCGCGCGGCTGCCTGGTCGCCCATCATCGCCTGCGCCCGTCCGAGCTGCAGATGTGCCAGCGGTAAACACATCTGATGCGGTGCTAATCAACAGACTAAAGCGACTCTGGAGAGAGGAGGGCGCCTAAAGGCTTGCAAGAAGCTGGAAAATATGCAGAATAGGGCAATTGCAATTACTTTAACGCAACGCCATAGGGGAGGCCGGAATTCGGCTGCGGGCGCGCGATTGGGCCACTCCACGCATCCCGGAGCACAACGGCCATGAGTCAACCGCAAACCATCGCTGGAACTTTGCACTACCAACCGCAGGCAGCGTTGCTGACAGTGCAACCCGCTGCGCCTCCGGAAGATCGAGACGGCCCGCCGATTACGTGACACCCGAGAACTTTTTGCACGATCAACCTTGTGTGGGTCACGGATGTTACGCCATGCCTTTGGGGATGCAGTATGCAACCGACTCATTATTCTTCAGTTTGCAACGGAGATTGGGAGAGGGTAATAGCCTGCGCGTGACTTTCTTGTATTCATTTGCTTCAGCAGTTCTTGGAAGATGAGCGCGAACCCTTAGTGGTTATGTCCCACCAAAGCAACGTCGTTGAGCCTGTCCTCCGTACCGGTTTCAGCTTTTCGTCCACCAGGCCGCTGCCGGAACTTTGCCTGTAGCTTATCGAGGTATACGTAGTAAACCGGTGTGATGTAAAGCGTTACGATCTGCGAAAAGAGCAGACCACCCACTACCGCCAGGCCCAAACCTCGCCGCGAGTCTGCGCCCGTGCCAAAGCCGATTGCAATGGGCAGCGTTCCCATCAGGGCCGCCATGGTGGTCATCATAATTGGACGGAACCGGACGAGCGCGCCCTGATAAATGGCTTCCTCCGGGCTCTTTCCTTCTGTCCGTTCTGCCTCCAAGGCGAAGTCAATCATCATGATGGCATTCTTCTTGACGATGCCGATCAGCATGATGATCCCCACGAACGAGTAGAGATTCAGCTCCTGGTGGAAGAGGTTGAGAGTGAGGAGCGCGCCGACGCCGGCTGAAGGCAGACCGGAGAGAATGGTCAGGGGATGAATGAAGCTCTCATACAGAATTCCAAGAATGATGTAAATCACCAGAATCGCCGCCAGCAGCAACAGGCCCATGCCGGTGAATGAGTTTTGGAAAGCTTGAGCCGTCCCCTGGAACGTGCGTTGGATATCTCCGGGGAGTACTCGATTGGCCTCGCGCTCGACCAGTTTTGTGGCGTCGCCCAGCGCTGTTCCGGGCTTGAGGTTGAAGCTGATGGTTGCAGCCGGCAACTGGCCCAGGTGATTCACCGTGAGGGGACCAACTGAAGGTACCAGCTTCGCGACGGTGTCGAGCGGAATCATTTTCCCTCCGCTGGAGCGGACGTAGAGAAGGGAAAGCTTGTCGGGATTGTTCTGGAATTCCGGCAACAATTCTACGATGACGTAGTACTCATTGTTGGGCGTGTATATAGTGCTGATCTGGCGGGTACCGTATGCGGAATAGAGAGCATCGGAAATCTGGGCCGGCGTCAACCCGAGTGCGTAAGCTTTATCGTGGTCGACTTCCACGGTGAGCTGCGGGTTGTTCACCTGCAAGTCGCTGGTAACGTCCTGCAATTGCGGAAGGGCGCGGAGAGCACTCTCCAGCTTGGGCGCATCCCGGTAAAGTTCCGTCGTGTCGGGCGATTGCAGGGTGTACTGATATTGTGACTTGGTCAGAGACCCGCCGATACGGATGGTCGGCGGAATTTGCATGAACACATTCAGGCCGGGAATCTGCGATACCTTCGGACGAAGTTCCTGAATGACCTGCATCGCGCTCATGTGATTGACGCGGTCCTTCTTGTCCTTCAGCCGAAAGAAGATGCGACCCTGATTGATGGGATTGCCGATCGAAGACATGGTGTTCATGACGTTGGGGTCGAACCGCACAACGTCGGCCACCTTTTGCTGCAATTGCATCATGTCCTGAAATGCAATCCCCTGTTGGGCTTCGGTGAACGCGAAGACCAGGCCCTGATCTTCGTCTGGAATAAATCCAGTCTTCGAGATCGTGTACAGATAAAACGTCAGCCCGATCAGAACGAAAGATACCATCAGGGTTGCGAACTTGTGCCGCAGGACCGCCTTCAGACTCCGGTTGTAACCACGCAACCACCCAGCGAAGACCTGCTCGCCGAAATTGAAGAGCCGTCCGTGGCCCGACTGCTCCTGGTGACGGAGGAACCGGCTACAGAGCATCGGGGTCAGGGTCAGCGATACGAATCCCGAAACCAGGATCGCGGCGCCGATCGTGACCGCAAATTCATGCAGCAAACGGCCGATGATTCCACCCATGAACAACAGCGGAATAAAGACGGCGGCCAGCGACAGCGTCATCGAGAGAATGGTGAAGCCAATCTCGCCGGCGCCATCCATTGCGGCCTGTAGGGGCCGTTTCCCCGACTCCATGTGGCGAACAATGTTCTCCAACATCACGATGGCGTCGTCCACAACAAATCCCACTGACAACGTCAGTGCCATCAGGGAAAGATTGTCGATGCTATAGCCCAGCAGGTACATAATCGAAAAGGTGCCGATGATGGACATGGGCAAAGCCAGAGACGGGATGATGGTGGCGGAAATGTTTCGCAGGAAGACGAAGATCACCATGATGACCAGAGCAACGGTCAGCAGCAGGGTGAACTTTACGTCGTTGACCGAGGCACGAATGGAGACAGAGCGGTCATACAGCGTGTCGATTCGGACCGCGGCAGGAATATGCTCTTCCAGTCTGGGCAGCAGCTTCTTGATGCTGTCTACTACTGCAACGGTGTTGGTCCCCGGCTGCTTCTGAATTGCCAGAACGATGGCCCGAGTCCCGTTAAACCAACTCGCGGTCTTGTCGTTCTGCACACTGTCAATCACGCGGCCGAGCTCGCTCAGGCGAACCGGGGAGCCGTTCCGATAGGCGACCACCATTGGCCCGAACTGCAGAGCATTCATGCGCTGCCCGTTGGACAGAATCGTGAACGTATGGTTCTGTCCATAAAGTGTGCCGGTGGGAAGGTTGGTATTCCCCGATTGCAGCGCTGCACTGACTTCGTCGATCCCTATCTGGCGTGAAGCCAGAGCGCTCGGATCGAGCTGCGCCCGCATTGCATATTTCTGCGCTCCATACACCTGCACCTGCGCCACGCCGTTCACCATGGAGACGTTCTGGGCAATGGTGGTTTCTGCGGCCTCGTCGATGTCGGAGAGCTTCATCGTCGGTGAACTCAGCGCCAGATAAAGGATGGGCGAATCGGCAGGATTCACTTTCTGGAAAGTCGGTGGGGTTGGCATTTGCGGAGGCAATTGGCCTCCAGCCGCTGTGATGGCTGCCTGGACGTCCAATGCAGCACCATCGAGGCTCCGCTTGAGGCTGAACTGAATGGTGATGTTGGTTTGCCCAAGAGAATTCGTGGACGTCATCGAGTCAATGCCGGCGATGGTGGAGAATTGCTTTTCCAGCGGAGTGGCAACGGAAGAAGCCATCGTGTCCGGACTCGCGCCAGGAAGAGAAGCGCTCACTAAAATGGTGGGAAAGTCCACGTTCGGCAGGTCGCTGACGGGCAACAGTTGATAAGCGAAGACACCGAAGATCAAAATCGCGGCCATGACCAAGGTGGTCATAATGGGCCGCTTGATGAAGATCTCGGAGATGCTCACAGTCCGCCTCCGGCAGGACCCTTGGCAGCAGGCGAATCCGTCTGCGTTCCGGGCACGCTGCTCTGCACTACCACTTTTGCGTTAGGGGCCACGCGCAACTGGCCGTCCACAATCACGTGCTCGCCTGCGTTCAATCCGTCCGAAATCACGGTCAGATTCTGATACACCCCCGCCACCTTTACCGGGCGCGATTCAGCCGTGCTGTCCGTTCTGACGACATACACGTATTCGCCTTGTTGTCCGGTTTGAATCGCCTTTGTCGGGACTACGACAGCATTCTTCTGTGTCGAGAGCTCCAACGCAACATCCACGAATTGACCTGGCCACAGCCGTTGGTCCTTGTTCTGAAACGTGGCTTTCAGCTTGAACATACCGGTCGTTGTGTCCACTCCATTGTCGATGAACGTCAACCGGCCCTCCACCGGACCGTCCGATTGTCCCTTGGGATAAGCCAGAACTTTGAGCTGTCCAGCGGAGAAGCGCTGTCGCACACGGTCCAGATTGGCTTCGGGCACAAAAAAGGTGACATAGATCGGAGTGACTTGGTTCAACTGCACCAGATACGGGGTATCGTTCGCCTTCACTAGATTGCCGAGATTGATCATTAGTGCGCCAGCGCGTGCGTTGATGGGAGCAACGATATCGGTGTACTGCAGTTGCACGCGAGCGGCGTCGACGGCGGCCTGGTCTGCCTCCACCGCAGACGCATCGGCCTTTGCCTGGGCATTCAATAGACCACCCTGTTCATGGGAGACAATGCCTTCTTTTTCCAGACCGGCGTAGCGCTCTATCTGAATCCGGGAATTCTCCGCCTGCGCTTGATCGTGCTTCATCTGGCCAATGGCTTTTTCAAGGTCCGCCTGGAAGGGCCGTTTGTCGAGCTGAAACAGCGGCTGGCCCTGGCGCACATCTTCTCCTTCTTTGAAGAAAATTTTCTGGATTTGACCATTGACTTGGGACCTGATCTGCACGGTCTGGTACGCTTCAACGTTGCCGATGGCCTTAATCTGAACCGGAATGTCTCGCTGCTCCACACTAGCCACGACCACGGGTGCCGGTGGACGACCTCCGGAACCGCTTCCCACCGGAACTTTGTTTGTGCACCCGGATACTAAGAGAGCAGCAGTGAGAGGAAAGAACAAAATCGACAATCGCAGTCGCTCGACGGCGTGGTTCATGACGGTAGACTCTCGCAAGCGTAAGACACACATCGATCTATATTGACGGGCGGGATCGATTTTCGTCAGTGACTGCTATCACTGTGAGTCCCGTCGCTGAGTTCGGCTGATGCCACAGGCCCACTCACCTCATGCTACCTTGATCGCAATCGGACTGCGGCTGCTTCTTGATGAGAAGGATAAACGGAAACAGGCTTACGGCCAATCCTATTTCCAGACGTTTGCCAATCACGTCCGCGTGACCCGTTGTTTCACTTCTTCCTCACGAGCTGACGTTCCGACTCTAAGCGACGGCTGAGGGCAAGGCGCCCGGACCCCGGATCGCGGACCCATTTCCCCTTTTTCCTTCGCGGTGTGTTTGCCTACTAATCTCGTTCGCTGTTTAGACGTCCGCGTTGCGTGGCACAGGCACTGGAACAAATCCGAGAATAAAAGGACCCGCCAGGCACCCCTTAAACTGAATTATTCATGAGCCACGTAGTTTTTTGGGTGTCATCCTGAGTGACGAGCGCAGCGAGGAGTCGAAGGACCCCTTTGGTCGCCAGGAATCTCAAACTTGTTGCTTGCGGCACGCGGCCACACTGTGATTTCTCGCAGCTATAGGGGTTCCCTCGACTTCGCTCGGGACAGGCTCTTCGACTGCGCGCCCGCCCGACCCGCACAATCACCCCAACGAGCGCAAAGGCGGCGCTCGTTGGGGACCCCGCAAAGCAGCGAGTCGGAAATTCTTTGCGGGCGCTCCGCTCCGTCGAAGATCACGCTCTAAGTCCTTTCCTTTCAGTAAAGGCTTGGTAGCGTGATGTTCATCCCTATGGGTGGGCCGCAGGCCCATGTGACACTCAGGATGACAACTCACATTCATGAATAATCCAGGTTAAACCTCTCATTCCACGCGCCTGGAAATCACGCTTCCGGCTGTTCCAAAACGGATGGGTTCCTGACAGCCTGAGTGCGGTCTGGGATGGCGTCCGGCAAAGCCGGTCAAAAGGAGACAGTTAATCATTGCCCCTGCGCTTAGTCTGTAGTTGAGGCAATACCAATGAAAGCATTTGTAACTCTCGGAACAGCAGTCCTGTTTCTTTCTCTCGGAACCGTTGTTCCTGCCTTCGCACAGCAAGGACAAGGAGAAGCCAAGCCACAACAGCAGCATGCTCAGCCACAGCAACAGCATGCTCAGCCACAACAGCATGCTCAGCCACAGCAGCATGCTCAGCCACAGCAGCATGCTCAGCCACAGCAACATGCTCAACAGCAGAACCAACAGAAACAGCAGCAGCCACAACAGCATGCCCAGCAGCAGAACCAACAGAAACAGCAGCAGCCACAACAGCATGCCCAGCAGCAGAACCGACAGAAACAGCAGCAGCCGCAGCAGCATGCCCAGCAGCAGAACCGACAGAAACAGCAGCAGCCACAGCAGCATGCCCAGCAGCAGAACCAAAACAAACAGCAGCACCAGCAACAGCAGGCCCAGCGGCAGGGCGTCCAGCAGCCGGCACACCACACCCAACAACAGCGGCAGCAACAGCAGGTAGCCTGGCAGGGACATCGATCACAAAACTGGCAGTCGGACCACCGCAGTTGGCAGCAACGCGGCGGCTACAACGGCTACCGCATCCCTGACGACCGTTACAATGGCTATTTTGGCCGGGACCACGGGTTCGTCATCTACAGCCAGCCCTATATGGTTGTTGGCGGCTTCCCGCGCTTCCAGTACAACGGCTTTTGGTTCAGTCTGGTTGATCCGTGGCCAGAGTACTGGTCCAACAACTGGTACGAAACCGACGAAGTTTACGTGGTCTACGTCGATAATGGGTACTACATGTACAATCGGAGGTATCCTACCGTCGGTATTGCAATCAGCGTTTCGAGGTAAAGATCTATCCCGCCCGGGGCCTGGAGAGGTCTGCACTTTAGGGGCACGGCCGGACGCAGAGGTCTAAGAAAGGAGGCGCCTTGTTTCGTTTTGTGCCCACTGAGAAGTCTCGGGGAGCTTGCGCAATTGGCAAGCGAAGGCGAGTCACAGACAAGCTAAGGAGTTTTACGAACTAGCGCAGAAGGTCAAGCAGAACAAGCGTTTATGCGCACGCGTCATACGTACGTCAAAGGAGAAAAAGATGGTCGCCCCAGTAATAGAAATCCCGGTACCAACTGCAACGCCTGCAAAGACGCAAACGGACCCAAGACAGAATTCTCCCCATCGCGTCGTCGATAAGCGCGCGGATGCCGTGAGCGCCAAGAAGAAGAAAAAACGTGCCGCACACAGGGTCGCTTTGAGAAGGTCACACACGAACGGCTAATTGTAGTTTGAGCTCGGAGAAGCCGAACAGCTCGCAACACCTTTAACGTAGCGGTATAGGGTGAACTGCAAGCGCCTGGTAATCCGGCCGCGACTGCAGGAGTTCTTCCGCCTGCCTCAGATCGAGGTCTTGCGACACTGGTTCAAAGTCAGACCGCGTCTCATGTTGCTGCTTGGTGATGGTCTTGAACAGCAGCATTCGCCCATCAACGTGAATATCGACCAGATGGGTCTTCCAATGGGACGGGCTGACTTGGGTTCGCTCAATTTCAAACGTGCCGCCCTTGGCCAGCCGCCCGAGAATCCCGAAACCAAAATCCACGTTTTCCACCAAATGCCCGCTCAAGTGCGCCAGCCGTTTCTGTTGGGGATCGACCAGGATCGTTCCAGCCATGCTCTGGAGAGCTTTGGACTCCATTGTAGGCGGGACAAATGCCGGGTCAGGCCGAAAGTTGAGCCGCTGATAGGGGCCATCCCAGCCGTCGTACTGATACACGAAGGCGCTCGGTAACAGACGTACCAGGTTCTCCAGCCGGCGTTCGTCCGCATCGTACTGTTTCTTGATGGCAAGTTGCTGACTGGGGTCACGAACGAGTTGCTCCAGCCGTACTGTCTCCTGCTTTCGCTGGCCTGAATCCAGCGGTACCTCGTTGATTGCAAGCAGACGGTGCACCGGCCCGTCTTTCGTTTCAACTTCAAGTTGGGTCAATGTCTGCTGCTCGACTACCTTACTGACGCGGTACATCCAGTTACTTTGTTGTGTCCTGTCAGTCAATTCATTCGCAACCACATCCTTCATGAGATCGCTTGCAGAGGACAGCGGGTCAGGCCCAGGCGAGCCCGAGTAACAGGGACATGCGAGGAGGATTATTGCTGCGAGATGGGTGACATAGTTCAATACCAAGTTGGATGCAGGAGGGCTGAACTCCGGTCGAGTTTATTTTGCTCCCTCGTGGGGAACTCGAAATGTGAGCATATATGAACAGACAAGGGATTCTGCTCCCGTGTAAACTTGGAACAGTTGGGGTAAGCTTTGCTTGATCAAGCTGGGCATGGGCGTAGCGGTACTCCTTCCGAGGGCTCCGCAGTTACCTGAATACCCCAGTCGGCGTTTTGACCCTCAGCTTCACTGACTTGCATCAGGGCCCCGTTACTCGCAACGGGAGTGTTCACACCCTGTTTGACCCATCGGCGACATCGCCCCAAAGAAAAGTGCTCTTAAACAGCAGGAGCGCAAACAGAAAACAGCCTCTACCGGAAAATAGAGAAAGGTAAAAGAGCATGCCGTTACTTCAAGTTGTCCTGGTCCTGATCGTCGTCGGGGTCCTTCTGTGGCTGGTGAATCGCTTCATCCCCATGGCGAGTTCTATTAAGTCGATCCTGAATGCTGTGGTCGTCATAGCCGTAGTGTTATGGCTGCTGAATATTTTTGGGCTGCTTAGTTCGCTCTCGAACATTCACGTCGGCAGGCCGTAACGGAGACGAATAATGTGTCAGGAGAATCTCGATATCCATGGCGAGGAGCTGTGTGCACGATGAGCGAATACAACCCGGATCCGGCATGGACGGTTGGCTAGCCGTGAGAAACGTGAAAGCAAACAACTTCCGAACACTCTCGATTCGCCTGCTGGCATTGTTGCTGGTGACGCTGATGTGTAGCGGCGGTATGTCAGCGTACTCCGTGCTGACCCACGAGGAGATCGTTGACTTGCTGTGGACGGACCAGATCAATCCACTCATCCTCAAGCGCTATCCTGGGCTCTCCGAAGAGCAGATCAAGGAAGCTCATGCCTACGCTTATGGCGGGGCGGTCATACAGGACCTTGGCTACTATCCCTTCGGCAGTGTCGAATTCAGCAACCTGGTGCACTACGTTCGTAGCGGAGACTTCGTTCGAGAACTGCTGGCGCAGAGTAACGATGCAAATGAGTACGCATTTGCGCTGGGCGCACTGTCCCACTATGCGTCGGACATCGCCGGCCACCCCGCGGTCAACCACGCAGTCGCCCTGGGATATCCGAAGCTGCAAGCGAAGTTTGGCGCATCAATCCGCTATGCCCAGGACAAGGCAGCGCATTTGAAAACAGAGTTTGGGTTTGACACGGTGCAGGTCGAGAAGAATCGTTACGCCTCGCAGCAGTACCACGAGTTCATTGGATTTCAAGTATCCAAGTCCCTGCTGGAACGGGTCTTTCCCATGGTGTACGGAGTGCAGTTGAAAGACGTGCTGCCCCGCGAAGACCTGGCGATCGGCTCGTATCGCTACTCGGTCAGCCAGCTGATCCCGGAAATGACCCAGCGTCGCGCTGCAGACCCACAAGAAGGAACTGATGCGCGAAACCCCCAATTTCGCTAAACAAAAGTTTCTCTACCGTCTTTCCCGCTCCAGTTATGAAAAGGAGTGGGGCAAGGATTACGTGAAACCCGGATTGCACACGCGGATCATGTCAACGCTCTTGCGATTCATGCCGAGAATTGGTCCCTTCAAAGGTCTGGGGTTCAAGAGCCCGACTCCGCAAACCGAGGATCTGTACATCAAGAGCATCAACACGACTGTCGATCGATACCGGGCCTTCCTCGAGGAAGTGCGCACTGACTCGCTCGTGCTGCCCGATGCTGACCTTGACAGCGGCAATCCGACCAAGGAAGGCGAATACTCCCTCACGGACGAGACTTACGCAAAGTTGCTGGGTCAATTGGCCAAGAGCAAGTTCGACCATACGACGCCCGAGTTACGCGACAACGTCTTGCAGTTCTATTCCGATGTCTCGGCATCGATCCAGACGAAGGACGACAAGGTTCCATTGACCAGTGTGCTCGCATGGCTTGATCAGTTAAGAGCCGCGACGCCGGTTCCGGTCTCCGATGCCGTGGCCGCGCATTGATCGCCGTCGCTTCCCTTATTTTGGATAAGGTGGCTTATGAAGATCACAACTACCTGCTCTTTGGGTCTGCTGATGATAATTTGCTCTATTGCCACGGCTCAACAAGTGGTTCCATCGCCCAGCCTGCCGTGTCCCGCACCGCCCATAAAGTCGGTTATAGATTGGGCACAGTTTGGTTTTGCGCCCTGCCACACAGGTTATAACCCGTATGAGTTTGTTCTGAGCCCCGGGACGGTGGGAAACCTCGGTCTGCATTGGACGTTCACCACCGGTGGTGCCGTGTCGTCTTCGCCGGCCGTGGCCGATGGAGTGGTGCATGTCGGATCTTTTGATGGAAACGTGTATGCGTTGAGTGCCACCACGGGAACCCTCCGGTGGAAGTACATGACGGGCGATGGGGTGTATTCTTCGCCGGCGGTCGCTAATGGTGTGGTTTACGTAGGATCCAAGGACAACCAGGTATACGCACTGAATGCCAGCACCGGAGTCCTCCTGTGGAGGTACGCGACCGGGAGCAGTGTCTTCTCCTCGCCTGCAGTCGTCAATGCGGTGGTTTACATCGGCTCCACCGACAACAATGTGTATGCCTTGGACGCTGCCACGGGAGCCCTCCGTTGGAAGTACAAGACGGCGAGCGCTGTCGTATCTTCGCCGGCCGTGGCCGGTGGAGTGGTGTATGTCGGATCTTTTGATGGAAATGTGTATGCGTTGAGCGCCACCACGGGAACACTCCAGTGGAAGTACATGACGGGCGATGGGGTGTATTCTTCGCCGGTAGTCGCTAATGGTGTGGTTTACGTAGGATCCGATGACAACCGGGTGTACGCGCTGAATGCCAGCACGGGAGCGCTCCTATGGCAGTATGCGACGGAGCATATGGTCGAGTCCTCACCGGCAGTGGCCAACGGAGTGGTATACGTAGGATCCGATGACCACAACGTGTACGCTCTGAATGCGCGCACGGGAACGCTCCTGTGGCACTACACTACGGGTTTTTTTGTGCATTCTTGGCCAGCGGTAGCCAATGGTGTCGTATACGTTGGGTCCGAAGACGGTTACGTGTATGGCTTGGACGCCGGCACGGGAGCACTCCTGTGGCGGTTCGCGACGGCGAGTTTTGTGGTATCGTCGCCGGCCGTCGCTAACGGCGTTCTCTACACCGGGTCTTGGGATTCCAGAGTGTACGCATTCGATTTGAATGGCGGGCAGTCATCGCTGCCGGATGTTCATAAACCTTGAGGCGCGTCCCCGGCAGCACGCCGGGCGCTGGGCATCTTCGACTATCAGCAAGCCCGGCCCAACTGAATCAGTCTCTCCCGGAAAATTCAGCACCGCGGCGCCTGGCGCTGTTCCTATCGCGCCCGAGACAGCGCGGCAATAGAAAATTACCACAGTCTCTTTGAAGATCGGGCCACTAAATAACCGCAACTGTACCCGAAGTTCAGTGACTGCTTCGCCAGAGGTTCTCAGCCCAATAAGAAAGAACACTTAGAGCATTTTAGCTAATTCCGTAATCTATAGCCGCAGTGGTGGAACCAGGCAGCAGCGTTCTCTGCGGTAATGGTTTTGAGAGCTTCGGTGATGGCCTGCTCCAGAGCTTCTGCGGTGCGAGCTTTGGCGGCACGCAAGAACTGTTTGAGCTTGAACCAGGCCTTCTCAATGGGGTTCAGGTCCGGCGAGTACGGCGGCAGGTAGAGCAGCTCGGCGCCCTGAGCCGCGATCAGCTCGCGGATTCCCCGCACCTTGTGCGCCGACAGATTATCCATGACCACCACATCGCCGGATTGCAGTTTGGGGCACAGTACCTGCTCCACATAGGCGCCAAAGACCTCGCCATCGGTGGCCGCTTCGATGGTCATGACCGCCTCCATGCCGCGCACGCTCATCGCTCCCAGCGTGGTCAACACCTTCCAGTGGCCTTGGGGGGTGGTCTCCGCGATCCGCTCCCCTTTCGGGGCTCGTCCCCACGCCCGGGTCATCTGCGTCGTCACTCCGCTTTCGTCCAGGAATATCAGTTTTTCCGGCGCGATGGTACGCAGTTTTTCCAGGAACGCTGCCCTTCCGTTGCCGGTTCGCTTGCGTGTCCCGCTCCCGGGCGTGGAGCGACTTTTTTTTAGACGCCAACCCATCTTCCCCAGCACCGTCCACAACGAAGGCAGGCTCACCCCAAGCTGCGCTTCCTGGCGAAGCTTTTCCTGCAACTCCGCCAGCGTCAGGTCGGGCTGCTGCTTCAGCCAGCTTCGCAGGCGCTCGCGAATGGCCTCGGTGAACTTCGGCTTGCGTCCCGGCCGATGCGGGATACGCTCCATCTTCCCGGTGCGCCGCCACTGCCGAACAATCTTCGGCACATAGCCCAGACTGACCCGAAAGCGCCGCGCCAGCTGCGGCTGCGTTCCTTCTCCATGCTCGTACGCCTGCAGAATCCGGCGCCGCAAATCGTCCGAAAACGCTCTTGCCATCCTGTGTTGTCGGGAGATCTCGCCGCCTTCAACTTACCATCACTCCTGCCATCACGCTATTTACTAATTTGGTATAGAGGAAGGGGTTAGTCTGAAGTAAAGTTCATCTACAGCGACGTGGCTGGTTGGCGGATCCACACAAAAGCCGATCCCTCGCTACGCTCGTGATGACAAAGAAAAGGAAAATGTCACTAATATTCTGCGCATCAATAGGAATTCATACAACACGGCTTTCCGTTATGATCCAACCAGCTTAGTAGTGAACGCAGACTTGCCTGCGCCAGCGCT
>DATCCF010000054.1:0-2815 GCA_036511435.1 Terriglobales bacterium | reverse complement strand
TTCCACTGCATGGGCCGGGCATGGGCGGAATAAGCGTTGATGTAACGGCGGAGTTTGCGAGCCAGATCGGGTACCGAGGTGAAGATGCCGCGCGCGATGACGTCGCGTTCGATCTTGGCAAACCAGATTTCGACCTGGTTGAGCCAGGACGAGTAAGTGGGCGTGAAGTGAAACCGGACTCGGGGATGCTGCTGGAGGAAGTCGCGCACCGCCTGAGTCTTGTGCGCGGAGAGGTTGTCCAGAATGATGTGAATCTCTTGCCGGGGCGGGCACAGGGAGACGACCTCTTCCAAAAAGGCGACGAACTCACGGCTGGTGTGGTGGGCGGCAGTTTTGCCGTGGACGCGGCCGGTGGCGGTATTCAGCGCCGCATACAAGGAGAGGGTTCCGTGGCGGTAGTACTCGAAGCCGTGGCGTTCGGCGCGTCCCGGCGAGAGCGGCAAGACTGGATCGAGACGGTCCAGGGCTTGAATGGCGGTCTTCTCATCGACGCAGAACACGGCGGCATGTTGCGGCGGGTTTAAATAGAGTCCGAGGATGTCCGCCGCTTTGGCTTCGAACTCCGGATCGTTGCTGGCCATGTAACGTTCCAGACGGTGCGGCTTCAGGCCAGCTTCTTTCCAGACGCGATGGACGACGTCTTTGCTGACGCCCAGTGTAGCGGCCAGCTTGCGGCAACTCCAGTGCGTGGATCCGTCGCTCGGCTTTCTGCGTGTGGCGGACAGGATCCGGGCGCGCAGAGCCGGGGTCAGCACCCTGGGCTTTTGGCCGGGATGATAGGTGTCCAGTCCATCCAGTCCGTATTGCCGGAAGCGTTGCTTCCAGCGAATGATCGTCGGCGCCGTGGTTTGGAGCTGTCGCTTGATCGCGTTGAAGGACGCGCCCTCTGCCAGCATCAGGATCAACTTGGCGCGAAACACGTATCCGGCGGGCAGGGAGCGAGACTGGGCGATGCGGCATAGGTCGGAATGCTGTTGTTCAGTGAGCAAGAGTTCGCTGCCGGTGGCCATGGCAACTTAGATGCTGATAGCATAGTAATGGTTACTTCGCGACAGGCCACTAGTACCATGACCACATGAATAGTAATACATGTAGATACTTGTCGACGAATAGGTCCGGGCGTATTGCTGCGACATGGGAGATGGCAGGAAGGTTCAGATCCGGTTGTCCAAGTCGGAGCAACGGCAATTGGATGACTTGTTGAGTGGCGGTCTGCAGCCGGTACGAACCGTGTTGCGCGCCTTGGTGCTGCGGCAACTGGCGGATGGGCAAGCGATTCGCACGGTAGCCCGCAACGTTGGGTTGACCCCGAAGACGGTGTGGCTGACCAGCCAGCGCTATCAGCAAGGCGGGCTGGAAGGGGCCTTGTACGAACGGGCGCGGCCGGGGAAAGAAGCGCGGTTGGATGCCCGACAGCGGCAGCGCATCGTGGCCCTGGTCTGCAGTCCGCCGCCGGAAGGGCGGGCGCGGTGGACGGTGCGCCTGCTGGCGGACGAAGCGGTGAAGCGCAAACTAGTTCCGCGAGTGGGACGAGAGACGGTCCGCATCCTGCTCGAAAGCCACGACCTGAAACCGTGGCGGGAAAAAAATGTGGTGCGTGGCCGAACTCGATGAGGAATACATCGCGCGCATGGAGGATGTGCTGGCCGTCTATGAAAAACCGCTCTCGGCGCGCGAACCAGTGGTGTGCATCGACGAAAAGCCGGTGGTGTTGCATCAGGAAGTCCGGTCTCCGGTAGCGATGCGGCCGGGACGCGTAGCCCGCCGGGATGCCGAATATCGGCGCTGCGGAACGGCCAATGTGTTCTGCGGCGTCCAGCCCAAGGCGGGACGCCATTTCAGCAAGGTGACGAACGACCGCTCGTCGCCCGAGTTTGCCGATTATCTGCTGGACATTGCTGCGGGTTATCCGGAGGCCGATACCATCCATCTGGTGATGGACAATCTGAGTTCGCACACCCGCAAGGCGGTCGTCGAACGCTTTGGTGCGGAAGCAGGCGATTGGCTGTGGAATCGGTTCACCGTGCACTACACCCCGAAGCACGGCAGTTGGTTAAACCAGGCGGAGATCGCGATCAGCCTGTTCTCCCGGCAATGCTTGGGCCGACGCCGGATTGGGGATCGGCCTTCTCTGCGGAAGGAGACTCGGGCATGGAACCGCCGCGTGAATCGCGACCGAGTCACGATCCAGTGGAACTTTACTCGCAAGCAGGCGCGCCAGAAGTTTGGCTACAAAATCACACGGTCACGGTACTAGACGGGCCGCCCGTATTGAATATTCAGGAAAATCGGTAGGCACGAATGCGACTTGGCTCCCTGACGGCACCTTCAAGCTCGACCTTGAAGCTTACAGCGACGGGCAGAAGCATTTTGACGTTACCCTGCTCCCTAACGGCACCCAAAAGATTGGCCGAACCGAAGATTCGAGCGGGTTGAAACGCTTTGACGTTACCCAGTTCCAAGACGGCATTGAGAAGTCTGCCCGTGTTGAAGATCCGAGCGGGCAGAAACAGTACAACGTTGTCAAGCTTCCTAATGGCCCCGAAACGTTTGGTCTTGTGGAGTCCACCAACGGAGAAAAGCAATTCGACGTTACCAGACTCCAAGACGGCACCGTGAAGGTGGGACGCGATGAGTTCCCCGACGGGACGAAGAATTTTGACACTACCGTGCTTCCAGGCAACCACCTAAAAAGAATCGGGCGGCGGGAATTTTCAAACGGCCAGAAGCATTTTGACGTGGTGATGCACTCCGCCTCGGCATTCTCGGTTGCGGGAGATGTCCAGCAGGAGATAGGGCGCGTAGAATTCCCAAA
>DATCCF010000053.1:0-8896 GCA_036511435.1 Terriglobales bacterium | reverse complement strand
TACCACTTCGATTCCTATCGGGCAGTTTGGCAGGAAATTTCCGACTGTTTCATTGCCGTCTGGACCAAACTCCACCTCTTCAGTGTCAAATTGAGCATCACGTGGCTCGTTTCACGTCTACTTTGAGCCAGTTCTGCGGTTTCCAGAGAGTCTCGCACAGCTTTGAACTCTCAAAAGCAATTTAGATGCGTCTGCCCTGAACTATACCTGCGTTCTTCGCATCTCTCATAGAGCGAGCTGTGGCTTGGCAAGTACTCCTCTTTGCTGAACACAGAACAAAAGCAGCCGACAGAATCACATAGCGCGGAACGAATGACGGGCAAAGGAACGCCGGGCGCGCAGGACTGAGCGCAGGTTCTACCCGTACCAGCGGATACATCAATCCTGGTATCGCTCCAGCTTTTTGCACTGAACGCCCCCCGGCGCCATTGCACAGATTAGTTCGCAATGAAAAAAGAAAGCCGGAGCACTGGGCTCCGGCTGTTAGAGACGTGGGCGAAGGGTCGGAATTAATTAGCGGGTCAGCTTGCGGCGCAGTACGCCAGCCAGGCCGAGGATGCCAGAACCGAACAGCATGATGCTGCTGGGCTCAGGAGTCGTCCCGGGGCCGGGGCCGTTGACCGTGAACGATTCCCCGCCGGCTCCACAATCGCCTTGCGGGACACCACCTACCGCGAAGGAGCACGACGCGGGACCGTTGTTGAGGTCCCACCCGTCAAACTGGGTGCCAAAGCTGTCATTGGCACCACCCAGGGTGAGATAGTACGTCTGGCCAGCTGTCAAGACGCCGGAGAGGCCCGTCACATGGGAGATGTAAACGTCGAAACCGAAGCCGTTGCTAGCGAAGAAGGTGAAGCCGACTTGAGCTGTGGAGCCACTACTTATGTCGCTGGCGAACGCCGAGGTGCCGAGCGCCCACGTAATAGACGTCGGGGTGCTGCCGCCGGCTACCCACTCACCGAAGTCAAGGGTGGTGGCGATGCCGCTATTGGTCGCAACAAACCCGTCGGAAATGGTTTGGCCAAATGGACCGCCTGGGCCGTCAATAATGAACGCATTGGTGAAGCCATCAGTCGGACCGTCGTTATAGATTTCCCCAGCGAAGGCGGGAGCGCTCAACGCCAGACATAGAATTGTGAGTGACAGAACAGCGATACGCATTTTCAAGGGGCGAACCCTCCTTGGGTTCAAATCAGAAATATCTCTACGGGATAGCCTCAATAGGAAGAGGAGCCACCGAAAATGTTGCAATTCACGTGCCATCGTAAAGCCTGTAGATCCGTCACTTGGGAACCTTAGGTGTGCAGGTCTTTGCGACATCGTTCTAGGGAATTTCCCTCCGAAGTGTTCTAACCTGTTTCCTCGTAGCCCGCGTTCTTTCAACTGACCATTCAGCGGTTGTACACCGGCTGCGGGCCCCGCAGTTCTTGCCAGACCTGGTCACAAGCTCTCACGACGTCCTCGGGAAGCGGGCCATCTTCCCCAGCGGCTAGGTTCTGGTTGAGTTGTTCCATGCTGGAGGCGCCGAGGATGATGCAATCGACGGCAGTGTGATGCAGCAGCCAGTTGAGTGACAGACTGACCATTGACCTGCCTGCGGATTGAGCAATTTGTTTGATCTGCTCGACCGCTTGAAAATACTGTTCATGCCAGTAACGGTCCTGATACAGCTTATTGTTGTCAAACCGAGTGCCGGGGATGACTTGCGATTGCCGGTGCTTGCCCGTAAGCAGGCCGCCGGCGAGCGGATTGTAAACCACGGTCGAAACTCCAAACTCCTTGCACATCGGAAGGTATTCCTGCTCGATGCCGCGCGCCAGCAGATTGTACATGGGTTGCGAAATGTACGGAGCATTCCAGCCGCGGTCCTTCGCGATGCAAAGCATCTGCACCACCTCCCAGCCAGCGTAGTTTGACGATGCGGGGTAGCGCACCTTCCCCTGTTTGATGAGCGACTCCATCGCTTCCATCGATTCCTCGATTGGAGTGGCGTGGTCGGGAGCGTGAAAATAGTAAATGTCGAGGTAATCCGTGCCTAGACGCTCAAGGCTCTCGTCGATAGCGCGCACGATGGCCTTGCGCGAAAGGCCTTGTTGATCGGGCCCGTCACCCATCTTGAAGAAAACCTTACTCGCGAGGATGACCTTCTCGCGCTTGCCCTTGATCGCGTTTGCCAGCATGGTTTCCGCCACCCCGTACTGGTACATGTTCGCAGTGTCGAAAAAGTTGATCCCCGCCTCGATGCAGCGCTTGACCAGACGCGTCGCCCCGGCTTGATCGAGCGGCTTGCCCAGTGTCATGGTCCCAAAGCAAAAACGCGAAACTTCCAGATCTGTATGCTTCAGCTTGATGTAAGGGATGGTCATAAATTCTCGCTAGCGTAAGAAACTTGGGCAGAGCGGCGCCTTACCCGGATTATTCGTGAGCATCTCGCGCTTTGAAGGGGGACGGCTTCAGCCGTGCCGTAGGCTGCTGTCATTGACGATGGCTTTAGCCACTGAGGGACTTCGGTGTTGAGACAAAGTGCGAGTTCCCTCAAGGGCTGGAGCCGTGCCCATTCAAAGATTTCCGTCTTCAGCTACCGAAACAGATGAATAATCCAGGTTCAGCGCCGCGTCCGCATCCAGCCTGAAAGTGGCCCGGCTATGAAACCTCTCCACCTGCTCACAGCACGGCCGTCTCATGCAGCATTTCGCCTTTCGCGAAACGTGCCGGACTGAGCACCTCGATGTTGTCCACTACGTCTGTGGTGCCGCGCAGGATCAAGTCAGCCAGGATCTTTCCCGTCGCCGGGGCGTGCATCACGCCGTGTCCACTGAAACCGTTGGCACAGTAAAAGCCGCGCACCTCGGGAACAGGCCCTAGAATTGCGTGGTGATCGGGAGACATCTCGTACAGTCCTGCCCATGCGCGTTTCGGATTGACGGCCAGGTTCTCGAAGCAGGGCACACGGTCAGCGGCGCGAGTCAGCACCTTCTCAATGAAGGACGGATCAAAGTCTGTCTTATAGCCGGGTGTCTCTTCTGGATCGTTCCATGCCAGCAGAAATCCCAGGCTCTCGGGCCGGAAGTGAAAACCGTTGGTCATGTCGATCACCATGGGAACAGTGTGAGGAACGCCGTCGAAGGGTTCGGTCGGAATCAACATACGGCGCAGCGGTTCGACGGGCAGCTTCACTCCGGCAAGGGCCGCAGCCTCGGCTGCCCACGGACCGGCCGCGTTGACCACCACTCGCGTGCTGACCGGTCCGCGCGTGGTTTCTACTCCGCTGATTCCTTCGCTATCGCAATGGACGGCGGTGACTTCCGTCGAGCGCCAAAGAGCGGCGCCTTGTTCGCAAGCCCGAGCGGTGAATCCCACCATCACGCTGTAGGGATCGACGAATCCGTCAGTCGCACAGAAGCTTCCGCCCAGGATGTCGTCGCCGCGCAGTTGCGGAACCATCGACAGGATCTCCTCACGCGTCAGCATTCGCACTCCAGTGAGACCCAGCGATTTTTGCAGCTGCTGGTTGGTTCCCAAGTATTCCATATGCGCCGGTTTAGTGGCGACGAACAAGTAGCCCTGGGCGCGGTATTCCGAAGGATGGCCCAATCGTTCCTCGAAATTCGAATAGAAGGGAATGGAGTAGAGCGACATCTGTATGTTGGGTGCGGTGGCAAACTGCGCACGCACACCTCCCATGCTCTTGCCCGTGGAGCCCTTGCCCTGATGCGATTCGCGCTCCACGATCAAAACGGTGCGGCAACCAGCTTCGGTAAGGTGCCACGCAATGCTCGAACCTACGATGCCGCCGCCGATAATCACCACTTCCGCAGTTTGCATTCCTGTGGGCCTCGACCGATGCGAACATTGTAGTCCGCGGCTACTTACATCATCCCCGGGGGCATGGCAGAACAGGCTTGTTTCGTGCATCATAGAGGCGGAGTACGCCACGAATGCCCATTAACGCTGTGGTTCAGATCCTAACCGCATCTATCGCGCCCGTCATCGTGATCTCTGGCGTCGGATTACTTTTGCTCAGCATTACCAACCGCTATGGCAGGGTAATCGACCGTGCACGTCTGCTCATGCGGGACCTTCAAAATAGCGATCCTCAGGGCGCCGACGTAAGACACTTGGAAGATCAGTTGCGGCACACGCATCAGCGCGCCCTCTTGCTGCGCGCCTCAATGATCCTCAGCTCGTGCAGCATCTTTTTCGTGTCGCTCACCATTCTGTCGCTGTTCGCGGAGCAGGTCTTTCATCGATCGCTCGATTTTGTGGGCCTGCCTTTCTTTGCGCTGTGCCTGATTTCACTGGTGATCTCGATTTACTACTCGATCCGTGACATCGTCCTTTCGCTGACTGCCCTGGAACTGGAGCTGTCGAGCGCCAAGGCGAAGGGCATGCGCTCCTAGCATCAAACGAAGTTAACCCGTCGTCATTTCATGGCACGGTTGTGAGAACACGTCACACCCCCTCGTGATTTACCTCACAGACCCAATGTTTTCTCCAGCCTAGCCTTAAGTACCGGGGTCCCATTTATCGCGGGTTCGTGAGTTGAGGCGCACCTTCACTCGCACAAAGGATTCATCATGCCTATCGTCAACTCCTTCTCCAAGGCCGTGGTTCGCGAGTTCAGCCTGGAAGAACTTCAGCAGGCCGCCCGTTTGATGCGCGGTTATGATCTGGTTGCGCTGTGCGCCGCCGGCTCCGGCCACTCCGGAGGCACGCTCTCCATGATGGAGATCGTTGCGGCCCTGTACTTAAAGGTCGCCAACCACGATCCCAACAATCCGGAGTGGAAGGAGCGCGATCGTATCATCTGGTCTGGTGGACATAAAGCCCCCGCTCTATACCTGGGCCTCGGCTTCGCCGGATACTTCCCCATCGAAGACATCGTTACCTTGCGCAAGCTCTATTCGCCATTCCAGGGACATCCCCACCGGTTGAAGCTGCCGGGTGTCGAAGTCTCCAGCGGATCGCTGGGACAGGGTCTCAGCATTGCGGTCGGCATGGCGCTGGCCGGCAAGCTCGACGGCGGCACGCATTCGGTCTTCTGCATCATGGGCGACGGCGAGCAGCAGGAGGGCAATATTTGGGAAGCGGTCATGGAGGCATCGCACTTCAAGCTCGACAATCTGGTTGCCATCATTGACCGTAACCGCTTGCAGATCGACGGTTGGGTGAAGGACGTGATGAACGTCGAGCCACTGGGCGAACGCTATCGCAGCTTTGGCTGGGAAGTCATCGAGATTGACGGTCACGATGTTACGCAAGTCGTGGATGGTTTACAGAAGGCGAAGAACATTCCAGTCTCCGGCAAGCCCACCATGATCCTTGCCAATACGGTGAAGGGCAAGGGCGTCAGCTTCATGGAGAACATTGCCGGATGGCACGGCAAAGCTCCCAGCTATGACGAGCTGGTGAAGGCCTTGGAAGAACTCGGGCTGAAACAGGCCATCGCCTACGACGCTCTGCTGAAGAAAGCCAATGAATATCAGAGGGAAGTGGAAGTCAAGCTGGCTGCCAAGACGCCGAGCTTCTCCCGCGAATACTGGTGGAATACTCCTGGCCCGATGCAAGTCAAGATGGAGCCAACCCGCAAGGGTTTCGGGCGATCGCTGCAAAAGAACGGCGATGACGAGCGAGTAGTCTGTCTCGGCCTCGACATTTCCGGTTCGATCACCATCAGCGACTTCTATTCTGGCAAACCGGAGCGCAAGAATCGCTGGATCAGCATGGGCATCGCCGAGCAATCGGCCACGGCTGCCGCCGCCGGACTGGCGCGGGAAGGAAAGTTGCCGGTCTTCGGTACCTATGGGACCTTCGCTGCGGCACGCAATCTGGACCAGATCCGGGTTTCCATCTGCTATGGAAATTTCAATGTGTTGATCGCAGGCGCTCACGGCGGAGTTTCGGTTGGACCCGATGGCGCCACGCACCAGGCGCTGGAAGACTTATTCGCTATGTGCGGACTGCCCAACATGTCAGTCGTGGTGCCCTGCGACGCCATCGAGACGCGCAAGGCGACCGACTATCTGCTGCTCCAGCATGTTGGGCCCAAGTACATCCGTTTCGCGCGGGAAGCCACCCCGATCGTCACTCGCGAAAACACGCCGTTTGTATTTGGAGTGGCGAACGTGAGCCGTCTCCGCCGCGAAGCGCCGGAAATGATCGATGCGTTCGAAACCGTGCTTGCTCCCAACTACGAAAACGAACACGAAGACCTCAGCATAATCGCTTGCGGGCCGATGGTGCCCGAGGCCATGCGTGCGGCTTGGATACTGAAGCAGGAGTTTGGCTACGAGACTCGCGTGGTCAACATGCACACCATGAAGCCGATCGATGAAACGGCGATCGTGCGGGCGGCCAAAGAGACGGGCGTAGTTGTCACCGCCGAGGAGCACCAGATTGGCGCCCTGGCGTGGCGCGTGAGCGGCGTAATCACCGAAACTCCGGAGCTGATGGGAACGCCGGTCATTACGGGCGCCATCGGCGTAAAGGACCGGTTCGGCGATTCCGGTGCGCCGTGGGAACTGATCAAGGAGTTCGAAGTCAGCGCCGAACACATCGCGCAGAAGGCAGTGGAGTTGATCGCCATCGCCAGGATGAAGAAGGAAGAAGATCGCTTCCAACTGGCGCATTAACGCGGTTCTAGAGTTGCTGTGCGCCTGATAGAGCCGGCCTTCAGAGCATGTGTGAGAACGAACCTTGGTATCGCCAGTGGAATGTGTTGGCGGAGAAATAGATCCGAGTCCCGCGTCCGGGGTCCCCAACGAGCGCCGCTTTTGCGCTTGTTGGGGTGGTTGAGGGACGGCACATTTCTCGCACATCCTCTTCAGGCTGGCGCCGAGGAGAGCATCGTATAGGTCTTTTGGTTCGCGGCGAACGGGCGCAAAGCGCCGCCGCACCCTTCCTCGACAATAACTTTGGAATCGTACCGATCTCGAATTAGTTGATCGTACCGCCCACGACCGTGTGCAGCACCTCGCCGGCGGGAGAGAACACCGCGATGTCGGCATCGGCGCCAGGTTGCAACACGCCTTTGCGGTGCTCAATGCCCAGCACTCGCGCAGGATTCAGCGTTGCCATACGAATGCTGTCTTGAAAGCTGAGTTTTGCAAAGCTCATGACGTTCCGGACCGCCCGATCAAGCGTCAAAACGCTTCCCGCAAGTTTTCCGTGCGACTCGCAACGGTTGTCGCGCACCTCCACTTCAAACGAACCCAGCCGGTAAGTCCCATCGGGCATGCCAGTCGCGCTGATGCCGTCGGTGATCAGCACCGCACCATCGACTCCCTTGCAGCGCACGAACAGGTCAACGACGATCGGGTCCACGTGGATTCCATCAGCGATGATGTCGGCCGTCATCTTGCGGTCGGTAAGAATCGCGCCCAGCAATCCTGGATCGCGATGATTGAGCCTGCGCATCGCGTTAAAAGTGTGCGTCGTGTGCCGCGCTCCGGCTTCGATGCCAGCGATCCCCTGCTCCAGGGTAGCGTTGGAGTGCCCGATGCTGACACACACTCCGCGCCGAGAGGCATCGACGATAAGAGCAAGCGCACCCTCCAACTCGGGCGCAATGGTGAGCACCCGGATGCGACCTGCGGCTGCATCCCACATTTGGTTGAAAGCTTCGCCCGAAACCGGCTGCAGGTGGATACCAGAGTGAACCCCGCGCCGGGCATGGCTGAGGAATGGGCCTTCGAGATGAATGCCGAGCGGCTGCGCGCGCGTGGGATCTCTGCCGACGTCACGGTTCGCGCGTTCCGCCGCTCTGGCCAAATCCTCGAGAGATTTCAGCGTTCGATCCAGCGGGGCCGTGACCATTGTCGGACAATAACTGGTGACGCCATGCCGCACCATTAACCGCTCGATGGCCGTAAGACTCTCTTCGGAGCCCTCCATGACGTCGTGCCCAGCGCCACCGTGAATATGGATGTCAATCAGTCCGGGCGTCAGGATGGACTCGCCGAAGTCCACAACTCGCGCCTGAGATGGAATCGACACGGCATCTCTCTTGCCCACGGCCGCAATGATCCCGCTGTCGAGCACGAGTGCGGCATCCTCGATGCGTTCAAGGGGAGTAAGCAGTTGCCGGGCTAGTAGAACGGTCGACACGTTGTGGGCCTCAATCGTTGGCTCATTGAACTGATAGCTGAGTGTACGATGCCGCGTGCCAAGGCCTAAAGATGAAGCGTGAGTGGAATGCTGGCAACGCAGCTTTGGCCGCGCGACGGTAGCTCTGTTATAATCAGGTTGTGGCGCGCTCTCATCTGCATCAGTCAAGTGATTGAGGCGCCGTAACTGCGTTTTATAGTTCGCGCAGTCCGTTTAACGTCGGGGAGTGGCTCAGCCTGGTAGAGCACCTGGTTCGGGACCAGGGGGTCGGAGGTTCAAATCCTCTCTCCCCGACCAATCTTTTCAATAAGTTAGAACCGTTTTGATTGTTTGCGCAATTCCACTGGTGTCGATTTTGTGACTGTGGAAGCCTCAAAGATCCACAACTGCCGCTTCCAAATCGTTGCAACTGGATCTTCTTCAATTCCATCCCATAATCGCCCGTCTTGAAAAATCGACGTACCTGATCTCAAAGGTCCCCTGTTGGAATTACTGATTCCTGGATCAGTTTCAGTCGACCGTCAGCTCCGCACAAATCACTGTGTTCGCGGCGTGTGGAGTGTGCAACGTGTGTGCGATGTACCCGCTACCGTAACGTCGCGCGAGATTGGCCCACCTCCAGCGCACAGAACCGGTCAACACACAGTGAGCTTTAGAGCGGTTTAGTTATTTGTGTAGTCTAGGTGCCGCCGGCTGAAGCCGGCTCGGAGGTGAAGGATCAGCGGGAACGCGGCGCTGAAGCGCCGCTCTACCCGTGCTCGCTCGACTACAGTAATTCTTAAACTGCTCT
>DATCCF010000052.1:0-6060 GCA_036511435.1 Terriglobales bacterium | reverse complement strand
TCTGGACCAAACTCCACCTCTTCAGTGTCAAATTGAGCATCACGTGGCTCGTTTCACGTCTGCTTTGAGCCAGTTCTGCGGTTCCCAGAGAGTCTCGCACAGCTTTGAACTCTCAAAAGCAATTTAGATGCGTCTGCCCTGTGGCAGCGTGATGGCAGCGGTGTGTCCTAACGGAGAGTTGCTGGTAAGGCGAAAGGCCAGGACAAATCAAATAGGTATCTTCGCGGGCTTTATCTCGCCGTTGACGGTCTCGCAACGCTCTATTACCTGAGTCAATGTGTCTCGTAGGAATTTAGCTTCTGCCCAAGCAACTGTGACGGCGACCCGCTCATCGATCTCCCAGTTGCGTGGCTCTTCGGGATTCTGTACTGGTAGGAACTGCCCAAACCGGATTCGTACATCGTAAGGTGTCCAGGTCACATCAATCGCGTTAGCATAAACCTCTTCAACGCGCCCATCGTGAGGGACGAATGCAACTTTCGTCTTGGTGGCCGCTTCTTCCGCTACCGTGCTCTCAGGTGTCGGGTGGGCGGCTTCCTTACCCTGATCGTTCATGCTGCTTCTCCTGTGTTGAGACATTGTGCGATCCCACCGCCTCGGTGGTGCGCTATTTGCAATAACTTCGCCTCTCCAATCGGTAGCTTCCGGGATTCAGCAAATTGCCCAGTCTGTCCAGAGACATTAGCAGGCTCAATCTGAGTTCCAAGAGAAACTCCTCCTAAAGCCACCTGACCAGACAGAAATATCTCGCCCGTTCCCGTGGGTTGCTTTAGCCAAAACCATTGATGGGGTACAGCGGATGTCTGATCCTGAAAAGCGCCAGCCGCTAGCTCTTCTGTAAAATCAGGCACGGCCAGAGAATCGGTGCAGATTCCCCGCTCTACGTATGGCGTCCCACTGTACCACTTGGCAAGTTTGCTGAAAGGCACGAAACGCACTTCTAGGCCAACATCGAGTGCTTCTGCGAGTCTCTTTAATGTGGTGATGGTCGGCCTCGTCCGGCTAGGGGATTCAAGTCGAGAAATGGCATTCTGATTCATGCCGACCATCTCTGATAACTTTTCTTGGCTCAGGTCTTGACGATCTCGAAGTGCCCTGAGTTGGTAGGCAATTCCTTTATTGACATTGGAGTCAACGAATTGCGCACGCGCTTTTTGACCCTTCTTGAGTCGCTCGATTATCCTATCGATAGAATTCAAATCTGTGGACTTTGGCCTCTCCGCGCTCGATATACCCTCTTCGCTTAGAGGCTTCTCGTTTCCCTTTTGTATCATTTCGGATTTTCTTGTCGTTTCCAAGTAGGAAAGTGAAAGACTGCCGCTGGCCCTTTGGCCCATAGTACCCATAAATTCGGTAAAAGTGGGTTGCTGTTTCAAATCTCACCTCAGTCACATCCTCGCCAGTGAGAGGATCGAATTGGGGCTTCTTCCACAGATGGGGTGGAAGATGCTGAAGATGACCAATTGTGTCGCGGAGTTCCTCTTTGGCGTCGTCCAACAAGCCGTCAAACCAATCCTGAACAGGCTTGTTGTCGTTCAGCCACTGAAACCCAAAAAACCGCCAGTTCCATTCCGCGTAATCCATAATATCACAAAATTGATTTACATCAATAAAAATCTAGCATTCTTGTTCGCTATAACATCAATATTGATGTATAAACCATAACGTGATGAAAAGTAAAGGACAGTTCGCTAAGATCCGGAAACCTGAACGACTGGCCCTCGACCTTGATGGGGATGGCTTGGTCATCCGGTGTCATCTTAGCCGCTTGCTAGAAGAAAGCAAGCCGAAATGGCACGCCAGCTATTGCAGCGGCGGCAACCCGACCTGCACCACCAAGTTGCGGAAAGCGGGATCGCTGTGAAGGCCCTCGAAGCCAAGATTGTTTCGGATAGACATCAACCCTGATTCGTGATGGTCGTAAGCCCTCTGGAGATACTCAAGCGCCTTCGGCTTGTTTCCCAGGAGACCATACGTTGAGGACAAGTCATAAGCCGACAGGCGCCCTTCGGCGTAGAGCTTTTTCTCTTCCTCAAGTATGCTCTCGAACATGCCTTGCCGCTGGCCTCGGGCAAAACCCTTCTCTCCGGCCTTGACGATCTCGAGCTCGCCGTCGTCGTGCGATAACCGCGCCGCTTTTCTCGCCGCCTCCAGGTATGCCGGGTAATCCTTATTCATGAGGTAGGCGGCCTGCAGATAAACGATAGGTCGAGGGAAATGCAGGTTCGGTGCTCTCCAGTTGCTTGAGCAACGCGACGCCCTCTTCTCTCGGACCGGCATAGAGGAGGATCAGTCCCTTGTCGGCCAGGATCGCAGTGGACGCTGGGTCGAGTTGTTGGGCTATTTCGATCTGGCCCAGAGCTTCCGGATACCGTCCTTCAGCGAACAGGAACGTCGCATACCAGTGATGGGCCCTGGCGTCGTTGGGGTTTAGTGCAAGCGCACGGCGGAACTCGCGCTCCGCGCCCGCTGCATCGAAGCTCCCGTAGAAAGTGGCAAACGCCAGCGAAGTGTGCGCATCGGCGGAAGAGTCGTCCAGCTCCACCGCCTTCCTGGCTGCCGCCAACGCGCGGGGATAGGCTTCTTCGGGCGGCATCGCGCTGTATTCGCGGAGCAGGTTGTAACAATCCGCCAGTCCTACGTAAGCCTGCGCATAGTTGGGATCGTGGACGATCGCCTGGGTGAAGTAATCGACTGCCTTGCTCAAAGATTCGGGGGTGCGCTTGTCCCACTCATATCGCCCCTTGAGGTAGAACTCCCGCGCCTCGGGACTTGTAGGGTAACTCCCGGCGAGCGACTTCCCCGCCGAAGCATCCGCCCGGACAGAGCGCAACGACACCTGCCTGTAATATACAAACGCGCCGGTAACGACGAGGAGTAGGGCAGCCAGCACCAAAGCTGCAAGCAGCCACCCGCTTGGGATTGGACGGACTTTGTCCGACGCGCGGCGACGTAAGTTCGGGCCATCTTGCTCTGGCGCAACTTGAGTAAGAGTTTCAGCCTGGGGAACGTCTACGGCTAGAGAGTCGCCGTCCGCTTCCGCTGGTTCCATGGTCGAAGCAACCGGCTCGGCGAAGACCGGCGATTTCATCCACTGCAAGAGTTCGTCGGTAAATGCATATACTGGGCCTCTCGCGCCGTCCTGGAGGCGATGCACGGGGAGGCTGCGTTCCTTCTCCCAGCGCTTGACGGTGCGCTCATCCCGGCGAAAGAAGAAGGCGATCTCCTTCCATGAATCCAGCCGCCGATTCGGGGTTTTCGCCTCGTCCAAGTCGCTCATGGCGCGAGATGTCCCGGAATGTCCCAAAATGTCCCGCTATGCCTGTTGCCAAAATTTTCAAGGTAA
This sequence comes from Terriglobales bacterium, assembly GCA_036511435.1. Lineage (GTDB taxonomy): Bacteria > Acidobacteriota > Terriglobia > Terriglobales > Acidobacteriaceae > Bog-257. The sequence goes on along the minus strand of DATCCF010000052.1, from coordinate 2,714 downwards.
TGAAGATAAATATACGTCAGTGGGACCAATGCTGCTAATGAAGCACGGATGATCACCGCGTTCCCAACGCGATGACAGGGTGCTTCCCATCCCAGGAAATCCCTTGCAGCGACGTGGAGAGAAAACACATGCGAGTTCGCGGCTTTACCTTGGCCTCCCTGTTCACATTCCTGTTCGTGGCAGCACTTTTGCCTGCAGCAGCTCAGACCAACCTTGGCACGGTTAACGTCGGAGTGGAAGCCGTCTTCCTCAGCGTCAACTTCGCGACCAACAAGGTCTATGTGCCGAATTTCTGCGGTAACGATCCGAACTGCGGACCCACCCCCGGGACCGTGACCGTCATCAATGGAGTGACCGATCAGACCAAGACCGTTACCGTTGGGGTGCATCCTGAATTTCTGGTGATCAACCCCGTCACCAACAAGATCTACGTATCCAACCGGCACGACAATACGGTTTCGGTGATCGACGGAGCGGCCGACACCGTTATCGCCACCATTCCCGTCGGTTCGCATCCCATCGGCGCGGATGTCAACACCTATACCAACAAGATTTATGTCGCCAATGGCGGCAACGGACTCGGCAACACGGTGAGCGTGATTGACGGGGCAACCAACACGGTCAGTGCCACCATTCCCGTCGGATGGGCGCCCAATGTGGTGGCAGTGAACCCGGTCACCAACCAGATCTACGTGGTGAATTACTGCGGCAACGATCCGAACAACTGCAAGACCGACGGAACCGGGCCGAACGGGACGATCAGTGTCATCAACGGAGTGACCAACTTGGTTATCAACACCCTGAACGTCGGTGTAGGTCCTGCGGTCGTGTTGGCGAACCCGGTCACCAACAAGATCTATGTGGCGAATACCTGCGGCACCGATGGGAGCTGCATCATCAACGGGAACGCCAATACCATAGGGAGCGTTACCGTCATCGATGGGGTGACCTTCGCTACCTCGACCGTCAACGTCGGCAAGGGATTCGGAGCAATGGCGATCAACCCGGTGACCAACCAGATCTACGCTTCCAACAGCACGGACAACACGGTGACCTTCATCAACGGTGCGACCCTCGCCACCTCTCTTGTCACCGTTGGACTATCGCCCGCCGACGTCGAGGTCGACCTGGTCGCTAACAAGATTTATGTAGCTAACAATCTGGCGAATACGGTGACCATGATTGATGGAGTGACGCATGCCACCTCCAGCGTCGGCGTAGGCGTTGGACCTGGCGCGGAAACGGTCAATCCAGTTACCCACCGGGTTTACGTCTCGAACGTGGGCGACTCCACGGTGTCGGTGCTTGGCGGCGGACTCCCCGCGGCCTTGCAGTTCGTCGCCGTCACGCCCTGCCGGTTAGTGGACACGCGACCGCCCAGCGGCAGCGGCCCGATTCCGGGCGGCACCTCTGAAAGCTTCCCCATTCCGCAAGAGGGCGGCTGCAACATTCCTACCTCCGCCGCTGCCTATTCGCTGAACGTCACGGTGGTTCCATCTGGATCTCTGGGTTACCTCGCCATGTACCCAACCGGGGAGCCCAAGCCCGTTGTCTCCACCATGAACTCGCTCGACGGCCGCATCAAGGCCACCGCCGCCATCGTGCCCGCCGGTTATCAAGGCGCGGTTAGCGTATACGTCACCAACACGACCAACGTGATCCTCGACATCGACGGCTACTTCGCGCCGGTATCTGGCTCCACGCTGGCCTTCCATCCTCTGGCGCCGTGCCGCGTGGCCGACACGCGCAAGGACACCTTTCCCTCTGGCCTGGGTTCGCCGCACCTGTCGCGCTTGGTAGAGCGCGATTTCCCGGTGCTGTTGAGCCCCTGCATACCCACCGGCGTCAACGCGCAGGCCTACTCGTTCAATTTCACCGCCGTACCTTACCCGGCATTGGGGTATCCGTTGGGTTATCTGGAGGTGTGGCCGAAGGACCAGAAGCCGCAGCACCCGGTCTCCACGCTCAATAACCTTACGGGAACGATCATGGCCAATGCGGCCATTGTGCCCGCGGGCACGGGCGGGGAGATCGCCGCCTTTGCCAACAACGACACCGACTTGGTGATCGATATTAACGGCTACTTCGCACCAGCGGGTCCGGGAGGACTATCGCTGTATCCTATGGCGCCTTGCCGGGTCATCGACACCCGCCATGTGGGCAGCGGTCTTCCCTTCAGCGGAACCCTGAGTCCTCCGGTGGACGTGGTGGATAGCCCGTGTGAACCGCCGACCGCGACGCAGGCGTATGTCTTCAACGCGACCGTGGTCCCGCAAGGCGGACTGGGCTACCTGACGCTGTGGCCGGACGGCACAGGCCGGCCTGGGGTCTCGACGTTGAACGCGATCGACGGTTGGATCACCTCCAACATGGCGATCATGCCCAGCACCAACGGCAAGGTCGACGCCTATGCTGGTTCCGGGCTCACGCAACTGATCCTCGACATCTCCAGCTACTTCGCGCCGTAAGGTGCCTCGAACCCGTGCGATGGGACTGTTGTCGATTGCAGTGCGGGCAGATCTCGCGCGATCAACTCAGCGGTATCGGACGCAGGGGTCTTGAGCTAAGTGAACTCCGTCGTGTGCCGCTCCTCGTAAGCGATTGCGCATCTAGAGCAGTTTAAGAATTACTGTAGTCGAGCGAGCACGGGTAGAGCGGCGCTTCAGCGCCGCGTTCCCGCTGATCCTTCACCTCCGAGCCGGCTTCAGCCGGCG
>DATCCF010000051.1:0-16079 GCA_036511435.1 Terriglobales bacterium | reverse complement strand
ATCCATTAGCGGCGGCAACGCTGGCCTTGACTTCTTCGCGAGGATAGAGCAGACGCTCAACCGTACGATCCATCGTGTCCAGGAGGCTATCCGCTGCGGGCTGAACTCTGGCATCCTCCAGCGCGTAATTCCAGTCCTTCGGCCGAGCGGAGGCGAGAGCAACCCTACTACCAGCGGGCGCCAGAGCGGTGTAGCCTAGCCAAATTATGACAGCGACGTTGTACGCAGCACTGTTGATCTGGCGCAAAACTGACACATGCACAAATGTCCCGTGCGCCACGGCCGCCGCAACCAGCATGCTGACGGAGGCGAAAATACCGAAACCCAACGCGATACCAAACAGAACGTGGCGTCGCGAGATGCCAAGGTATTCGCTGAAAAGCAGAAGGAAAAACACCAATCCGCACTGCATTAAACGGACGCTACGTTCTACGAGAAGAATCCCATCGGTAATCGCGTCAACCTGGCTCGAGTGCGCGGCCGAGATAGCCCACATCACCCCGACCAAAAGCACCACCAGGGCCGACCAGCGAAATAGGATCACACTCAGATCTCGCAAGGCCTCGTAGGGACGAAATGCGTCGTGGAAGATCTCCTGAAGTACCGCAAACGAAACCAGAGCGCCGAGTGCTGTCGAAGACCAGTAGCCCCAGTAATACATTGGGTACGAATGCCTCTGGATCACAAAGAGGGCCGGCCCGCTTAGGACTTGCAGGACGGTATAGTTGAAGAAGTAAGGATAATCGCGATGCAGTCCACGCCTGTACATCGCCGCCAACACCCCTAACTGCATGAGGGGGCTTGCGCACCAGAGGACGTAATCGAGCGGGCGTAGATGCATGGCGCTTCTTAAGCATAGCTCCGAAATTGGCGCAACACAAGCACCGTTTCAGGAGGCCAAAGGACCATGCTCGCCTGAGGCTGGCTCCGGATTGCTTTTTCCTCTCTGGTAGGTTTTCCTATAGCGCCATCAGCAGCCTTTCCTGGCCGTTGTTGCAGTGATGGCCGGGAGCGCAATATGGCGCCGGTCCGCCATCGGCTACCTGCGGCAGCAACTGGCCGTCGTTGTAGTGATGGCCGGGAGCGCAATACGGCGCCGGTCCGCCATCGGCTACCTCTGGCTGTAACTGGTCGTTATTGCAGTGACGGCCCGGGGCGCACACCGGCTGCGGTCCGCCATCGGCTACCTGGGGCCCAATGGCCAGCTGTGCCTTGAGGTTAGTAGGAAGCGAACTCGTGGAGGCGAACAGGACTCCAGCGGATAACAGCATACAAATGACGAGAATCAAAATATTTTTCATACCGTTTCTCCTTGTCGTTCTCGGGCGGAATTCTCAATAACCATTGGGGCGCGATGTTTACTTACTGTCGTTCATCGCGGGCAGTAAAGTCGTAGGCATAGGTGCGGATCCCTCCCCAATCACTACGACTGGGTTGAGGGAACCGACGGAGGCCGCGCCACTCACGGCACTAAGAGCTCCGGCTAACATTAAGGCGGCTAGGGCTGCGATCATTGTCTGTTTCACGGTTGGTTACGACCTCCTGAGTGAATTTTTCTGCGGGCTACTTTTAGTCCTGAGTGGCTTAATCTTCTGCCGGCGGAGCCCTCTGTCTGTCTGTCTGTCTGTCTGTCTTATCCGGCACACTGTGATAACTAGAATCGTATTAGCTATATAGTTAATACGACTATTACATTTTCCCTTGGGTCCCGCAACGCGTTCTTTTTTCAGATATTTCGGCGCTTATTCGGTCGCGCGTGTGGGATCCGTGGAATATACTCCTACGCTTCGCATTATAGAGACGGCTGTGCCAAATCCCACAGAATTCGCTGTGGATGACTTACTGACGAAGGTACATGTACTAATGGGGGATTTTGGCCTCTATACTGGGAATGCCTGACTCGATGCCCACATGACGGACAGCAACACATCAAGATCCGAATCATTCCCGCGCCGAACTTGCGATGAAAGCCGCCCAGGATGTCCCGGTGCAGCCCTCACAAGTTTGTCCCAACTGTTCTGAGAACCTGCAGCAAAACCACTGCAAGCTGCTGTGTCCACAGTGCGGATACTTCCTCAGTTGTTCTGACTTTTACTGAAGGCGTTGCAAGCTGATCACCACAGTCTCTCGGGTTTGCTAATCGAACGCTGATGGAACAACTGCCCTGGCCGCTGGTTTCACGCAAGGATCGCCACTCCGTGTAACGTAGAGATACAATTGATTTGCTTCCCAGGAGGACCGAATGCAACGCACAGCCAGTGCTCACTGGTCGGGTGGTTTAAAAGACGGAAAAGGCGCCGTTTCGACACAAAGCGGCGTCCTCAACCAAACGCAGTATTCCTTCAGCACACGTTTTGAAAACGGGGCCGGAACGAATCCGGAGGAACTGATTGCCGCGGCACATGCCGGTTGTTTTTCCATGGCGCTGTCGGCGCAGCTTGGAAACGCGGGCATGACCGCGGAGAGCATCGATACCAAGGCGACTTTGACCATGGACAAAACCGACGCCGGCTTTACCATCACTAGCGTGCACCTCGACGTGAAGGTAAGGATCCCCGGTGCGGACCAGGCAAAGTTCGACGAGGCCGCCCAGAATGCCAAGAAGGGGTGCCCTGTTTCCCGGGTTCTCAACGCCAACATCACCATGGACGCGAAGCTCGTTCCCTAATCCTGTTGACGGCTGCCCGGTTCGGCCTGGGCAGCCAACATTCCCCGACGCAATATTCGGCTGCTTTGGTGACAGCTAGCTAGCCTCCTTTTCCCGGTTGTGGAAATCTTGCCGCTGCTTTAGAGTTCTAGAGCGGGTCAACGAAAGGATTCTCATGACAAAGAAAATTACTCTACTGATAGTGTGCGTTGCAGTTTCACTGCCGCTCTTTGCTGAAAACAAAGTATCGAAACGCTTGGCCGATTCGACTACTGTTCTCAAGACCATCCTCGATAAGCAAGAAATACCGCAGGCCGTCATGGACAAGGCTGTATGTGTCCTGGTCTATCCTGGCGTAAAGAAGGTCGCCGTCGGCATCGGCGGGACTTACGGACGGGGCGTGCTCAGCTGCCGCACTGGCAACGAGATGACTGGCGCATGGAGCGCTCCGTCAATGTACACCCTGGACACGGGCAGCTTGGGAGTGCAATTGGGCAGCACTTCCACCGATTATGTGTTGTTCGTGATGACCACAAGGGGTGCCAATAAGGTCCTCACGGGCAAATTGAAGCTCGGCGCAGATGCGAATGCCACTGCCGGTCCCTCGACTGCGAACGCAGCCGGATTCAATGACCCCAACGTCGACATACTTGCCTACTCCCAGGCAAAAGGACTGTTTGCTGGAGTTTCGCTAGGCAGCGCTTCGATGGAGACGGACAACGATGCCAACAAAGAGCTCTACGGGAAAGAGATAGATGCCACGCAGATTGTCCGTGATGGCGCAGCTCCCGTCCCGGCGGCTGGTAAATCGTTGGTGGATGAGCTGAACAAGATGTCGCCGATGCGCAAGTAATAATCTTCTCGATAGGACATGGGTGCAAGTTGGCACGTACTCTCACGTGCCAACTTGCGCCGGTCGCAAGACCGTCGCACCTGCAGCACAGCGTCCACATCTAGGCGCGAGTGCCCGGTAAATGTGCCCGCGCAGCAGAGAAACAGCCACCCTGCCGACGGGAGGTTCCCCGCTGATCGTGCCGGTCTTAACTCCGCCTGACCAACCCGATCCTCAGTTTTGCGAACGCAATATTTCGCGAATCTCGCGATTGACTCGGGCCGCATCTTGCGATGCTTTGTCGATCAAGTCGAGCCACTTCTTGTTGTTCTCGTCGAGTTTCGCCTGAGCCAGAAGATAGGAAGCCTGCATGATGGTTTCGATGTAATTGCTGAGGTCGTGGGACAGGATACGCAGTTTAGCAACTGTCTCGCCTTGTAATTTCTTGCTCTCTTCCATTGCCGGTTGGGCCACTTGTTCTCTCCTGCCGTACCGTACCAACCACACTTTGCGGACACTACCCCCGCGCGGGCTTCTGACATTGGACGCGAATCTGGCAGTTTTCGTTGTTCAGGCACCCGCAATGCCCATGCAACCTTACCATACCGACCGCATCCGTGTTTCGATGTCGTCCATCTAAGCCATTGCCAGTCTGTCACTTACAACAAACCTCTGGGAACTGATTGCCTATCCCGCAGGCCGCGACCTTTCCGGCTGTCCTCTGCGGCTGATATGATTCCGGCAACATCGCACGCAACGCGAGTTTCCGCATGGCTCAAATCCGCCTGAAGACGAAGCTGGTCCTTGCTATCAGCGGTATGGTGTTCGCGCTGGTCGCGGTGTTTTCCTATTTGTACGTCTGGCACGTGGTACGGCAGCGCACGGCGGAGGCTTATGACAATGCCGCCTTCGTGGCCAAGGAGATCCGGGAGAGCGCTCGCGAAACCTCGCAGATTGATCTCAGCAGCACCTTTGTCAATACCAACGATCCCAAGCAAGTCGAGGCGGTGTTGGACCAGGCCTTACAGACCGACCCCGGGCTGAACACGTTGCTGCAATCTATCGTCGGCTATTCTCCCACTATCTCCGACGCCGCCATTACGGATGTGAATGGCCGGGCCATCGTGCACACCGACCCGTCTGCCATCGGCACTCAAATGGAGCCCCGTGAAGATTTCCAGAATGTGCGCAATGGCAGTTTCCGGCGTCAGCTCGACGTCGTGTACGGCGCTCCGAGGGTTTACGATGTTCACCTGCCCATCCAGCGCGAGGGCCAGCCATTTGGAGATATCCGGGTTGGCATCTCCACGGTACTTCTGAAGAGCGAAGTCAAGCCTCAACTCACCCGCGCGCTTTTCTTCTCTGCCATTGCCATCTTGGTATCGCTCGCGCTGGCAGCCGGGGTGTCGAACATTGCCTTGCGTCCGTTGGAGGCGATTGGCCGTCGTCTGGACCAGATGACCGCGGGAGTGCCCGACATTTCACCCGAACCTGATCCGAGGAAAACCGACGAGTACGGGCTGGTTAATACCAAGATTGATCGGCTGGGCCGGCAGATGCGCGACGTGAAAGAAGTCTTTAGCGCCCTCAAGGAGAACCTCGACCAGATTATGGGCACGTTGCAGGACGGACTCGTTCTGTTTACGCGCGACACCCGCGTGGTGCTGGTAAGCGCTTCGGCCGAACGGTTCGTCGGCCGTCCGCGGGCAGAGATTCTGGGAAATGTGGTGGAGGAGGTGTTCAACGATGCTAACAAGCTGGGCCGCATCGTGCTGGATGCTTTCGCTCTGCACCAGCCCATCCCGCAACACGAGATCGAACTGGAGAACGGACGGCGCATACAAATTGCGCTCGATTTCATTGCCGAGCGCGGCGAGCGTATCGGCGCGCTGCTCACCATGCGTGACGTCGAATCGGTGCGCCGAATCGAGAACGAAATCGAACTGTCTCGCCGTCTGGCGGCCATTGGGCGGCTCACCTCCGGCGTTGCCCATGAAGTAAAAAATCCCATCAATGCCATCGTCGTTCACCTCGAGCTGCTGCGCGAAAAGATGCGCGAGATCGATCCTGACACCAGCCGCCACATGGACATCATCGGACGCGAGATTCATCGTTTGGACCGGGTGGTACAGACACTAGTGGACTTCAATCGTCCATTGGAGTTGCGCCTTTCCGACTTCGACTTGCGCCGTTTGATGGAAGACGTTGCCCTGCTGGCTTCACCGGAGGCGGCGCGCCAAGGGGTGAAGGTGGAAATCAACTTGGGCAGCGAGGCGGTGCCTGTGAGAGCCGATGCCGACCTCATCAAGCAGGCCCTGCTGAACGTCGTCCTCAACGGAGTGCAGGCCATGAGCGGCGGCGGCGTGCTCAGTATGGTCGCACGCCGCGACGAAACTGCGGCCACCATCGAGGTCCGCGATCACGGGGGCGGGATTCCCCCGGAGATTCGGGACAAGATTTTCAATCTGTATTTCACCACCAAGAAGTCGGGCAGCGGCATTGGCCTGGCAATGAGCTACCGCGTGTTGCAACTACACAACGGTGCCCTCCATTTTGTAACCGAAATGGGACGAGGAACCACCTTCCGCCTGGTCCTTCCTTTGGCGGGCGCGCAGGAGCTGAAAGACGCAGAAATCGCGACTCGCACCTGAGCGTGAGGGTGTGCTGGGCGCAAGACCGTAATACTACCGTGTCAGGTATTGCGGCCTGAGGTTTATCATGGAGAGTAGTTGTTCTGCTCGCTTGCTCCTGAGCAGTCATGCATGCAGAGATTAGCGCGGCAGCGATATTGCAGAACCTCGCATGAACATTTGGCGCCAATTCGCCGCTTCGGTTCTGGCCTTGTTATTGTTGCTGGGCGTGGCCTGCAAAAAGAAGAAGCCACAGCTTCCGCCGCAGGCACAGGCTCCGACTATCGCGGTCCCGGTAGCGGATGAAATTTCCGAGGCCACTCCGCCCCCCCCGCCGCCGCCGCAACAGGAGGCGCCTGTCCCCGAACCGCAGAAGCCGAAGTCACAGCCGCGTCACCGAAAGAAACCGGCGCAGCCTCCGGCCAGCAGTCCTGACACCAACCCTCCGGCGAATACCGCCGGCAATGCTACGGTTGCCGCAGCCCATCCTCCACCAAATCCGGCGGCTGAGGGAGCCCCTGACACCGCAATCGCCGCCGACGTTACCAGCGCGCAGGTGAGCCAACAGAAACAGACGACCGTTCAATTGCTTGAAGCTGCCGAGAAAAACTTGAAGAGCGTGAATCGCCAACTGAACCATGACGAGCAAGCCATGGTTTCGCAGATCAACACTTACATTAGTCAATCGAAAAAGGCCACCTCGGAGAATGACTTCGAGCGCGCCTATAACCTGGCCACCAAAGCCCGCCTGCTTTCCGACGCACTGGTCAAAAAATGAGAGCCGCTTTGGGCGTTTACTTCTTCCCTGCTGCGTTCACCTTGCTCAGCATGTCGCGCGCGAGTGCCTGATACGGACCGTCCAGCGCAGCAGCCTTCTGCAGGGCGGCAACGGATTCGGCTTTGCGGTTCTGCTTCGCGTAGGCATAACCCAGCCGGAAAAGCGCAGCCTGTTGGGCTTGGGGATCGTCCTGTAACAGGCCCACCGCTGTTTTGAGCTCGGGTACGGCGGCCGCCAACTTGTCCTGTTTCAAATACGCATAGCCCAGGGTGGAGTGCGCCACTCCCGCCGATAGCTTCTTCGACTTGTCGGCAGTGGCCGCATCTGGACCTTCGAGGGCGATCACCTTGTTCGCATAAGTGATTGCCTTGGCCGCTTGCTTTGGGTCCTCCGCATAGGCATTGGCCAGCATGAGCAATGTGGGAACACTATCGGGATTGGCCGCCAAGGCTTTTTCTCCGTAGGCCTCCAGTCGTTGCGGCTGGTTTAACTGTTGCAAGCTGTAGAGCGCAAGTTGCGACACCGGCTGCTCGAATTGCGATTTAGGGAACGCCGGAGTGAACTTCTCGATGTAGCTCATGCGCTTGCTGGGATCCTGCTCAGCGGCTATGGCGTTGTAGGCAGTCGTTTCCAGGAACTCGTAGCTGGGGCGCGCCGAATTCTGCTCCTCACTCACGTGCGAGGCCCAGTCCGCATCGGATATGTCGGCGGGCTTTGCCTGGGTGGAGATGGAATGAAAAACGGGCGCTCCCTTGGCGGCGTAATCGACGATCTTGCCATTGTCCTTCATGGCCTGGGCTACGCCGGCCAGCGAAACGATAATGTCGAGATTGTTGGGATAGAGTGCCAGGGCTTGATCGCCATACTCCAACGCCTTGGCAGTGTCGCCCGCCGAGAGATATTGTTGCGAGAGTTGCCAGTCCGCATAAGCTACGGCGGGCTTATTGTCGGCATACGTTTTGAGGAACTCCTAGTAAAGGCTTACGCGCTTCTGCGCATCGGACTCGGCGGTAATCGTGGCCAAGTCTTTATCTTCCGGCGATCCGGCTGGAATTATGATCTTGACGACTTGCGACCAACCCGCAAGAGAGAAAATCAGCGTCCCAAAGAAAATCAGGTGGCGTGCGAAACGCATACTGCACCTCGATGACTGACCCGGGCAGCCGCCGGACGGGTTTGTGAACTATCCGCACCGGGCGAATGCCGAGGGTCCTATTCCCGCAAATCGTAGCTCTTCTGGCCGCAATTCGCTATGAGCTACCGCACACCGATAAGTGAGATTGTCGGTCATTCACGAGGAACGAACATTCCATGAGAATTGAATGCCCATTCACCGGGGATTTGTGCGTCTGGAACAGCAATGCTCGCGTCTTCAGGGTGGGTTGGCAGAATTGCACGCCACCACTGGGTTACAGTTGAACAGTATGAGGGAGATGTTCCAGCACCGTGGGATGCGGCTAATCTTCGTAGCCAATCTCATTTCCATGATCGGCAGCGGCATGAACTCCGCTGCCGTGATCTGGTACATCCTGCAAGCCACGCATTCGGAAGTGTCACTCGGGGCGCTAATCGCGCTGCAGACCCTTCCCTCACTCGTGCTGTTGCCCTTTACCGGCGTACTCATCGACCGCGAAGACCGTCGCCACCTGATGTTGTGGCTCGACTCTGCGCGCGGGGCCATCATCTTCGTCGTCGCCATGCTGGTGTTCACTCATCATGTGCGGCTATGGCACCTCTACGCCATGAACATCCTGGTCGCCATCGGCTTTTGGATGTTCTTCCCGACAGTGAACGCGCTCATCCAGGAGCTGACGCCGGACGACAAGATGCTGGATTCAAACTCGCTGCTTCTCGCCGCCTTGCAGGGCGGCTGGTTGATGGCGGGCGCTGTGGTCGGCTTCATGTACAACCACGTCGGTCTGGGCGGAGTGTTGCTCATCGATTGCGCCAGTTACGCGGTTTCGCTGGCCTGCATCCTCCAGGTACGCAAGGGTAGAGTGACGGTTTCGCGTCCCATATCGGAGGCTGCGGCAGCGGCTTCACCCTCCGGCGCAGTCGCGCGCTATATCCATGAACTCGGAGAAGGCTACCGCTACGTCCGGCAAAACCGGCGCGTTCTGCTGATAGGTATCGCGTGGGCGCTGTTTGTGGCGGCCATGATGACCCAAGGTGTACTGTCAGCCCCGCTCAGCGAACGCATCCTGCACAGCGGAGCCGTGGGCTATGGGTGGCTGAATGCCGGCTGGGCAGTCGGAGCTTTCGTAAGCGTTTTCTACGCTTCGACGTTTATCCGGCGCCATGGAGCCAACCGTTCGGTCACGGTGACCATGTCCATCATTGCGTTGTCGCTCTTTTTGCTGCCAGTCTCGCATTGGCTGGCGCTGGCGGTACCAATTTACTTCATGATGGGTTCCAGCCGCGGCGTTGGCGGCATCGCTCTTTCCAGCGAGATGATGCAGATGGTGCCGCGTCACTTCATGGGAAGGGTGCAAAACACTTTCGCCTTCGTGGCCAGCGCGTTGCAGATCGCAACCTCATTGCTGGCAGGCGAAGCCGCCCATCGACACGGGCTGACCTACGGTTTCTGGATCGTAGGAGCAATGTATCTGGGGGCCGGGCTCGCGGCCTGGTGGCCCGCCCGCCATGCCGAAACCGAGGACTATCGGCGGGACAATCCGGCCGCCGACTAGGGCGGAACCCTGCGATCGATCAATCCTTCAGTGGAGCAGCAACGGATGAAACCTGCGACGACGTAGGTAACTCGGGCGCAGTTTCGAGTGGCGTTGGCGGCGTGTCGTGCAACAGGAAGTCGCAAATCACCCGATTGAACTCCTCGGGCACCTCTTCGTAGGGAACGTGGCCGACGCCATCGAGCATTACCAGCGCACTGTTCTTCAAGCGGCTCTGCAGAGCATAGGCTGACGACGCATAGACCGCTGTGTCGCGGGAACCCCAGAGCAGCAGCGTGGGCAGTTCGCCGATCGCCGGCAAAGATTCCTCGATGAGTGTCAGGTCGCAATGCCACGACCGCACAATGCGCAGCATGTGCTTAAAGCTTCCAGGCACGTCCAGTCCCGCTTTGTAGCCCTCGATGCTGCCGGGCGCGATACGGCTCGGATCGCCATACAGTCTGCGAAAATACCGGAGCATCACTCCGGGCAATCTGGGTAGGATATGAGTGACGGCGAACCCGCCAAGTGCGGTGGCGAGCAGGCGAGTCAACAGGCGTCCGTGGCTCGACCAGGGATTGATGGGACAAACCAGCAGTAACCGCCGGACAAGATGTCGCTTTGACCGTTGCGCGGCCAGAGTAGCCAGCACAATCGCCACTCCGCCGCCTCGAGAAGTGCCCAACACGTCCGCCTGCTCCATCCCGAAATATTCCATGAAGCGCAGAACGCCTTCGGCATCGCTGGCCAGCGAGCACTGGGGTTCATCGGTGCGCTGCGAGAAGCCACAGCCCGGCAAATCGATGGCATATACCGAGAAATGCCGGGACAGCGCCTCCATGTTGAAGCGCCAGGAAAAGGAATAAGCCATGAACCCATGGATCAGCAGCAGCGGCGGACCGGAGCCCGCATGTAGATAGCGCCACCTCACTCCATCGAGGGTCACGCTGCCTTCTTCGGTCCCGGCAATTTTGGCCAGTTCCAGAATCGCCCCAGCTTGCTCGGCCGTGTCTAGTTCTGGCATGTCGTGCAACCAATCCCTCGGTCAGAGAATCCTAGAAACCGATATCGCCTCTGTCGCTTATTGGGGAGAGTGAAAACTCTCCCCGTTTTTGTTTTGATGATTGCGGCGATTCCTGACTCTCGATGTAAATTCTAAACCCTGGTGTGTAGTCGTCGCAGTGACCTCTTCCCGGTTTGACACTCCGCTTACTTTCCGAACTGCACCTTCACCGTCTTGATCTCGTACGGGTTCGTCGGGACGGCCAGCGCATAGCCTGGCGGATCTAGCTGGAGCGGGACCGGCGCGACCTCCATCAAGTTCGTCTCCCAAGCCTGCGCTGCCGCCCAGGGAAGCCGCAGAACGACGTCCCCCTTCTTGCCGGCCCACTCATAGAAGCGGACGATGAGCGCATCATCGTCGGCGGCTTTCTTGATTGCCGTGATGATCACGTTGTCCTGCTCCGTGGAGAAGAATGAATGCTGCGGCATCATCATGCCGGGATGCTTGGCTGTCGTCTGTGTCATCAGCGGATAGTTCAGTTCGTAGCCCTGGCGCACCGTCATCGCCTCGCGCCAGGTGCCGACGTGCGGATAAAGCGAATAGGTGAATTCGTGCTGTCCCTGGTCGGTTTCAGGATCGGGCCAGGTTGGCGAGCGCAGCAGCGACAGACGCAGCACGTTGTCTCTGGCGTCGTATCCGTACTTGCTGTCGTTCAACAGGCTGAAGCCATGGCTGGGGTCAGAGATATCGGCCCAGCGCAGTGCCGGAACTTCAAATTGCGCCTGCTCGGCCGGCGTAATGCGCGTCGTAGGCCGCTCGACGGTGCCGTAGGGAATCTCGAAGGTTGCCCTGTCGCTGTGTACGCTGACCGGGAACGCGACCTTCAGCAGGATGTGCTGCTCGTGCCAGTCAGCCTGCATGTGGACGTCAACCCGCGGCACGCCGGGATACACGGTGATGTCCTGCACGAAGGTCGACTTCTGGAAGTGGTGCTTCACGCGAATGACGGCGCGTAGCGGCGTGTTCTCCACCAGCTTCACTTCGTCGGCCTGCATCAGGTCCCGATGCTGCTTGACGAAGTCGGCGTCGATGTTCCACGCGTCCCAGCGCTTGGGCTTGTCCACGAAGGCCTGGAGCAGGTTGCCGCAAGGCAAGCCATCCGGCGATGCCGCGGGCGAGCCTTCGCTCTGCACGGGCAGCGCTAGCGCTTCGGTCTTGCTGCGCTTGTCGAAGAGGCTGGTGATGCAGCCGGTCTTGGGATCGACCTTGAGGCGAATGAATTCGTTTTCCAGGGAATCGTCACTGGCGATCAAGGTTGTTGGCTTTACTGACGGTGGATTTGCCTGCTGAACCAGCCGCACAAGCTCGTAGCCAATTGGGGGTATGTTGATAGCCAGCAATCGCACTCTCATTAGGCCGGTCGACCAATCGTAGTTGAGGACTTCCATTGGCATCGTCGTGCCACCAGCCTCCACCGCGCTGACATCCTTTACCCCGGTCGGGAACTGCACCTCGAACTCCACCTCGCCTGTCCTCGTCCACGACAACGGGTTGAACACTAGTACGCTCATGCCATCTGAAAGCACCCGCGACGCAATATCTTTCAGTCCCACGTGGATGATGTCGCGATCAATGCGCGCAGCCACGGCGTACTTGCGCGCCGCGTCCACGTAGTTGATGTGAATGCCTGAGCCCGGCAGGATGTCGTGAAATTGGTTGAAGAGGATGTTCTTCCAGGCAATATCGAAGTCTTGCTGAGGGTAACTGCCCCAATGGGCGCAATGCTGGCACTTCTCGGAAAGCCCGGAGGGCCCGCCGAACAGAGTGTCGATGGAGGCCACCTTCTCCGCGTTCAGCACCAACTCTTCATTCTGCCGATTGCCGCGCTTCTCCTCCGATTGCGTGGTTTGGACACCGCGGTGATATTGGAAGTAGAGTTCGCCGTCCCACGTCGGAATCTTCAACTCGCTCTTGTTCTTCTCCAGGTCGGCAAAATATTGCGCCGCGGTGGAGAAGTTAATTTTCGGATAGACCAGATCACCTTTCTGCCAGCGCAGCGCGGTGTCGAGGTCCTGGCGCGTCGGTCCGCCACCATGATCGCCCACGCCGTACAGGTACATCATGTCCAGACCACCAGCGGACGCCGAGTTGGTTCCGCCGTTGTACTTCCACATCATTGGGCCGTAGGTCGCCGAGTCGCGCGCCATTTTCTGCGGGTCGATCGGGTTGGCGTAGTCGCTGGGGAAGTAGGTCAGCAGGCGGCTGCCGTCCGGCGCCTGCCACCAGAACAGGCGATAGGGGAACTTGGTGAACTCCGAGGCCCAAAGCAGCTTTTGGGTGACGAAGTAGTCGATGCCCGAGCGTTTGTAGATCTGCGGTAGTTGCCAGTTGTAGCCAAACGAGTCGGGATTCCAGCCGATGTTGATGTCCTTGCCGAACTTCTGCTGGAAGTAGCGCTTTCCGTACAGGATCTGGCGCACCAGCGACTCGCCGTCGGGCATGTTGAGGTCGGGCTCGACCCACATCCCGCCGATGACCTCCCAGCGGCCTTCTTTCACCCGCTGCTGGATCTCGCGAAACATCGCGGGATACTTTTCTTCGATCCATTCATAGGCCTGCGCAGTGCTGGCAGTGAATTTGAAGTCGGGATACTCGCGCATCAGTTGCAGCGCTGTTCCGAAGGTGTTGCGGACGACTTCGACAGTCTCGGTCCACGGCCATAGCCATGCCATGTCGATATGGCTGTTGCCCACCGCGGCGATGCTGAACTGCTTCATGTAAGGCCGCAGCAGGTCGAGCTTGGCTTGGGCATCGCGCAGGGACGCATCGAACGCCTGCTGATTTCCCTGGTCGAGCGCCGTAACGTTGATGGCCTTCACCGCCGAGTCCAGTTGCTGCGCACGCTCGGCCTTGCCGTCGGGATATGCGGCGATGACCGGCTCAGCCGAGAGAATTTGCAGCCGCATCAGCGCGGGATCGGGACGGTTGGCTGGAGGTTCGATGCGAAGCTCGGCGTGCTCGATGCGAGTCGAATCGCCTCCGCAGCAGCCGCCACCACCGGAGTCCAGGACGCGAACGGCCAGCACAAGCGTCTGCCCCGGCTGGGCATTCTCGATGAGCGTGATCGGAACTTGGCCGTCTTCGTCGGTGCGCGCCACCATGTTGCCGTTGGAGAAGACGCTGACCTGGATGGCGTCATCGCTGCTGACGTACAGATCAAGAGAAAGGCGCGCTCCTTGGACACTGTAGCCGTTCAATCGCGCCGGGATGTCGAATGTTTCCCGCAGCCAGCGGGAGCCTTTCCAGTCTTCCTTCAGCTTCACCTGTTGCCAGTCGGAAGCGGTTAGCGAAGGATCTTCTCCATGCGCGAGATCAGCCGCGTGCGCCTGCCAAGTCGGCAACGGGATTGCCGTGATGGAGTTTAGGCGGTCGAGGACCGGCTTGTAGGGATCGGGAGGGGTTGAGGGCGATTGGGCGAATCCGGATAGCGAAGTTAAGGCCCAGAGCACAAATAAGCGCACGAGGGGGGCGGAAATCCGGCTACGTACCATCGGACGGTATGCCTTTCTCGACTGAGTCAGTGAAGGCGCGCCGAATTTTGTCGCGTGTCTGGTCGAGTCGGTAGGAAACGTCAATTTCTTCTTTTTTGAACCAGAGCAAGTCGATGTCCCAAGGGTTACTACTTCGTTCTAATTTATCCGTACTTGGGCGTTCGACAGAAACCCAATCTGCATATTCGAGACCGACCTCTGGCGCGGATTCCGAGTCTTTGTCTTTCCCCACGCGACCTTTGGCACGCCCGGAGATCACGTCGCCCTTTCTGAAGACATCCACCTGGCGCTCATTTTGAAAAGTACTGAAGGCGAATCCTCTGGTCAAGAATACTTCGGGCGAAGCTACAAGGACCTCGATCACGTCCTCATAAAGGTCATAGAAGTCGAGAGCTAACGGTTGAGAAGGTGCGGATTGTAGCCGCACGATTGTGGTTATGGCCGTTTGCAGACAAAACTCAGCGTTTTCGCAAGTCCAGTTGCCCTCATGGCCATACCTTCTAAGCTCCCATTCCGTCTTTTCCTCCAAGTAATAGCAAATCGGTAGCAGTTTCTGCATCGAGAGAAAAGAGGCGGCATCAATGCCGCGTCCGGAAAGAAGCAGTGCATCTTCTGAGGAGGCCTTGCCTGCAGTGAGAGAGGAGGGTACGTTCATCTCCCAAAACGCGACGGCTAAGCCAAGAGCGGTTTTTTCGAGAGCTAACCGGAAGTCCCCCGCATCAATTGACTCGCGCGCGGATTGGAAATTGGCACGGATGTCTTCAGATGAAATTGCGGCCGAATGATCGATGCTCAACAATCCTCGGTTGATGAGGCAGTTGCAAAGCACGTCCAGAAGCTGGACGACATCAGCAAAAAGGTGAAAGTTGGTCGATGCATCAACCAAGAGGCCATGATGTTTGAAGCTAACTCTAGCGTGATTCAGATCCTCGAAAAGTTTGTTGTGCCTCGAATCCGCAATTTCTTGATTTTTTGCTGCCTCCTTGAGGACTGCCCTGGTCATGGCCATGAAGCTAGGCTCTTGCTTGATCTTGCCGTCTTTCTCTGGAGCCTGTAGACCAAGTTGAGATAGGAGCGCAATAAATACCAGCTCTGCCGCGTCATGTGCGGTAAGGATTTTCTGGCAGACGATCAATGGGTCGGAAATCGCGGTCAGCTCTTGTCCAGAGCTGTCAATCAAATAGCGGGCAGCAATTAGGCGATTTAGAACACTGGGTTGGATGTCCATGCGATCCGTCACGTGCGAAGGTAGCACACCTTCGCAATGGCGGACTGGACGTCCGCGGCCTTCAGGCCAGGGAAATCGGCGAGGATCTCTTCCGCAGTGTCTCCGGCAGCGAGGCTGGCAAGAACCGTACGCAAAGTTACACGCGTCCCTTGAAACACGGGCTCGCCACCGCAAATTTGCTGGCTGCGCACGATCCTGTCCCTGAGATTGGACTCCACTACACTCATGACTTCTCTTGTCAGCGCCATCTTACCATCTCACAAACGCTCCTGCAGGTTGTGATTGCTGACCATTGACTACTGGCTACTGGCTACTGGCAGCTAATACTCAATCCCCAGTTTGTGCTGCATCTGTTCCAGCGTGACGCCCTTGGTTTCGGGGAAGGTGAACATGACCACGAAGAACATCAGGGCCATCATGACGGCGAAGAAGACAAACGGGAACGCGCCGCCGTAGCGCTGCACAAAGACGGGAAAAATAAACGCGATCAAGGCGTTCATGATCCAGTGCGTCGAACTGCCCAGGGCCTGCCCCTTAGAGCGCACGCGGTTGGGAAAGACCTCGCTGATATACACCCAGATGACCGCACCCTGCGAAATCGCAAAGAACCCGATGTAGGCCACCAGCAACCACACTAACAAGCCCTGGTGCTGTTGGGTGTAAAACACCGCCGCCACTCCGCCCAGGCAGAACGTCATCCCAAAACCGCCGATCATGAGCAATGTCTTGCGCCCGAGCTTG
>DATCCF010000050.1:0-18008 GCA_036511435.1 Terriglobales bacterium | reverse complement strand
GCGCCTGTTCCGCCGGCTCAAAGGCTTTCGTCGCATCTTCTCGCGCTTCGACAAACTCGACCTGGTCTTTCTCGGCTTCCTCCACTTTGCTCTTATCGTCGAAGCGCTCAGGTATCTAAGTAGTGTTAACACGCCCTAGACAGGCTGCGAAAAAAGTCGGAGAAGCAGCGTATTCTGCGATCGATCCCCGAAAATTTCTTAGTACCGGATACTCCTTCAGGAGCATAAATGTTAAGGTTGGGGCTCGTCCCGACGGTTTCGGAAATGAACTGCCTGCCTTCGCGAAATCCGTGGTCCCGAGGTTCCCATGTCGCTGAAGAACAAAGTCGCAATTGTCACTGGCGGAAACAGCGGTATCGGCAAAGCGGTGGCGCTTGAACTCGCCAAGCAAGGCGCAAGCATCGTGATTGACTATATCTCTCATCCCGAGGCTACCGAGGAGATGGAACAGCAGATTGTTGCGCTTGGAGACCAGGCGATTGGTGTGGAGGCCGACGTCAGCCAGGTCGCGGAGTTGCAGAAGCTGGTTGACACTGCCGTGGCCCGGTTAGGTCGCCTTGACATCATGGTGAACAATGCTGGCATCGAGATCCGCACCTCGGTCCTCGAAACCACCGAAGCGCAATATGACAAGGTGCTCGATGTAAATCTGAAGAGCGCGTTCTTCGGCACGCAGATCGCCGCCAAGCAGATGATCAAGCAAGGCGGCGGTGGCCGGATCATTAATATCACCTCCGTACACGAAGACTGGCCGATGCCTGGCAACATCGCATATTGCCTCTCCAAAGGAGGCATGCGCATGTTGACCCGCACCGCCGGAGTCGAACTCGCTCCCCATAACATCCTGGTCGTGGGTGTTGGTCCGGGCGCCATCGCAACGCCGATCAACCTCTCCACGATGAACGATCCGGCATTGCTGGCCAAATTGGATGCCGCCATCCCGCTGGGCCGCATGGCCAGGCCGGAAGAAATCGCTACCGTGGTCGCCTTCCTCGCCGGAGACGGTGCCAGTTACATCACGGCTACGACCATCTTTGCCGACGGGGGGATCATGCAGAGCAGCCCCGGCCTCTAGAGTCCAGCACCGTAGGCGCGGCTCAGTTTAGCCCAGCATGGAGCCGCAGGCGGAGTGCTGGGTGAAGTGGGAAATAGATCCGAGTCCCGTAGGGACGGCATAGTTTTCACATGTCTTTCGCCGACACAAGGAGAACGACAAACCTGCTATGAGCTCTCAAGCTGGCACCCAAAATCTTCGGGTTCATCTTGTCATCGCCGACGTCGATGGCACGCTCGTCACGCAAGACAAAGTTCTCACCCCTCGCGCCATCGAGGCGGTCAAGAAGTTGCATGACGCCGGCATCCTGTTTGGGATTACCAGCGGCCGGCCTCCGCGCGGCATGAAGATGCTGATCGACCCTCTGCAAATCACGGAACCGATCGCTGGATTCAACGGCGGCGTGGTGGTCAAGCCCGATCTCACTCCGATTTCCAAGCAACTGCTGGCAGCCGACGTGGCCGCCGAAGTTGTGCGATTGATTGTCAAGCATGGACTGGACATCTTCCTGTACACCGACCGCGACTGGTTCGTGCGCAATGCCGATGGGCCGCACGTCGCGCGGGAAGCATGGACGGTTAAGTTCTCGCCCACGGTGGTGAAGGATTTCGATTCGCTGATGGATGGCATCGTGAAGGTGGTGGGGGTTAGCGACAACCTCGAAGCGGTTGCGCGCTGCGAAAAGGACATGCAAGGGTGGAGTGCAGGCCGGGTTTCAGCCGCCCGCTCGCAACCGTATTATCTAGATGTCACGAACCCAAAGGCGAACAAAGGAGAGGTGGTGGAGATGTTTTCGCGAATCTGTAACATCCCGCCGAGCCAGATCGCCACCATCGGAGACATGCCGAACGATGTTCTGATGTTCAAGAAAAGCGGTGTCAGCATCGCCATGGGTAACGCCAGTCCCGAAGTGCAGAAATCCGCGACGTTCGTCACGGCCTCGAACCAGGAGGAAGGTTTTGCCAAGGCGATGGAGCGCTTGCTGCAATCCGCCGCTGCGCAATAGGGTAAATGCTTTTCGAGCAGCCATTCTGAGGGAATAGGTCAATTCGGTGATTACGCAAAACTGAATCGCTGGAAATCATATTCATGGACGTTCTCAGGAAACTTTTTGCGGAGCATTTCCACACACCGGCAGACAAGGCGGAGCCGCTGCCGGGCCATCTGGGCGGCTCGGGGCGCAATATTATCCGGCTGGTCAGCGAAAAGTTCAGCGCCATTGGCGTTCGCTACGAGGTGCGTGAAGAGAACGTGGCTTTCCTCGAATTTTCCCGGCATTTTCGCCGGCACGGGCTGCCGGTGCCGGAAATCTATGCGGAAGATTTGAGTCACGGCGCTTATCTGGAAGAAGACCTGGGGGACACGACACTGTTTGAGTTTCTGTCAAAAAATCGCGTAGGCGAAACCATTGCTCCCCAGGCGGTTGAAGCCTATCGCAGAGTGGTGGCCGTGTTACCACGCTTTCAGATCGAAGCCGGCCGCGATTTGAACTACAAGGTGTGCTATCCCCGTGCCAGCTTCGATCGCCAGTCCATCGCTTGGGACTTGAATTATTTCAAGTACTATTTTCTTCGGCTCGCCAACATCCCATTCAACGAACAGGCGCTCGAAGTGGATTTCGGCCGCTTGACTAAATTTCTGCTGAGTGCCGCCCGCGATTACTTTCTTTATCGCGATTTCCAATCGCGCAATGTCATGTTGCGAGCCGGCAACCCATTTTTCGTGGACTACCAAGGCGGCCGCAGAGGCGCGCTGCAATACGATATCGCTTCTCTCTTATTCGATGCCAAGGCCGACCTGCCCGCGGAGTTGCGCCAGCAGTTGCTCGATCATTATCTCGACACGCTTGCCGACTTTATCGAACTGGATCGCGAAGTGTTCATGCAACACTACTACGCCTACGTGTACGTCCGCATCATGCAGGCGTTGGGCGCCTACGGCTTTCGCGGCTTTTATGAGCGCAAACCCCATTTTCTGCAAAGCGTGCCGTACGCGCTCAAGAACGTGCGCTGGCTGCTTCATAACGTCGAACTGCCCATCGCGCTGCCAACCCTGATGGACGCGTTCAAGAGCATTCTGGGCTCGGACAAATTGCAGGCTCTGGCTCCCGCAACAGGAAAGGTCACGGTGCGGATTTGCAGTTTTTCATTCCACCGCGGTCCGCTGAAAGACGAGACCGGGCACGGTGGTGGCTTCGTTTTCGATGCCCGAAGTCTTCCCAACCCCGGACGCGAAGAGCGCTTCAGAACTCTCACCGGCAAGGACGAGCTGGTGGCCGACTATCTCAATCAGGAAGAGAGCGTGCATCAATTCCTCGCCAGCGTCGTGGCGCTAGTGGATGCCAGCGTGAGCGACTACCAGCGTCGTGGCTTCAAGAGCTTGACGGCGTCGTTTGGCTGTACCGGCGGCCAGCATCGCTCGGTATATCTGGCGGAACAATTGGCCAAACATTTGCGGGGCAGGAACGGAGTGGAGGTGGTGGTGCAACATCGTGAATTGGAGAATCTGGGCAAATGAAAGCGATGATTTTGGCGGCCGGCCTCGGCACGCGATTGCGGCCACTCACCGGTGATCGCCCTAAGGCGCTGGTGGAAATCGCTGGGCGGACGATGTTGGAGATCGCGCTGGCTCGCTTGCGCGCGGTTGGGATACGCGAAGTGATTGTCAATGTGCATCACTTTGCCGACCTGGTTGTCGAGTTTCTGAAACGCAACGACAGCTTCGGCATGTCTGTTGAAATCTCTCGCGAGGAGGTCTTGCTCGACACCGGTGGCGGCCTGAAAAAAGCCGCCCATTTCTTTCTTGAGGATTCCAACAGTCTCGAAGAACCGTTCATTTTGCACAATGTCGATGTCATCAGCACCATCGATCTCCAGCGCATGGTGCAGTTTCATGTTGAAAATCGGGCTCTCGCCACACTTGCGGTGCAAGCTCGGGAGAGTTCTCGCTACCTGCTGTTCGACAAGCAGTTCCAACTTTGCGGCTGGCGCTCAGGGCGCGATGGCGCGATTGAATTGGTTCGGCCTTCGGAGCAGTTGCAGGCGCTGGCTTTTTGCGGCATCCACATAATTTCTCCTCGCCTTTTTGCAAAAATGACGGAAGAAGGGGTGTTCTCTATCATCGACTGCTATCTGCGTCTGGCGGGCCGCGAAGAAAAGATTCTCGCCTTTCGGGCTGACGAATATTATTGGTGCGATCTGGGCACGCCGGACAAGGTGAAGCAAGCCGGGCAGGATCTGAAACCAAAACAGTAAGTCATCGCGCCGGTGGTCCAGAAGGACCGATCGCCTACTCTGAAGCGCTGGGCCATCATCTTTCGTCCCGCAAAGCGGGACTGGCGTACTGGTCAGCCGATACTCAGCATGACTGATCTTCAACCTAACGCATTCTGGATTTCGGTCGCGGCTTGTTGCCCTGCGGCGCGGGCGCTCCGCGCAGCAGGCCTTCGGTGCTGATGTCCTCGTCAATTTCTGGCCAGTGGATACCGTAGCCGCCTCCGGCAATCTTCCAATTGCGGCGTTGCTCGGCGGTGGCATGGAATAGCCTTGGGTACCAGGCGAGCGGAACCATGATGGTCCGACCATCCTTCAAACGAACGTTCAAAGTGTCGTGATCAAACGACACGTCCGCTACCCTCTCATCCGCCGCTACTGCCAAAATAACCATTCCAAGCCTCCAACAGGTCTTTCTGATTGGCCTCCACGAGTGATTGTACCGTGTTCACCTCATGGGCGCTGAAGCCAAAGTTCCTGGCCAGTCCGACCGAATCGAGCCAAAATTTCGCGGAGAGATCGTCGCGGTCCACGTGAACATGGGGTGGCTCGTTGGGCTCGTGGCTGTAGAAATAAAAACGATACGGCCCCGACCTCAGGACGGTTGGCATTGTTGTGCTTGAATTGTACTTGATGCAAAAGCGGGTGGGAGAGTAGGTCGTGGCTGACAAATAAAGACCGCCAGAGCGACTCGTGCTCTCAATCGATGTGAATCGCAATCACCACCTGCGTTCGCCCCCGCAGGCGGCTGAAGAAGTCGCCGGCGATCTTCATCCAGCCATATTTGCGGCGCAGCAGCTCCTGTCCGTGTGCCGCTTCCGGACCTTCGCAGATGCGGGCGTGTGCATCTACCCAGGCTCCGCGTAGGTTCCCGCGAAAGTTGCAAGGCGCAACCCGCACCCTCGGATTGTTGCGGATGCGCTTGACCTTGCCCGCGTCCGGCGCGGAATAAATGTAGAAGATGCTTTCGTCGTTAGGCGAAAAATCGGCGCGCGACGGGGATTGCGCGAACCATACTGGAGTGCGCACACCCACTCCGGTTTTGCGGAAGGTTTCGAGGTTCAGGTACTTGGCTTTGGCGAATTGCCCGATCGCATCCGGCATCGTCGACAACCTCTGCAAAGAGCTTATCGCATCGGCGCGGGGCTGCGGACGCAGCCGACTTACGCTCGCGGTATAATTTCCCGCGAATTTACCGCCCCAGCGACTTGTCGAGGTGAGGCAGCGATGCAGAAGAAATTCAAAGCGAAAGCCGAACCGGCAGGCCCGAACGGAGCGTGGTGCTTTCTGGCGGTTCCGTTCGATGTGGCCGAGGTGTGGGGAACGCGGGGACGCGTCCGGGTGAAAGGCACGATCAATGGCTTTCCGTTCCGTACCAACATTCAGCCCATGGAGGGACGCCATCTGCTGACCTTCAACAAACAACTACAGGCGGGCGCCAAAGCCAAGCCTGGCGACATGGTCGCGGTCGTCATGGAGCGCGATACGGAAGAATGGACCATCGAGCCGCCCGCGGAATTGGCCGCGGCTTTCCGCCAGAGCAAAGCAGCCAAGGCGCTGTGGGACAAGCTGGCTTACACTCATCGTAAGGAATTCTCGCAATGGATCGGCGGCGCCAAGCAGGAGGCGACCCGGGAGCGCCGGGCCGCGAAGGCAGTCAGCATGATCCTGGAGAAGAAGACAATCTCCTGAGCCGAGCGGTGAAAGGAACGAAATGCGTTTGCTGCTGAACTGGTTATTGAGCGCGATCAGCCTGCTGGTCGTATCCAAGGTCGTGCCTGGATTTGAGGTGCGCGGATTTGCGGCGGCCCTGATCGCTGCGCTGGTGATCGGGCTGGTGAACGCCACGCTGGGGCTCTTTTTGAAACTCATCACCTTGCCGCTGACTTTCCTCACCCTGGGAATCTTCTGGTGGGTCATCAATGCGCTGATGCTGATGTTTGCCTCGAGGCTACTGTCTCCCGATTTCGTGGTCCGCGGCTTCTGGCCGGCGTTTTGGGGAGCCATCGTGCTGGCACTGATCAATATGGTACTGAGGTCGCTGGCGCGCGAAGCGGAACGAGGGTAGCCGTCGAGTCTCTGGCGCAAATGCCTTTGGGGCGCAGCGACCTTCAGCGCCAGCCAACAGAAACTTGGCCGACCACGGATGAACACGGATTTTCACGGACCTTATTTTGAGCAGAAGCTACCCGTGATTCCCTCCGCGATATCAGCGGCTTGCAGCTTCGCGCCGCCGGCCGAGTACATCACATTTTCCTATCGATCCGTGCTCATCCGTGTCAATCCGTGGTCAATTTGTTTCTTGGATCGCGATGTTCCAGCTCGCGCAGGCGGCGAACGGTTTCGACGATATCTCCGTTCTGAAACAAGCGAATCCCGGCGACTCCGGCGGCGCCCGCAGCGAGACAGGCGCCCGCGTTCGCGAGAGTGACTCCGCCCAGCGCCAACACGGCAAAGCAATGTTGTGGCGCCGATCCTGTATTGCCCGGCGGCGGCGATTCCACAAACGCGGCGCGCAACGCGTCGATTCCGATTCCCTGCGCATCGGTATGCGGTTTCTCAAAAATTGGCGCCAACACCGCGAAGTTTGCTCCCTGGTCGGCGGCGGCAAGCACCTCGGCGACGGTGTGAGCGGAGACCGCAACCACCGGCGCGCGATCGCTTACTTGCATCCACAGCGCGCGAACTTCCGATGCAGCCAGCTCGCCCGCGGGAAGGTGTACACCGTCGGCCCCAGACGCGAGTGCAATGTCGGTGCGCCCGTTGACCAGCAGTTTCGTCGTCGCGGAGTTCTCCCTGATGGCCCGTACCGCGTCGCGCGCCAGCCGTTCCAGATCGCGCGCCGCCAGATCTTTCTCGCGAAGCTGAATGTAGTCAACCCCGGCGTGTGCAGCCCCGCCGATCCTGACGAGTACTTGGTTGCGCTGCTGCGCGTCCGTCCCTGCCAGGCTCTTGCGGTCCGTGATGTAGTAGAGGAGCATGGCCGCACCGATTGTATTCCGGTAAGCAGGAGAGGCTGAATTAGATCCGCGCACGGAGTTTTGGTTTCCATATCGTCCTTAAGATTTCACTTGCCAGCGGCTTGTCCTCTGATTACTATGCAGTTAACACCATGGCCGCTTTCCTTCAGGACACGAACCCCTCATGAATATTGGCGAAACAATCCGCAATTTCCGGCTGCAAAAGAGCATGTCTCAGGGCGACATCGAAAAGCGCACCGGTTTGTTGCGCTGCTACCTGTCCCGGGTCGAGAACGGCCATACCATTCCCTCGCTGGATACGCTGGCTAAAATTGCGACGGCAATGGAAATCCCGCTGGCCCAATTCTTCAGCGGCGGCTCGGGTGAAAACGGCAATAAAAGCGCACCCCGGTTGGCGGAGGATGAGGTCCGTTTCCTGACGCAGATTCGCCGCTATTCACCCAACTTGAACGACAGCGATCGCAAGCTGGTGATCGCGATGGTGAAGAAGATGGCGGCTGGCGCCGGCAAGTAGCCATGCCTGGATGAGTGGACCAATATCCGCCCACAGAAATCAGAGCGGCGGCAGGTGCCCCGTTTCGCTTTCTGCTGGAGTTAGAAACCTTCCCCTGGAATCGGCGGCGAAGTATGGGCCACTATCTCGTAACGCATCAATCCCTATTCTTAAAATCGCGTTCCGTCGTCGATGTTTCGGCGGACCACACCAAGAGGCATTCATGGCAAAAATACAGCGAGCAATCCTGAGCGTGACCGACAAGACAGGACTGGTCGAGTTTGCACGCAAACTCTTAGCGCTGCACGTCGAACTGATTTCAACCGGAGGTACGGCCAAGCTGCTGCGCGATTCCAGTATCGCAGTGAAGGACATCTCGGAGCTCACCGGCTTTCCGGAAATGCTCGATGGACGGGTCAAGACGCTTCATCCCAAGGTGCACGGCGGCATCCTCCACGTCCGTAAGAACGAAAAGCATGTGGCGGCCGTGAACCAGCATGGCATTCAACCCATCGACATGGTGGTGGTGAATCTCTACGCGTTCGAGAAGACCGCCGCGAAACCCGGCGTCGAGTTCGAGGACGTCATCGAAAACATCGACATCGGCGGCCCGTCGATGGTGCGTTCGGCAGCCAAGAATTTCCAGGACGTCGCCATCGTCACCTCGCCGGTCGACTACGAAGCGATTGCGCAGGAAATGGAGGCCAGCGGTGGATCGCTCTCGCTGAGCACGAAGTGGCGACTGGCTCAAAAAGGATTTGCCACGACTGCGGCCTACGACTCCGCGATCGCCTCGACTCTCGAACGGATTGGCGCTCCCGAGAGCGACGGCGGAAAGTTTGAACTCGGCAAGGACAGCGGCTTTCCCGAAACTCTGCGACTCACCTTCCATAAAGCCTTCGATCTGCGCTACGGCGAAAACCCGCATCAGAAGGCCGCGCTGTACTCCGACGGTTCGGGCAAAGGTATTGCGAATGGCAAGCAGTTGCAGGGCAAGGAACTCAGCTACAACAACATCGTTGACTTGCAGGCAGCGTGGGACTTGGCGCAGGAATTCGATGGGCCGGTGTGCGCCATCATCAAGCACACCAATCCCTGCGGGACCGCAGTGGGAGCCACGCTGGCGGAGGCTTACAAGCGCACCCTGGAGTGCGACCCGATGTCTGCGTTCGGCGGCGTGATTGGCGTGAACCGACCGATTGATCGCAAGACGGCAACTGAAATGGCAAAGCTGTTTGTGGAGGCGATTGTTGCTGAAAGGTTCGATCGTGCCGCCCGTGAGATCTTCGCCGCGAAGAAGAATCTCCGCTTGGTCGAGGTCGTTCCCGCGGAGCAGAGGTTGGTGCTCAAGAACGTCTCCGGCGGCGTCCTGTTACAGGACAACGACCTGCGCCCGTTGACCGAAGCGGACCTCAAAGTGGTGAGCGAACGCAAACCCACTGAGCAGGAGATGCGCGACCTGCTGTTCGCGTGGAAGGTATGCAAGCATGTGAAGTCCAACGCGATTCTCTATGCGCGTAACGGCCAGACCACCGGGGTCGGCGCCGGACAGATGAGCCGGGTGGACTCGGCGAAGATCGGCGCCATGAAGTCGGTGCTCGGAATCAAGGGATCGGTTGCCGCATCGGACGCGTTCTTCCCGTTCCCTGACGGCGTCGAGGAGATTGCAAAGGCGGGCGCGACGGCCATCATCCAGCCCGGCGGCTCGGTGCGCGATCAAGAAGTGATTAACGCGGCGGACCGCCTGGGTCTGGCGATGGTACTTACCGGAGTAAGACACTTCCGGCACTGAAGGAGTTATATGGGTGTACCGAGGAAATCGACTAAGACTGTCAGGCTGATACTTCGAGGCGGACACCAGTATGTCATCCTGCCAAAGGAATTTGAGTTCAACGGAAAGGCGGTGCGCATACACAAGCAGGGCGATGCAGTTGTTTTGGAGCCTGTCATCGTTGGGGTGAAGAAATGGTTGGCAGATCTCGGGCGTCATCCTTTGTCGAAGGATTTCATGGCTGGGGGAAGTAATTAGCCGATGGCCGGTCGGGTTTTTTCCTGGCCGCCACCACCCGTGGAATCCCTTGCAGGTCAGGCACGACGCGGACGTCTTCCCACATCGTGGGACTTAGCAAGTTCAGGACCTCATCTCGCATGGAGTAGCCGATCTCCAGCGCTAACCAGCCCGCAGGTTTCAGAGCGCGGTGTGCCTGCTCAATCAACGGGACAATCACATCGGTCCCATGCAAGCCGGCGAAGACAGCCATCGTCGGCTCAAACTCCTGCACCGACCTCTGCACCTTGTCGGCTTCACTGAAAGCGACGTACGGCGGGTTGCTGACTACAAAATCGAAATCGCGAAATTCGGAAAAGCAGCTCCCCTTCGACAAGCTCAGGGCAGGCTCTCGGCCCGGACTGACGTCCTCGCTCGGGATGACAAGATGGTTCTTATCGAACACGGGATCGAGGACATTGCATTGCAGGAACCGCACCCGCTTATCGAGTTGCAGCCGGGCGGCATTGGCGCGCGCGATTTCCAGCGCTTCGACCGAGAGATCGACGGCATAGACTTCCGCATCCTGCAACTCGTGTGCGAGCGCCAGTGCGATGCATCCCGAACCTGTGCCTACATCGACCAGCTTGGGACGCTGGATTCCGCGCGCCAACTCCAGCACAGCCTCAACGAGATGCTCGGTCTCGGGCCGCGGAATCAGCACCGCCGGCGAGACCACGAAATCCAAGCCCCAGAACTCCTGGTGCCCAGTGATGTACTGCGATGGCATGCCGGTCGCGCGCAGGGCCAGCACTTCTTCGTATCGCGCCGCTTCTTCCGGAGTGAGCTCGCGCTCGGGGTGCGCGTACAGGTAGGCACGATCGGCGCCGAGTACAAACATAAGTAGCACCTCGGCGTTCATGCGGGGGGAGCCTACGTCGGCCGCGTCGAGACGTTCGATCGCGGTCGCGAGCGCTTGCTTTAGTTGCACGGGATCAGGCCGTGACCTCCATCTCTTGCTTCATTTTCTCGGCCTGGAAGTGCGTGATCAGCGCGTCGATCATGGGCTGGATGCGGCCGTCCATGAACTCCGGCAGTTGGTGCGCGGTGAAGCCGATGCGGTGGTCCGTGACACGGTTCTGCGGGAAGTTGTAGGTGCGGATCTTCTCGCTGCGATCGCCGCTGCCCACCATCGCCCTACGCTCCTTGGCCAGCGCGTCCTGCTGCTTCTGCTGTTCCATTTCGTACAGGCGGGCGCGCAGCACGCGCATTCCTTTCTCTCGATTCTTGATTTGCGACTTCTCGTCCTGGCAGCTCACGACCGTATTGGTCGGCAGGTGAGTGATGCGGACCGCCGAGTAGGTGGTGTTCACCGATTGACCGCCGGGACCAGAGGAGCAGAAGGTGTCAATGCGAATATCCTTGGCTTCGATCTTGATGTCCACGTCTTCGGCTTCGGGCAGCACCGCGACGGTCACCGCGGAAGTGTGTACGCGGCCCTGGGTCTCAGTCTGCGGAACCCGCTGCACACGATGCACGCCACTCTCGTACTTCATGCGCGAATACACTCCCTGGCCTTCGATGATGGCGATCACTTCTTTCAAGCCGCCGACGGTTGATTCCGAGGTCGAAAGCACTTCCACTTTCCAGCGCTGGCTTTCGGCGTAGCGCGTGTACATGCGGAAGATCTCGGCCGCGAACAGCGTGGCCTCATCGCCGCCAGTGCCAGCGCGGATTTCGAGCACCACGTTCTTCTCGTCGTTCGGGTCCTTGGGCAGCAGCAGCACCTTCAGGTCCGCTTCCACCTGGAGAACGCGTTCCTCGAGTTGCGTCAACTCATCCTGCGCGTAGGAGCGCATCTCGGGGTCGCTCTCCTCGGCCAGCATGGCCTTGCTCTCCTGGATGCCACGGGTCAGGTCTTTGTACTCGCGATACTTCTCGACGATGGGCGCCACTTCGCTGTGGGCCTTGGCGGTCTTCTGGAAGCGCGCCGAGTCGGAGACGATATCCGGCGAAGACAGAGCTTTGTTGAGCTCTTCGTACTTCAGTTCAGTTTGGTCAAGACGTTCAAACATGGGATCCAACATGTGCCGTGTTCACAACGGCCGCAAAGATTATTGTACGGGAACTCCAATCCGGTTTCGCCATCTCTCAGTTGTTATCACGAACGGCCTTCAGGCCGTGAGGGACCTGCTGTTTCCCCTAGCCACGATGCCGAGCGCAAAACAGCAGATTCCTCGCTTCGCTCCCAATGACAAAGACGCAAACCCAATAGAATCAATATGCGTTTTGACCATTTGTCATTCCTGTTTCAACCTGCCCAAGCAGGTCCGTTGCTCGTAATGACAATTCCACAGACGAACCCTCGCTGCCAAACAACCACCGTGGGACATTACTTACGCCGGCGATCTACAACATTCACTTTCCAATCGCATCCGACGGCACGGGCTGAAGTCGTTCCCTTTAAACCGTGAGAGAGAGGCTAAGTAGTTCGCGGCGGGCGCCGCTACGCAATCACCAGTTCGCCGCCGCGCTGTTTCTCCAACTCCATGGCCTCGTTCAAGGCGGCGATGGCGGTCTCGACCTGGTCATCCGAGGGAGGCTGGGTGGTGATGCGCTGCAACCATAGTCCCGGCTTGGTAAGCACTGCGAACAACGACGAGCCGTGTTTGGCGGCGAAGCGAATCAGCTCGTACGACACGCCCGCAATAACCGGCAGCAGCGCGATGCGGAAGGCGAAGCGGGCCCAGAACGTTGTTGCCGGTACCATCATGTAAATGACCATCGCGATGAGCATCACGGTCATCAGGAAGCTGGTACCGCAGCGCGGATGGAACGTTGAATAGGACTGCGCGTTCTGGATGGTCAGCGGACCACGCGACTCGAAGGCGAAGACCGTTTTATGCTCGGCGCCGTGATACTGAAAAACACGGCGAATGTCGGGCCAGCGCGAGATGCCCCAAATGAACAGCACAAAAAGTGCGATGCGGATGACGCCGTCCACGATGTTGAAAACGATTTGATTGCCGAAAGCCGGATACGCATTCTTCAGCTTGGTCGCGGCGAGCAACGGCACAAACTTGTACATGAAGATGAAGAACCCGAGCGACAGCACGACGTTCAGGGCAAGGGCCCAGCCCGGCACCTCGGTTTTTTTCTCGTCTTCAGCGCTTAACTCGCCCATGGCGACATTGGCGGAATAGCGCAGAGCGCGGAAACCCAGCGCCATTGCCTGGCCGAGCGTCATGACCCCACGGACCACCGGCCAGCCCATCCATTTGTGCCGCTCCGAGGGGCGTTCCAGCGGCTCCGAGTGCGTCGCCATGGTGCCATCGGGCCTGCGGATGCAGATACCCCAGGCATGGGGCGAACGCATCATGACGCCTTCGAGCACAGCCTGGCCGCCAACCAGGGTTTCCTCACCGCTCTCCAAAGCGGGTAGGAGTTGAATGGCTGCCAGAAACCGGAGATGACGTCGCAAGAAATTCATAAGGATTGGATGTACTTCGAAGGCCGAAAGGCGCACAGTTACACGATATTACGTTAGAGTAAGCAGCTAGTCGGCACATGTCAACGGTTGCGCGACTTGGGTGACGCACCGCCACTCGGATATACCCTCCCGTTGGGGCCTTGGCCTCCCACTCGGACGCTGGTTCCGCAATGCCCCCCTTGCGAAGCAGTGACATCCTATATGCAATCGCGGTATCTTAGCTGAGCATGTCACCACGAAAGCTTGTGCAAATCGCCGACCCTCCCAACCTGCCTACCATCAAGGACTACTTCGGCATGATGGCGGAAGAGCAGGCAGAAGACATTCGCAGGCTGAAGCAAGCAGCCGCTGGAAAGAACTCCGAGCAGCTAGAGAAGCCACCCACCGACAAAGCGGTACCAAATCCATGGCTGTTGCACCCCACGCGCCGCACCAAGCGTTCGGCGGCAAAGCCTACCGGAAAGAGCACGGCCCAGTCGGCCTCCAAGAAAGCTCCGAAGAAAGCGGCAAAAAAGGCCGCCAAGAAAGTGTCGAAGAAAGCGCGGCAGTAGACTCTCTTCCGCAAACAAGATTGCGCATTGTGAACGCTCGCGCCAGCTTCTCCGGCGGCGGTTGCAAGCCGCTCCCGTCCTCCCGCCGATGATAAGATTTCAGCTTCATGGTTACTTTCGTTGTGCTGCGCATCGTGGTGGTAGTTTTGCTCGTCGCGGCAAACGCGTTTTTCGTGGCTGCCGAATTCGCTCTGGTGAACGTGCGCGAAACGCGACTGCAACAAATGATCGCGGCGCACCGCATTGGCGCGCGCACCGTCCAGAAGCTCCATCAGAAGCTCGACCACGTCCTCAACACCGTGCAGTTCGGCGTCACCGTGGCCAGCCTGGCCTTGGGCTGGATCGGCGAGGCCTCTATGGCCCGCATTCTGGAACCGCTGTTCCTCCCGTTGCCGCACTCTCGGCTCTACGCGCACGGAGTTTCCGTCGTGGTTGCCTTCGTGTTGATCACCTATCTGGTTGTCATCCTCGGTGAGGTGGTTCCCAAGTCGATTGCCTTGCAGCGTACCGAGCGGGTGGCGCTGGCGGTTGCCGGACCGATGGATTTCTTCATGACCGTTGCCGCGCCGTTTCTCGCTTTCATGACCGCTTCCACCCGGATCGCTTTGAGAGCGTTTGGCATGCGACAGGTGCGCGAAGGTGGAGTGCACTCGTCCGAGGAGTTGAAGCTGATGGTTTCCGCCAGCCGCCGGCTGGGAATGCTGGCGCCCACGCAGGAGGAATTGATCCATCGCGCGCTCGAGCTGGAAAACATTTCGGTGCGCGAAATCATGGTGCCGCGGCGCGACATCTTTTCGTTGCCCGGTGACATATCGCTGGAGGAAGCGTTGCAGCGCGTGGTGGAGGAGCAACACTCACGCGTGCCAGTTTACGATGTACAGCGCGGCCCCGAGCACATCATCGGGGTGTTGTACGCCAAGGACCTGATGCGCTGGTTGCGCTACCGGGTGAATCGCACCGCTTCCGGCAAACCGGTCACCCGGCCCAGTGGCCTGCAAGTTCGCCACATCATGCGCGAGGTGCTGGTGGTGCCCGAAACCAAGCCGCTTCCCGATCTGCTAATCGAGTTCAAAGTTCGCAAGCGGCACCTGGCGGTGGTAGTCGACGAGTTCGGCTCGACTGCGGGCCTGGTGACGGTGGAAGATGTGCTGGAACAACTGGTAGGCGAAATCGAGGACGAGTTCGATATTACCGAGCCCCGGCTTGCGCCGGGTGCTGCCTCGATGACCCTCGATGGCTCGGTCAACATTCGCGATCTGGAATCGCAATATCGGATTGCGTTGCCGCGCGACGAAGGCTTCGAAACCCTCGCCGGCTTCATGCTGGCGCAACTGCAGAAGATTCCCGAGGTAGGCGACAGCTTTGAATACCAGGGCCGCCGCTACACCGTCGCGGCCATGGACGGACTGCGCGTGGTCAGCGTGAACATCGAAGGGACGCAACCGCAGTCCCAGGTACAATCGTCCCCGGCAACGCCCCTGGCCTACTGATGCGCTATCTGCTCTCGCGATCGCTGTACATGCTGCCCGTGATCTGGCTGGTGGTGTCGGTGGTTTTCCTGTTGATTCATCTGGTGCCGGGCGACCCTATCCAGCAGATGCTGGGCGAAGGAGCGGTAGCCACTGACATTGCCGCGGCGCGTCATGCGTACGGACTGGATGTTCCGCTGGGACAACAGTACGTGAACTACTGGCGCGGCCTGGTACACGGCGACATGGGACGCTCGCTGCGCCTCAATCAGAATGTCGGCCACGTGATCGCACAAGCCTATCCCGCCACCATGGAACTCACTCTCGCGGCATTGCTGGTGGCACTCGCCCTGGCGATTCCCGCCGGGGTACGTTCGGCGCTGCATCGCAATCATTGGGACGATCGCGCGCTCAGCTTCGTCTCGCTGCTGGGATTGTCCTTCCCGAACTTCGCGCTCGGGCCGATCCTCATCTTGTTTTTCGCGATTGAATTAGGCTGGCTGCCGGTCTCCGGCTCGGGCTCGCTGGCGCACCTGGTGCTTCCTGCGATCACGATGGGTGGAGCGCTGGCTGCCATCCTTACGCGGATGATACGCACCTCCATGCTGGAAGAGTTGGGACAGGATTACATTCGCACCGCCCGCGCCAAAGGTTTGCCCGAGCGCACGGTGGTTTATCGGCACGCACTGCGCAATGCCATGATCCCGATTCTCACCGTCGTCGGATTGCAATTTGGAGCGCTGCTTGCCGGAGCCATCGTGACCGAGACGATCTTCTCGTGGCCAGGCATTGGGCGGCTCACTGTCACGGCCATCTCCAACCGCGACTACTACCTGGTGCAAGGCTGCATATTGATGATCGGGCTGACCTACGTGCTGGTGAACTTCATTACCGATCTGCTGTATTCGGCGTTTAACCCGAGGATTCGGCAGTAGCGGAGCTGTGGGGAGACTCTAGAGAGTTTCAGGCTCAAGCTGTCATCCTGAGCGAGCGCAGCGCGTCGAAGGACCCTTATTGCTGCAAGAATCACAGTACGGCCGTCTCGCACGGCAACAAGTCTGAGTGGCAGCATAGGGGTCCTTCGACTCCTCGTCCAGTCGCCAAGGCGACCGGACTCGTCGCTCAGGATGACAGCTTAAGAGAGTTTTTCATCGCATGGGTGGGCCGCAGGCCCATGTGACACTTGGGATGACACCTCAAGTAATTATGCATACTCATGAATAAATCAACCTCAGGCCCGCGTACAGGGGCAGGGAGAATCTTGGAAAAAACGGGGAACACCCCTAATCTGGTATCCCATGCTGTCATGTTTTGCTTGACAGGAACTTCGCTTAT
The DNA here is from genome assembly GCA_036511435.1 of Terriglobales bacterium. GTDB lineage: Bacteria > Acidobacteriota > Terriglobia > Terriglobales > Acidobacteriaceae > Bog-257. The sequence continues at coordinate 1,376 of DATCCF010000050.1, read as the reverse complement.
GTTATGCTCTTGCCACTGATCGCTGTGATCAGATTTTGACTATGCATTTACTGATCGATTCCCGAATGTTTATGGCCATGTGCGCCCCAGGTGGCGCCGTGCCTGCGTCGGGAGTGCGATCACGCACCTAACAATCTCCCTACACTGAGCGGCCGCCTGGGGCTTACACCGGCGGCGATTTTGTTTTTAGCCTACTTTTCGCTCAGACATCGAAGGGAGATTCACCGTGGCTCACGGCAATTACGACATACCTACCATCGCTATTCATGGCGGACTGGGACCTGATCCGACTACCGGCGCCATTCTCCAGCCTATCTATCAATCCACAACTTTCGTGCAGCAGGCGGTTGGTGTTCACAAGGGATTTACCTATTCGCGCGCAGCTAACCCAACCGTGGACGCGCTGGAGCGCGCCTTGGCTGCGCTTGAAGGAATACCTGCCACGGTCTGCTTTGCCACCGGCATGGCCGCCATCACGACATTGTTCCTGTCACTACTCAAGTCCGGCGACCACGTGGTCATTTCTGAAGTGGTTTATGGCGGCACGGTGCGGTTGTGCCAACAACTGCTAAGTGGGCTCGGCATCGAGCACACGCTGGTGGATGCATCGCGCGCGGAGCTGGTAGAGCAGGCCATCACGCCGCGGACGAAGCTGATCTTCATCGAGACGCCGGGAAATCCGACGCTCAAGCTGTGCGACATCCCTGCTATTGCAGCCGTGGCGCGCCGGCACGGTGTGCGTCTCGCGGTGGACAACACTTTCCTGACGCCGGTGCTACAATCCGTGTTTCAACTCGGCGCTGACATCAGCGTGCTTTCCACCACCAAGTACATCGAGGGCCACAACGCAACCGTGGGCGGCTCCCTGGCGACGCACGACGAACAACTGCTGGAACGCTTCCGCTTGATTCGCAAAACCACGGGCTGCATTCAGTCGCCGCAGGATGCCTGGCTGACGCTGCGCGGGATCAAGACGTTGCCGATGCGGCTCAAGCTGCATTCTGAGAACGCTGGCACGGTGGCTCGATGGCTGGAATCGCATCCCGCGGTTGAGCGCGTACATTATCCCGGACTCGCGTCGTTTCCGCAGAAAGCGCTGGCGGAACGCCAGCATCTGGCGCACGGGGGCATGCTCGCCTTCGAGATCACGGCCGGCGCCGAGGCCGCCGTAGAGCTGATGAATTCCGTGCGGCTCTGTTCGCTGGCTGAGAACTTGGGCGCGGTCGAAACACTGATCACCCATCCGGCCGCCATGACCCATGGCGATGTGCCCGTCGCTACGCGTAAAGCGATTGGCATTACCGATGGGCTGATCCGGCTCTCAGTTGGCTTGGAATCGCCCGAAGACATCATTGCCGACCTGGAACAGGCGCTGG
>DATCCF010000049.1:0-9535 GCA_036511435.1 Terriglobales bacterium | reverse complement strand
GCGGCAGAGGAAGACATTTACCATCTGGGTCACGACGATGGCCACCAGGCAGGCGGTGGTCGCCTGCAGATAGAGCGGGTCGGTCTTGCCGGGCAAATCGCCGTAGCGCCAGCCGGCCGCGTCCAGGACGAAGAAGAACACCGCCATCGACGCCGCCGCCTCCAGCGCGCCGAGGAAGAGATACGCTCGGGCGATCAGACCCCATGACAGCAGCCGCTCGCCGCGCGCTCTTGGCGGTCGGCTCATGACGCCAGGATCGGGTTTCTCGGCGCCCAGCGCCAGCGCCGGCAGCATGTCGGTGCCGAGGTCGACGGCCAGGATCAAAATGCTCGGCGAGAAACGCCAGCGCCGCGCCGGCCCAGAGGATGATGGCGAAGAAATGGGTGAACTCGCGGGCGAAGCCAAGGAGCAGATGCTCGCGGCCCACCTCCTCGACATGGTTGGGCCCAAACTCCGCCAACCGGCGCGCGGCCTCAGCCTGGAGGAGGCCGGCGGGGGAAGTTTTCAGACTGGAGAGAGCCTCGTCGGCGGTGAGCCTGTGGATGTGCACGGAGGAGGCGGCGATGTCGTCAGGTCACGCCACCTGCCCCTTATCGTAACCGGTCAAAGAGGAAGCGCATTGACGTTGGTCAAACGTAGTCGAGTGCAAGCTCAACGCGGACCATCCGCGAAGCCATTTTACCGGGCACTCGCAACGATGCAACGAGGAGCGCATAAGCCCGCGCGCAGGGAAGCTTCCGCCTCGTGGCTTCCCCAGCATGCTTACGGGCGACTTCGATAGCCGTAGACGAGATGTCCAGGACGATGACACTCCGATAATCCTCGCAGGCAATCTCATTCAGAGATCGGCGCATTCCCGGCTTACCGTTGGGCCACACGGGTTAGAGTTGTGGCGATGAGCAAGCCAGAGTCCCTGGTGGGCACCGCCCACACCCCCATGCTGCAGGAGTAGTTCGGACGAGGGACTTTCCTCAGTTGCATCGGGGCTTACGCAAAGCGCGAGCGCCACGAGCCACAATGGGTCCATTCGCAAGGAGTCAGTTGTCGATGCGCTTCCGAACATGCTCGAGGGACTATTCTTCCGGGCCACCCGGCCGCATTTCACCTTTTCGCACCCAGACGCCTCGCTCCTCGCAATGCAGCAATTCGCTGCCGCTCAGGACATACACGCCAATCGTATAGGCAGAATCGTTGAAGTAGCAGACTCCCGCTTCGATCTCCATGTCGAGCGAAATCTCTTCGTACTCGTCGATAATCGGCGAGGTCCTGCGTTCAGGATCGGGAGCGCCTAGTTGAAGCACGTGATCGGCCATGAGCTACTCCTTTATTTGAGATCAAAGTCTTGCGTCGGATGGATACTACGAGTCGCGGGTGGCTGCGGTCGTGGCTGCTACTCGAAGCGTATCAATGTTTCCGCAGGGGTGTCCTCGCCGTAGCGTCGAATCAGTTCGTCGATCTCACTGAGCAGCACGCCCTCATCGTCCTCGTCGATCGCGCCCTCGCCGATCAGCCGGGCCGTAAGGCCGCTCACCATCGCCTCGCGCATGGCACCCAGCGTCGACGCACGCAGAAACCTGATGTCGTCCATCGCCGCTTGGATGACCCGCGATAGCCCTTCGCTTGCCTTGACGACGACAAAATCGATCGCGGGCGCTTCCTTGCCGTACTCCTCGGTCAAGCGGTCGAGTTCAACGAGCAGCGACGTCTCATCCTGGGGGCGCAGAAACTCCGTTTCCCGCGCCTCGCAGGTGCTGCGTTTCACCAAGGCGACCCGCACCTCTTCCAGTGTCTGCGGCGGCACCTCTCGATCCGGGTCATTCACCAGCCCTTCGATGATTGCCGATAGTTCGGGGCTGATGCGCGTCGCGACGTCGATGGAAGGTCTGATGGTCATATGTCGTATCCGTGAAGGATCCGAATCCTGCGGCGGCGATTGCCTAGACGCCGCGATTCCGCGGCGGGCGGGCGTACTCGCCGGCTGGCACGTCGGCCCGATCCGCCTTCACTTGGCAGTGCGACTTATTGCCGGCTATGTCGAAGTGGTTACGCCAGTGAAAAGGGCGAAGGTTTTCTAGCTTATCCGGGGCGCCGCCGGCAACCTTCTCCTTCTTCGCGGCGTTCTCCACCGCGCCGACTGCCTCCTTGGCCTGCTGCTTGACTTCCCCGGCGCCTGTTTTGGGCAGCGGCACCCCTTCCTTTTTGTCGCAAGCAGAAATACCTACAGCCAGCCCCAGAACGATCAACCACGATAAAAGACGGTTCATTTGGAAACTCCCCGCGTTTGGATTACTGGAATTCCCCCGCTGCACTGGTGCGCGTCTCCCGTCATTTGAAAAGGGATGCGCTACGCTCGATCGCCTCGCGCAGCTCGCTCCATGTCTGTTCCGCGCTATCTTTCAGATCTTCCCAGGCCCATTCCCCGTGCCGGCGCAGTTCCTGCAGCTTCTCCCGGGCGACTGCACGCTCGCCGGCAAGGGCTTCAAGCTGTACCTCGAATTCGGCGCGGATTTCCGCCTTTGCGTCTCGCGCCTTGGCCTTTAATTCCTCGAGTTTTGCATCCCACTCCTTGAGCTGAGCTTCGAGTTTTTGCTGGAAGCCCTGTTTCGCGCTTGTCTTTGATTCATTGCCGGGCCGCGGTTCAAGCAGATGCTCGCCTTCCGCTTCTGCTTCCAGCCAGTCGCTAAGTTCCTCGCCGCCCCGGAATCCTCGGCTCTCGGCACGGTAGTAGCCAGCTGCGGCGATCGTTTGATGTCGCTTTTCAGGGGAATAGCCTCGATCGCTACCGGAGCGGGCAGACGATTTAGCATGTAGCCTGCGCATGTTCGTTCTCCTTTGGGCTGTGGCTTTAGGTTACCTCTGCCCAATTTCGTCGATATGACAACAATCAAGGAAATAGCCAATACGGCATCCTAGCGATGGTCCGGGGCCTCGCCTGGGCTCAAGGGAAGCCGGGACCGCGCCCTCCTGCTGCTTGGCTTCGCGGGGGCCTTTTGAAGGTCTGAACTGGTCGGCCTAAATGTTGGGGACCTTGAATTCGTGGACCGGGGGCTAATCGTCCACCTGAGAAGGTCAAAAACCGATCAGGAGGGTATTGGCCGAAAGGTCGGCATTCCCTTTGCCCGTGTCAAGGTGTGCCCCGTTCAGGCTGTCAAAGACTGGCTTGCCGTCTCGGGACTCACCGAAGGGCCTCTGTTTCGACCCATTAGCGGCGCACGTTTTGCCGCGCGCGATATCAGACATGAACCTGCACGGCTGCCGGCGTAGCGCGATAGACGATTACGTGCCCAGTGTTTGGAATCGGATAGCTTCGCTCACCTCGAGCACGGTCCGCCGGGCGCGTCAGTCCCTCGGACCGTCCGAGTGTTTATCAGGGAAGAACATTGCACACCCAGGCATTGCACCCGGACACACACCGCACAGGCATCTCAATCTTCCTGCAAGGTCTCCCGCACCCGCCGCATCCGCTTGCGCCTCGCATCGCGCGACTCCTCCCGAACAACCCCCCGCCCAACGCATGACCGACGCCCGCACGTGTCGCAGTTCTTGCGACAGTGAGCCGAGGCAATCAAAACCTCGCGCTCCCGCGACCGCCACCCAACCACCAAGACCGCCCCAGTCATCTTAACCACGGACAGACGGCCGCGCCGTGCGGATGTACTGCAACGCCTCCGGGGTCATGGGATCGTACTCGGGAAGCTCCATGCGATCGCGACTGCTCCACGAGCGCTCGAGCTCGTAGCCCCAATTTGATCCCCCGGCATCGCAGTAGCGGTAAAGCAGATCAAACCGGTTCCTCCGCGGGAATGGAGATGCTTTCGTCCACCGCAGCACTCACCAGGAAAGAAAAGGCCCAGAACAACTTTGTGCTGGGCCTAAGCGTTCAAAGAACAGGAGGAGCCCGAAAACTTTTAACGAGTTTTCATTATGCGCCAACTCAGAATGCCTCAGATTAATAAAGATGGCGGATTCAAGCCTGAAGTGCAACAGCGTTATGACACGAGTGTAGCTGCTTCATGAAGACCTCGTGAGATGTTTACGCGAGCGGCGCGGCCAATTCCCAGAAGTGCCCGGTTTTGCCCTGCTCGGGGAGCCAAGATCGCGGTGGTTTGCGGAAGCAGGCGGTCATATTCGCGTTTCACCACGGCATAACACTCGCACACCCGTGCTTCCAGCTTCGGACGGTTCAGCACGGTGATCTTGCCACGGCTGTAATGGATCAATCCCGCCGCCTGCAGCTTGCCGGCGGCCTCGGTCACGCCCTCGCGGCGCACTCCCAGCATGTTGGCGATCAGCTCCTGGGTCATGGTCAGCTCGTTCGAGGGCAGCCGGTCCAGGCTCAAGAGCAGCCAGCGGCACAACTGCTGCTCGACCGCATGGTGCCGGTTGCACACCGCGGTCTGCGCCATCTGCGTGATCAGCGCCTGCGTGTAGCGCAGCAGCAGATGCTGCAGGTCCCCGCCCTGGCCGAATTCGGTTTTCAGCACGCTGGCTCTGAGCCGATAGCCGTAGCCCGCGCTCTGCACCACCGCGCGCCTCAGGGTGCTTTCGCCGCCCATGAACAGGGCGATGCCCACTACGCCCTCGTTGCCTACGAGCGCGATCTCCACCGAGGATTCGTCCTCCATGACGTAGAGCAGGGACACGATGCTGGTGGTGGGGAAATACATATATCCCTGCCGACTGCCGGATTCGTAGAGAGCGCTGCCGGGTTCCAATGGAACCTGTTCCAGATGGGGCAGCAGGTGCTCGTAGTCCGCTGCCGGCAGTGCGGCGAGAAGCTGGTTCTGCCGGGGCGAGTGCGGTTCGGCCCTCAGCCGCGCAAGCTCCATTTGCTCCGCACTCACCGGCTTGGCGCCAGCCCCTGCGAGCTTGCCTTGGGCTGCAAGGCGCACCCAGTTGCCCAGCGTCGGCTCCGGAATACCCAGAACCTTGGCCGTGACCGCCTTGGCTTGTCCGCCTTGTACCAGACGTACCGCCTCCAGCTTGAACTCCAGCGTGTACGCCGCTCTCTTGCCCTTTTCTGTCATTATTTCGTATCTCCTTTACCGTCAAATTTAACCCGGTTAAGAAATACGTTTTTCAGGGGCAAGTTCACTTTTTGAAGCGCCATCGGCTTAAGAACGGGGTTCCAAAGGAGGAGGAGCAGAAACCCCGCAAACCAATGGTACAAGAAACATTGCTGCAATGCCACAGTTGTTTGTTATTTGCCCGGATTGCTCTGCCGCCTTTCTATCTGCTTTGTTGATACTGCCCATCAGTTAAACGTACTGCGGCGTCGCAGCAATATGGTATAAATGTCTTTGCGGGGAGGCCTTAATACGGAAGCCTACCCTATGATTATCAGGACGCTGACAGCTTTCGAGCGAGACGCGGTAAGAAACTTCTACCTCGCTCTTCCCCGGTGGCCACTTCAAATCGACAGTACCGCAATTCCGCAAAACTCTGGACGCGCTCACGGCGTAGCCAGGTACTCGAAGCTCCGGCAAGGAAACCACATGCACGCAAATGCTGTTCTTGAGTCGACGATTACTTGTCCGCGTTGCGGTCATCGCAAGACCGAGCGCATGCCGTCCGACGCCTGCCAATGGTTCTACGAATGTGAAGCATGCCACGCTGTGCTTAAGCCGAAGCCAGGAGACTGCTGCGTCTACTGTAGTTACGGCACGGTGAAATGCCCGCCCATGCAACTGGCCGGCGGCGACTGCTGTGCGTGAGAAGGCGAAATGGTGAAGGCCCGCGACGATAACCCATGATGACGCTCCGCTGTACTCGGAAGCTGCTGGACCGGGTAAGCCCGTGTGCTGAAAGTGTGCTCGCATGATCCGGGAAGCGCCTTGAAAAGCGCCCATTTGGATTGGATTGGGTGATGGCAAGCATTGGTAAGCTGTTGATCCTTTTGAACACCCAATTTACTCTGTCAAACTGAAAATCCCTGTGTCCGTGGTTCGATTCCGCCCGTGGCCACCACTTCCATCAACCTCGATTCCGTTCGGGAATGCCGGATCGGTCCGCAGTGCCGAGCAATCCTCAATAATCTTCGTTCACTTCCACCTTATCCGTGAATTTGCGCATGTAGGAAAGCAGCGTCGATTCGCATTCGGACAAAGTGTGAAGCTGGACATTGGACGGGGGATGAAAGTCCGCTGCGTTTTCGGGGCGATAATAGTGGCTGATCTCCCAGCGATAGAAGTTGCTCAACTCCCCGTGTGAGATTCGAGCTTTCACCGTTTGTTTCATCCCCGGCACGTTCATAAGATACTCTTTGACTACCTCCCGAATTTCGATGGACATAATGCCTCCTGATCAAGTTTCTGACCCAGTCTCATAGCCGCAAGACGTGGTCGCAGAATGCAAGAATGACTTCGCACAAGCAAGAAACCGTTTGCAAGAAATTGCCCAGAGGGAATTGATCCGGCTCTGGAATTGTCAGCCATTCAGGCTGTAAACTATGGGCCAAGTGAGGGAAAGTGGCAAATGACGAAAGCAATCTTTCTAATTGTTTTCTGGATATCGGGAATATCCACAACCGTTTTCGCGAAAACGCCGGGTGAGGTCGACGTCGGCAGCATACTTCGCGATGCGCCGTTGTATGGATTTGCCGGTGATTTCCGAAAGCTCTCGGAACTGCGCGGAAAGCCGCTGATCATCAATGTTTGGGCCAGTTGGTGTGGTCCCTGCCGGGCGGAAATGGGATCCCTCGAGCGGCTTTCCCGCCGCTTTAGCGGGAAACAGTTCAATATCATCGGCGTTTCGACCGACGACGATGCCGGCGCGGCGGCGGCATTCCTCGCGCGATCAAAGGTCACGTTTGACAACTATCTCGATAGAAACTTGTTGCTGGAAAACATGCTGGGAGCCGATACGATCCCGCTGACGATTCTGGTCGACGCCCATGGCCGCGTGCTCAAGAAGATCCATGGATCCAAGGAATGGGACAGTGCGGAATCACTGGAGCTGATAGGCAGAACGTTTCGCAAGAAGCTGTAAGCTTGCCCGGCAGCGCTCCATTCGCCTCCTCAAGGGTCGGCCGGTCCGCCGAGGAACTTCTTCAGCTCGGCTACTTCGGCTTCGAGATGGGCGACGCGCTGTTCCAGTCGGTTCAGGCGTCCGCCCCCGGCATCGGTCCTCTCCACAAAGTCAGCCGAACCCTCCCCGGCTTCGTTCTCCTCCCGCCCGGCGACCTCGCCGCTGAACAGGTGGGCGTAGCGGGATTCGCGCTTGCCCGGCTCGCGGGCGAGGCGTATCACGAACGGGCCGTCTTCCCGTAACGCGAGGCCGGTAAGGACGGCTTCGACTTCCGTCACGTCGCTGAACCGGCACAACCGGCTGGCACGGCTGCGCAACTCCCCCGGCGTTTGGGGACCGCGCAGGAACAGCTCGCAGACGATGCCGAGTTCCTGCGGCGAGAACTTCAGGGTGCCAAATGCGGTGTTGCAGAACAGATGCTGGAACTTGGGCACGCGGCTTCCATAGCCGCTTTGCTCGCTGGCGAGGCGTTTCTTGACCAGCTGATCAACGGTCTGCTGGACCGTGGCCTCGTCCAGGTCCAGCACCGGGTCGCGGTTGCTCTTCTGGTTGCAGGCGTTGGTGAGCGCGTTCAGCGACAGGGGATACTGGTCCGGGGTGGTGATTTCCTTTTCAATCAGGCAGCCGATTACGCGGGTTTCGTGGAGGGTGAGCTCTAGGTTCATGGCAGTGGCCTCGGGTATGGAATGCGCTGCGATTCAGGCTGCGGTAAAAAGGCAGCCGGCTCAATTTCAAGTCAGGCAGGCGGAAATACCAGCGGGCGATGCGGCTGCCGCGCGCCGCGGCCGGGATGGGTCTTGGACAGCTCGGAGGACTCCATAATCGACGACCTGCATGCGGTTCCGGCCGGGGTCTAGCTCGGTCCGTATAGTAGCGCAATCAGTATCCAGGCGATTTCGTTGCATGAAGCCTGGATGTGGACTGCCGTCGCCGCGCCGTGTTGCGTCGGGCAGCCGTGGGTTGGCGCGCGCGCAGGGCCAAAGCGCTGTCCGCCCTAGACAAAACCGGCCTCTCGCCTTAGTCTATGCGTCCGTATCCCCTCCCTGCAGCACCCCAGCGCGGGATGATCCCTACGCGGCGCCGCCCGGACCGACCATGAATCTCCAACATCTACGCCAGATCGTGCTCGGCGCACCGCTCGATCCGCTCAACCCGAAATCGCGCCAGCATATCGTCCTGCTCGCGTTCCTGGCCTGGGTCGGACTCGGCGCTGACGGCCTGTCTTCCGCCTGTTACGGACCGGAAGAGGCTTTCCTCGCTCTCGGCGAGCATGCCCATCTCGGCCTTTATCTCGCGCTTGCGACCGCGCTGACCGTCTTCATCATCTCGATCGCCTACAACCAGGTGATCGAACTGTTCCCCTCCGGCGGCGGCGGCTACAAGGTCGCCACCAGCCTGATCGGGTCGCACGCCGGCCTGGTGTCGGGCGCGGCTCTGATAGTGGACTACGTGCTCACCATCGCGATCTCGGCAGCCAGCGGCATGGATGCGCTTTTCAGTCTGCTGCCGCCCGGCGCCGCGACGGTCAAGCTGGCGATGGAGTTCGGTCTGGTGACGCTCCTGATATTCCTCAATATGCGCGGGATGAAGGAATCGATCCAGGTGCTGCTGCCGATTTTCCTTGCGTTCTTCATCACGCACTTCCTGCTGATCTCCTACGGCATCGCGTTTCAGGGCGAGGGCCTCCCCGGCGTGGTTCCGGATACGTTCCGGGAGACCGCCGAATTGACGCGGGAGCATGGCTGGATCTTCGTCGCGGCCCTGTTTCTGCGCGCCTACTCGCTGGGCGGAGGCACCTACACCGGCCTGGAAGCGGTTTCCAACAATGTGCAGATGCTGGCCGAGCCACGCGTGAAAACCGGCAAGCTCACCATGTTTTACATGGCGCTGTCGCTGTCGTTCACCGCCGGCGGAATCATCCTGCTGTACCTGCTGTGGGGCGCAAAACCGGTTGCGGGCCAGACCCTCAATGCAGTGACCTTCAATGCCATCATTCAAAGTCTCGAGTGGGAGAGTCCGTTCGCCAACCAGGCCGCGCTGTGGATCACCCTCGCATCCGAAGGCGGCCTGCTGTTCGTCGCCGCCAATACCGGCTTTCTCGGCGGTCCGGCCGTGCTCGCCAACATGGCCGCGGATTCCTGGATGCCGAACCAGTTCCGCCACCTTTCCAACCGGCTGGTCACGCAGAACGGGATCCTGATGATGGGCGTCGCGGCCCTGGGTATCCTGCTGTGGAGCTCAGGCAAGGTCGCGCTGCTGGTCGTGCTCTATAGCATCAACGTGTTCCTCACCTTTTCCCTGTCGTTGCTGGGGCTGTGCATCTACTGGTGGCGGCGCCGCGGCGACGCCCGCTGGCGGCAACGCCTGCTGCTGTCGGCGGTGGGGCTGTCGGTCACCGGCAGCATCCTCGTCGTTACCGTGGTGGAGAAATTCGCCGAAGGCGGCTGGGTCACGATGGTGATCACCGGCGTCGTGATTGCCTGCTGCCTGGCAATCAAGAGCCACTATG
>DATCCF010000048.1:0-4128 GCA_036511435.1 Terriglobales bacterium | reverse complement strand
ATCGCGTCCACAATGTCGTCGCTGCCGGCGGCGAGCACGGCCTTCACTACGTCGTAGGCAAAGCCGCGGGCCTCGCGCAGGTAAAACTCCAGCCGCTCACGCATGAAGTTCGCAATGGCCTCGTCGAACTTAATCTCTTTGGAAAACCGTCTTTCGGCTTCCGAGCCTGCGTATTCTGCCCGAGCATCCGAGAAAAGCTTCTCAACCGGCAACGGCAACTTATGCTCCGCGATGATCTTTACGATGCCATTCGCCGCGCGGCGCAACGCGAAAGGATCTTTCGAGCCCGTCGGCTGCAGACCAAGCGCAAACATTCCTGCAATGCTATCCGCCTTATCGGCGATCGCGAGGACAGCTCCTTCGACAGAACGCGGAACGCTGTCGTCCATCGACTCCGGCTTGTACTGATCGTAGATGGCGTCGCCTATCGCTTCCGCGGTGGGGGCAGGAAGGATCGGATCGAGTTGCTGGGCCTTGGCGTACAAACCGCCGACGATGCCCTGCAACTCGGTGAACTCTTTCACCAACTCGGTGGTAAGGTCTGTCTTGGCAAGCAGAGCGGCCTTGTACACGACGCCGGGCCGAACCGACGAGCCAGCGCTGCGCAGCGCCTGGGAAATCAGGCTGCCCAGCTTCTGCACCCGCATGGTCTTGTCGAAGTAGCTGCCCAGATCTTTCTGGAACGTCACCGCCTTCAGCATGTCCACGCGCTGGCGCAGCGGAATCTTCTGGTCGGTCTGCCAGAAGAAGCGCGCGTCGTTGAAACGAGCGCGCAGCACGCGCTCATTGCCGTGGCGAATCAGTCCATCCGGATCGCCGTCGGTGTTCAGGACCGCCAGGAAATGAGGCAGGAGTTTGCCGTTGGCATCCTCCAGAGCGAAATACTTCTGATGGTCGCGCATCACCGTGACCAGAACTTCGTCGGCGAGCGCGAGGAACTCCGGATCGAAGTTGCCGAGCACTACGGATGGAAACTCAGTGAGATTCACAACCGTGTCGAGCAAAGATTTGTCTTCACGCCAGCGCGCGCCAGGAATCGTTCGCGTGGCCGCGTCGAGCGCCTTGCGGATACGTTGCTCGCGTTCGGCGGCACTGACTACAACCGAAGCCTTCGCTAACGTCGAAGCGTACTCCGACGGGCGATCAATCGCCAGCGGTCCCGACGACAGAATGCGATGGCCTTCGCTGGCGTGGCCGGCGCGAATGCCGGCAAACTCCAGCGGCACAACTTCAGCGTCGAGCAGCGAAACCAGCCAGCGCACCGGACGCACAAATCGCTCCGCCGATTTGCCGCGCCAATACATACTCTTCGCCCAGTAAATACCGGCGATTTCTTTAGGCAGCGACTCGGCAAGGATCTCCGCCGCCGGACGCCCTTTCTTCTGCACCGTGGCGCCCAGGTACTCACCTTTCGGAGTCGTGATCTTCTCAAGCGCATCGACAGGTACGTTTAGCTTTCGCGCGAACGCTTCGGCAGCGGGAGTTGGCGCTCCGTCTTTATAGGCGACCTTCAGCGAAGGCCCGGTGACTTGCTCAGTTATGTCCGGCTGTGCGGGGGATACTCCGGCTGCGAGTACGGCAAGGCGGCGCGGAGTGGAATACGTTTGCAGCGTTGGAGTGTCGACAAGCCTCTCGCGCTGCAAGAGGTCGCCCACGCGGCGAGCCAATTCGTCGCGAGCGCTATCGATCATCCGCGCGGGGATTTCTTCGGTACCGATCTCGAGCAGGAAGTCAGGCATAAGGAGCAATTAGCAATTAGCCATTAGCTGTTAGCAAAACAAAAAAAACAACCATTTTGACGAACCGCCGAAAATACTTATGTGATTCGAGTCACAAGAGGACGACCGGACTGGGTGCCCCATCCTTTCGCCTGTCTTCGGCGAAAGGGTGGGAGACCAACGATGAAACCAACCTACGAGCGGGCCGCCGACAACTGCTCCGCTTTCGCAGAACCGTTTTCCTCCGACGCAGGAGCGCTGTCTTCGGCGGCCTTCTGCTGGTCGACGTACGCTTTCGCTACGCCGACCGCCAGCGCCCGGATGCGCGCGATCACGCCAACTCGCTCGGTCACGCTGATCGCTCCTCGAGCATCGAGAATATTGAACAAGTGTGAACACTTCAGGCACAAATCGAAGGCGGCGAGCACGGGAAAACGGCGACGATCCGCTGTTCGCTCTTCGCTGTTCGCTTTTCGCTCTTCGCCAGAATTGTCGGATTTCTCGGAAGCCGGGTGCCCCATCCTTTCACCTGTCTTTGGCGAAAGGGTGGGAATCGCTTCCTTGGCGCGCTTCGGTTTCGCCGTGCCAGCGGCGTACTCGTTGAGCAGCGCCTGGCACTCCGACTCGTAAAGTGCAAGGTGCTTCCACGCTTTCTCGACATCGGCACGCTCAAAGTTGTAGACGGAGAACTGCAATTCGTCCTGCAGTCGTATTTCTCCGTACTTCACCGGCCGTCCATCCGGACCGACGACCCACGTAATGTCGTAAATGCTGTCCACGTCCTGTAGAAACGCTGCAATGCGCTCCAGCCCATAGGTCAGCTCAGCGGAGATGGGATCGAGATCGATGCCGCCGCACTGTTGGAAGTAAGTGAACTGCGTGATCTCCAGACCGTCGAGCATCACCTGCCAGCCAATGCCCCAGGCGCCCAGCGTTGGCGACTCCCAGTTGTCTTCTTCGAACTTGATGTCGTGCTTGCGGAGGTCGATGCCGATCGCAGTCAACGACTCCAGGTAAAGCTCCTGCACATTGACCGGCGGCGGCTTCAGGATCACCTGAAATTGCAGGTGCTTGAACAGACGGTTCGGGTTCTCGCCGTAACGGCCATCGGCAGGACGGCGCGATGGCTGCACGTAGCCCACACGATAAGGCTTGGGACCCAGCACGCGAAGAAAGGTCTCGGGCGCCATGGTTCCGGCGCCGACTTCGACGTCATAGGGTTGCTGAAGCACGCAACCGTGGTCGGCCCAGAAATTCTGCAGGCGCAGCACCAGTTGCTGAAAGGCCAGCGGATTTTGCGAGGAGGTCAAGAGGATTTCCTGGTTAAGCGATGTTTGAATGGACTAAAACTGTGCCGTCCCTTTAAAGGGACTCGGATCTGTTTCCCACCCTACCCAGCACTCCGCCTGCGGCTCCGTGTTGGGCTAAACCGAGCCGCGCCTACGGCGCTGAATTTCCAGCTAGCAAATTCCGCTGGCAAACACCAAGTTTGGTTCACACACACTCTAACGGCCCGCTCCACCCATTCACAGCTTCGCGAGCATGCTGGCGGTTACCAGCTTCTTTTCGATGTGGCGCTCAAGTATCTGCACCAGAAACCGTCGTAGATCGGCGCCCTGACCTACCGCCCAAGGTTCCTCCGCAAACGTGTCTACTGGAGCGCGAAACATCTGAGCCGCCAGCCCTCGCGATTCCACCGTAAGTTCCGACGATGCCACCCGCTTGTGTTGCACGCACATCAGGCCGTCGGCCAGCGCATGATAAAAGGCCCGACTGCCATTGAGCGCCTGTCCGCAAGCACTGCACTCGCTCAGTTCCGGCAAAAATCCAACCAGCCGCACCAGCCAGAGCTGGAAGTAAGTCAGCGGCATCCAGATCGAACCTGAGCGCAACTGGTGCAACACGGAAACCGCCAGACGAAAGATCGCGTCGTTCGCTTCCCGGTCCGGCAGCAACTCATCAAGCATTTCCGCGACGTGTTCGAGGGCAACAACCCGCGGGTAGTCCACCGTTGCCGACAGCGGCGACTCCAAGATGTCGCACGAATCGAGCCGCGCCAGTTCCTGTCCCTCGCGGTCTTCGTAATACGCTCGCACCCAGGTTAGCGGCTCGAGCGCTCCACCAAAACGCCGCTTCGACTTCTTGGCCGCGCGCGCGATGCCTTTGACCTTGCCCTCGGCCCGGGTGAACAGCGTCACCAGCAGATCAGCCTCGCGCAGCGGATAAGTTCGCAACACGATCGCTTCCGACTGCTTCAGGGACATGGAGTTTCAATCGACTGCCATCAAACCTCGATTCTACTGGCAGCGATTGCGATGTGCAAAGCGAAGCCAGAGGTGAGTGTTGGGCCAGCCTGGATATGCCCGTTCCACCGTGAAGTTATTTCTTTCGGGCGGCCGTGACTCGGGGC
>DATCCF010000047.1:0-7854 GCA_036511435.1 Terriglobales bacterium | reverse complement strand
CCACCGCGCAGAAACGAAAAACCCCGATGCCTCGCATCTACAACCTCTCCGGCCGCCCCGCTTTAGCGGCCGTTACTTAAATGCCAAGGGGTGACAAAGTCTCGTTGCAGTTAATACGACATTTTCTCGTTGCATCTACACCGAGACAGAATTCTGTGCCGTCCCGCCGGGGACTCAAGGTAAAATCACTCCGCAAGAAGTGGCGCGAATGCAGAGAACGAAATTGCCGATCGCAGACCGGCATCGCCGCTCCCTTCAAACCAGGTGACACAACCTATGACCTTGCCGGCCCACGGTTTACTCCATCTAAAACGCGCGCTCGCACTGGCGCTGGCTATTCAGCTCGTTGGATGCGGCGGGACTTCCACTTCCCCGGCGCCTCCGCCTTCTCAGCCTCCACCCGGCAGCGGAACCACCGCGACTCCCATCAAGCACGTCATCATCGTCATCGGGGAAAACCGCAGCTTCGATAACCTTTTCGCGACCTATCAACCGCCCGATCCATCGCAGAAGGTTTGGAATTTATTGTCGCAGCAAGTCGTGACCGCGACCGGAGCTCCAGGCCCGAACTTCGCCGCGGCAGCGCAGCATCAAGCCAACGACAACGACGTCTATCGGTTGAGTCCGCCACAGACGGGCAGCTTTTCCACCCTGCCGCAGCCCAACACGACTTTGAATCCGCTTCTGTTTTCACCGGCGATTCAATATGGCATCGCGTCCGATCCAGGGCTCGCTCCCGGCGACCAGAAGCTGCTGTACGACGGCGGGATTTTCCCGCAATTTTATTTCTTCCCGGACAAGCGCTTTCCCGCCGATTTGCCAAACGGCCCGTTTCCGATCACCCAGTACCTGAAGTACTCGGATACGATGGGCGACCCGGTCCATCGCTTCTACCAGATGTGGCAGGAGATCGACTGCAGCGCCGCCAGCATCACCAGTTCCAACCCGAGCGGGTGCGCCGCCGATCTGTTCCCATGGGTGGCAACTTCGGTTGGCTGGGGAGTAGAGAATACGCCTCCACCGTTGCCATTCACCGACCAGTCAACCTTCCAGGGTGGGGTCTCGATGGGCTTCTACAACATGGCTGCCGGAGACGTGCCCTACTTCGCCTCCCTGGCCAACGAGTACGCCATTAGCGACAACTATCATCAGTTCCTATTGGGCGGAACCGGACCGAACTCCATTTCCATCGGTACGGGTGCGCCGCTGGTCTATAGCGATGCCAACGGCAACCCAACCACCCCGCCGGCGCTGCAGGTAGAGAATCCCAACCCCTATGCGGGGAGCAACAATTGGTATCGGCAAGACGGCTTCTACATTGCGGATGCCGGCAACGAGAGCAATGCCTCCTACACCAACTGCTCCGATTCCACCCAGCCGAGCGTGTCGGCCATCATGGACTACCTTGCCGCGCTGCCCTACAAGCCATTCAACTCCGGCAACTGCGCGCCCGAGTCTTATTACCTGGTGAACAATCAGGAGCCTGCCTACAACCGTGACGGCACACTGCGCGCCGACCAGGGCCATAGCGTGGGACCATCTTCGGTTCCCACCATCGGCGACGCGCTCTCTGCCGCCGGCATTTCCTGGAAGTATTATGGCGAAGGATTCAGCTCGAGCGGCTTTGGCGGAGTTTACTCGCACTACTGTGACATCTGTAATCCCTTCCAGTATGCGCCGTCCATCATGACCACCGATCTCAAGAACAACCTTCAGGACATCACCCAGTTCTATCAGGACGTGCAGAACGGCACATTGCCTGCCGTCTCGTTTGTGAAGCCGGACGACATCGTGGATGGCCATCCGGGTACATCGCTGCCGGAGCTGTACGAAGCCTTCGCCCGCAACCTGGTGGATACCGTCAAGGCGCAAAACAGCTTGTGGCAACAAACAGCCATCTTCATTACCCTCGACGAATCGGGCGGACTTTACGACTCCGGTTACATTCAGCCCATTGACTTCTTCGGGGATGGTCCGCGCATTCCGCTAATCGTGGTTTCGCCGTTCGCCAAGCCCGGGTACGTGGACCACACCTACGGCGATCACGCCTCGCTGCTGAAATTCATTGAGAAGAACTGGGGACTGAAGCCGTTGTCGTCGCGCAGCCGCGACAATCTTCCCAATCCTGTAAGCGCGCCCAGCGCCCCCTATTTCCCGACAAACAGTCCCGCCATCGGCGACCTGATGACGCTGTTCAACTTCTAGAGCTAAGACCCATGTCATGCGCGGCAGAGATTCGGCGAAGGGCAATAGATTGTTACTCCAGCTCGCGCCGGGCAAGCCGTTTCCGTAGCACAAACGCCATATTCCAATTCACGATGAAACAGTCGAAAGTCCCTTGGCACCACGCTGGCAGTGCAACTCGCAACCGGAGGTTAGATCAATGCCATTACCATCGTTCCGCTACCGTCTGGAGCAGCAGGTTCCACGGGTGGGAAACGGGGGCGTTACGCGCGGCGCATCCGTCCGTGAGTTCCCTATTTCGACTGGCGTTGCCGGTGTCTCCATGAGGCTGGCCCCAGGCACCATGCGAGAGCTGCACTGGCATGCCAATGCTGCCGAGTGGGCCTACGTCGTCACTGGCTCCTGCCGCACCACAATCCTCCATCCAGACGGATCGGCATATGTGGACACGTTCGATCCAGGCGATGTCTGGTACTTCCCGCGAGGGTATGGCCATTCGATTCAGGGACTCGGTCCCGAAGAGTGCCACTTTATCCTGATCTTCGATAACGGCGACTTCTCCGAAGATCACACCTTCAGTATCACGGACTTTCTCGCGCAGATGCCGCGCGCGGTTGTGGCGCAGAACCTGGGTCTCTCCGTCGGAGAGCTTGCCCCGTTGCCCGATCGCGAAGCCTACTTCGTTCGCGGTCCTGTGCCTGACGACAGCTCGCTCTCTGCGACACCGCGTAGGGTTCCGGAACTGGCGACGATGCATCGGTACCCCCTTGACGCCCAACAGCCCCGGCGTGTCCCGGGAGGTGGTACGCAGCGCACCGTAACGGTGGATGAATTTCCTATTTCGACGACGATGGCAGGGTCGGTAATTGAGCTGCAGCCCGGAGCTCTGCGCGAGTTGCACTGGCATCCAAACGCGGACGAGTGGCAGTACTACATCAACGGCACGGCAGAAATGGGCGTGTTCCTTGCCCAGGGGAATGCTGTCATCGAGCAGTTCGAAGCCGGCGACGTCGGCTATGCCCCCATGGGGGCGGGTCACTATATCAAGAACACCGGCGCAGACGTCTGCCGCATCCTGATCGGCTTCAACAACCCTCATTATCGGGCCATGGATCTCAGCGAGTGGCTGGCCGGTAATCCGGCTGACGTGCTGGCAACGACCTTTGGGCTCAGTCCCGAGGTCGCCGCCAAGCTTCCGCACAAGACCGTGTTCGTTGCGCCGCCGGTCAGCCGGAAATAAGCAGTGCCCTGCGCATCGAACAATTCGCAGGAGCTTGTCGTGCAACCATCCGCGAAGTGGCTTGGCCTTGGTTAACCATCTGCGGCCTCACTCGATTGGCTCGACCGCAATCACGGGCTCGCGGCGGTCCTTGCGCTCCGGCCTCTGCACCAGGATGGTCGCTGACAGCACCACAACAATTCCGACCACCTGCATCGGCGAAACCAGCTCACCGAGGATGAGCGCGGTCAGCAGAATCGCCCAAACTGGTTCGAGGCAGGCGGTCACGATAGCGCGCGTGGGATCGAGATGCTGCAATCCGGTGAAATAGAGCGAGAACGGAACCAGAATGGAAGTGATCGCGAAGATGGCCATGAACAGCCACTGCCCTCCGCTGTAATGCTGAGCGATGACCTTCCAGGGTGGATTTACCAGTTGCCAGAAAGCAGCCGCACCCAGCAGTGAATACACCAGCACCGTCCAGCGCTGGTAAATCTGCAGCAGGTGTTGAGCGTACACGTTGTAGAAGGCGAACGAGATCGCTGCCAGCTCCGCGGTCACTACGCCCAACGTGTTGAAGCGAATCCCGGAGATCGCGAGCCAGGGAAATCCGCGCTGCGCCGCCAGTTCTCCTACCGCCAGTCCGCAACCCAGCACAGCCAGGATCACCCCGCTTACGCGCCGCAGCGTCGGGCGCTGAAGCCGCCGCGCCAGCATGTAGAGCAGCACCCACACTGGCGCCACATTTTGCAGGACAATCGCCGTGGCGACGCTCGTCTTCTGGATGGCGAAATAGTAGAAGTAGTTAGAGGCCGCAAGCCCGAGGATCCCCAGCAGAAAGAACTGGACCAGATGGCGACTGCGCACGCGCAGCGACGACCTCCCCTTCAGCAACAGGATCGGCAGGAGTATCAGCAATGCGATGGTGGTTCGGCTCTGCGCCAGGATGAGAGGATCGATCGGGCGCAGAGCTTGCCGGCCAGCGAAAAGTCTGCCGGTAAAGACTGCCCGGCCCAGGGTTGCCGAAAGTCCCCAGAAAAACGTAGCCGCGGCGATGAAGAGATAGCCGCGCATGAAATGAGTCTTGTTTGGCGAGTGGCTGTTCGATGTGGCCATGGGCCGAATCCGATTCGGGCTCGTCTCAAACGACCCACTTGGAGTACAGTGGCTCGTCGACGGCCTAGAAACTGCACAGCGGAGCTACAGTAGTTCTAAGAACTCTTCCACCGTCATGCCGGACGCTCGAATCAGAGCGCGGAGCGTACCGACCGACAGTTCTTTGTGTTGAGGGATGCAAAGATTGGCCCGCTGGCTGGGTTTCGTCATCACCAGATGGCTTCCCACCTGACCCATCGGCTGCCAGCCCGCCTTACTGAATGCCTTCACCGCATCTTTGCCTGAGGTATTTCCGAGCTTGCTCATTGATACGTCCGTACCGCGGAGTTAAGGACTGCGGCGGGCGGCAAAAGCACAAGACATGAGCAAACAGAACTCAAACTGCCACGATGATTGGGGTCTGCTGCGGAGGCAAGGACCCGATCGCCTTCTGATCTTCGGCCCACAACCAAGCGGTGATAGCTTCTTTGATGTTTTCCAGCGCTTCTTTCTCGTCACGCCCCTGCGAAACACAGCCCGGAAGAGCAGGGCATAGGGCCACGATCCAACCGTCTTCGGCCTGTTCCAACACAACGTGAAAAATCATCTCGAACGTCCCTACTCGCCTAATCGGCTAGAGCCGATTGGCTGTGCGATGAGCGCAACACGCGATCCACGGTATAAGGGGCCCGCTTGGTGGGCTCGTGGAAGTGCCGTACCTGCAACTCGCCCAGCAGTCCCACCGCGATCAGTTGTACCCCTGCCACGATCAGCACCGCGGCGAACACGAGCAGCGGTCCATGTTCGTCCATGACGTGCACGCCACGCACGAACTTCTCAAAGACCATCCATAATGCAATCAGCATGCCGGCCAGCGAACCCAGGGCTCCGACGGTGCCGAAAAAGTGCAGCGGCCGAGCCATGTACTTCAGCAAAAAACGGATGGTGATGAGATCGAAGAACACGCGGAAGGTACGCGAGATGCCGTAATGCGACTCGCCGCGTTCGCGGTTGACATTGCGGATGGGGATCTCGCAGATGGTGGCGCCGTAAGCTGAGGCCAGCGCCGGAATAAACCGATGCAACTCCCCGTAAAGCGGAATTTCCTGCACCACTGCGCGCCGATAAGCCTTAAAGGTGGTACCAAAATCGTGCAGGTCAACTCCGCTCAACTTGGCCATCAACCAGTTCGCGATCTTGGAGGGGATACGCCGCATCACGAAGTTGTCAATGCGCTGCTTGCGCCATCCGCTGACGATGTCGTAGCCCTCGCGCAGCTTTTGCAGAAACAGCGGAATGTCGTGCGGATCGTGCTGCAGATCGCCGTCCATGGCAATCACGTATTCGCCTTCCGCGTGATCGAAGCCCGCCGCCAGCGCCGAGGTTTGCCCGAAGTTGCGGCGCAGTTTCACCACAACCACGCGGCGGTCCACCGCTGCGATCTGCTGCAACATCCAGAACGTATGATCGCGGCTGCCATCATCCACGAATACCAGCTCAAACGGTTCGCCCGCGGCTTCCATCACCACTTTGAGCCGATCATAGAGTTCGGTTACGTTCTCTTCTTCGTTATGAAATGGAACAACGATCGAGTACTTGAGCACGGTTTTGTAATTATAACGTCCGTCATCCCAAAATGGACGGATGTTTTGCTGAAATTGTTGTTCCGCCAACGCGCGATACCTGGGCTGCAAGCCGTTACACCTGTGTAACCAGCACCATAATCTGGTACTTTCTTGCCTCAGGGGAACCCCGACTTTTTCCCAGACAGGGCGTTCCTACGAATGAAGCTCAGCAATAAATCTCAGCAAACGCCGAATTCCTTCGGCAAACTCGTCGCTGGGCGTAATGAGGCTAATCACCAGATATCCGTCCGATGCGAAGTCATAAAAATGGCCCGGCTGCACCAGCACCCCGGTTTCCCGCAGCAACGCGATAGCAAGTTCCTCGTCGGAGCCCGCCACCGGGACCCGCAATACGGCATACCATCCACCCTCGACTTCCAGCCGGCGACAGAAGGTTTGCGAGGCCAGTTGAGAATCAAGCTGAGCGAGATTGGCAACCGTACGTTGCAGCAGTTGGCTCTGAATGCTGGGCCGTTCCTCCAGCATGACCGGAACCGCCCACTGCAGTGGCGCATTCATGGATAGGTAGGTATCGGCGATGACTTCCAGCCGGTTCATCGCATCCGACAGAAGCGGCTGCGGGCCGCTCGCCGCAATCCATGCGATTTTCATCTGCGGCAGGCCGGAAATTTTCGATAACCCGCTGAGCGTGAAGGTCAGCACGCTAGGGTTCGACGAAAAGGTGAGCGGCGGATCTTTCGCCAGCGCGTAATCGAGGAACACTTCATCGGCGACGATGGCCATTTCGTTGGCCGCACAAAGGCGATTCAATGCCTCAGCCTCGGGCGGCTTCACGAATGAACCGGTCGGGTTATTGGGGTGCACGGCCAGCACGGCCCGGCAACGCGAACCTGCGCAGCGCGCGCGCTTGATCGCGGTCTGCGCCGAGTGCAAATCGATTTGCCATCCCTGGTCATACACCAGCTCGTAAGGTTCGAGCTTCACGTCGTGGAGATCGGCGAGGAAATCGAAAAGCGGGTAGCTCGGGGCCGGGACCAGCACCGTGTCTCCCGGATCGCACAGCAACCGGAAAAGGAACGAATATGCCTCACTGGTGCTGGTGGTCAGGATGAGATTGTCGGGCGAGACATGACTTCCGCGCGCTGCGTAGTAGGCTGATACGGCCTCACGCGCAGCCAGCAGCCCCTTCGCTTGCGGCTCATAGGTGAGTGCTTCGCGGTGCAGCAGCGCCTTCAGCAGTTCTTCCCCGCGATAACGCAGACCAATGGTGGTGGGATTGGAAGCGGTCAAGTCAAGCACCGCCCTGCCAGCTCGCCGATGCGCCTCCAGCGCCTCGGTGTAGCGGTTGGTAGTCAAGTTCCAAGAGGTGCGCCGCGCGAAGAAGTTGCGCATGAGAGGAAGGATTATACAGAAGCGGAACAATCCCCCTGGCAAATCAGCCAGCTTTCGACAATTGTGCTCATCCTCTGCCCGCACGGTGATACGCGAAGCTGCTTTGAAGGGGCACGGCTGAATAGGCTGCTGAAAAAGTCGCAAGAGCAGATCCCTCGCGGGCTGAAGCCCGCTCGTGATGACAAAAACAAAGAGCTTGGCGGCGCACCCTTCGGCAGGCTCAGGGCAGGCTGTAAATGTGGTGTGTCAAGAGGTTGTTGACATCGAGACCTGATCGGCTGATGGGTGGTTTTTGGTTGAGGCTGGTATGAGGTCGATGCCAGTTGTACTGGTGGATCCAGGGCGCGAGATGACGGAGTCGATCGGCGGAATTCTCAT
>DATCCF010000046.1:0-13888 GCA_036511435.1 Terriglobales bacterium | reverse complement strand
GAGCGGTTTAGTTATTTGTGTAGTCTAGGTGCCGCCGGCTGAAGCCGGCTCGGAGGTGAAGGATCAGCGGGAACGCGGCGCTGAAGCGCCGCTCTACCCGTGCTCGCTCGACTACAGTAATTCTTAAACTGCTCTAGCCCCTGGGAGAATCCGTTGGACGGCACTACCGTGTACGTCTTGATCGTCGTGTTTGTCGCCACGCTGATTCGATCCGTGTTTGGATTTGGCGAAGCGCTGGTGGCTGTTCCCCTGCTCGCCCTGCGGGTGCCGGTTCACGTGTCTGCGCCGCTTGCGGTTCTGGTGTCTATCACCGTCGCGGCTGTTATCGTCGTGCAGGACTGGCGGAAAATCCACGTGCGCAGTACGGGATGGCTGGTGCTCCCGACGCTTCTTGGTATTCCACTGGGTCTCCTGCTGCTCACGACCGGCAACCATCGTCTCGTCAAGGCCGCTCTGGCACTAGTCATCATGGCGTTTTCGGCGTATTCACTGATCGGCCGAAAGCCTCCGGAGTTACATAGCGACAGCCGACTATGGCTTCTCATCTTTGGGTTCTGCGCCGGTGTGCTGGGAGGGGCTTACGGGATGAACGGGCCGCCGCTGGCCATTTACGGTGCCATGCGCCGCTGGTCCGCGCAGCATTTCCGCGCGACGTTGCAAGGATACTTTCTTCCCGCCAGCATGATTGGCATGGGAGGTTATTGGCTCGCCGGTCTGTGGGTTCCGGCAGTCACTCGTTATTACCTGATGTCGCTGCCGCTCGTCTTGGGGGCGATACTACTCGGGAGAACGATAAATCGTCGCCTCCATGGTCATGCCTTTCTCAAGTACGTTCACGTCGGCCTGGTCATGATTGGAGCAACGTTGCTGCTTCAGGCGATCCGGGGTTAGCCGCATGTACAACATTGCGTTACATTACGCTCGGTATTGAGATATTCCTCCTAACAGGCGATACTGCCTTCATGGCCGAGATGAGCCCGACCGATCCTCCTCAACTCCCCAAGCACAAACTCAAGTACAAGAAACCCCTGCAACGCGCCTGCAACGAGCCCAATGAAAAAGGGAAGCTCTGCGGCGGACATTTGAAACGCTGGTTCTACCTGGCTGACGTGCTGGAGCAAGCCTGCGGCGACGTTCGGCAAACCTTTGGCGATCAAATGGAGATCTATCGTTGTGAGCATTGCAAGACCCTGTACCTGCCGGGTCCAGAGGAGCCGCGCGGCCGCAATGTTGCTGGTGTGGGGAGTCAGTCCATCTTCGGATTAACGCTTACCGCCAAGCCGGGCGAGGAAAAAGAGAAGCAGTAGCGCTGGTTTGCGAGATAATTCGAAGAGCAGAGGACTATCTCCCGCATCTGTTATAGGTAGTCCGGTGCTGTGGGGCGCCGGACGTGGGGTTCTGACGAAGCGTGTCTGCCAAAATTTCTGATCTCATTTACGACTGGAACACGATCTATGCCCGGTCCATGGTGCCGGCGGGCAGAGTGTTACTGAATGACGAGTCGCTGCGCGACGGACTCCAGTCGCCCTCGGTGCGCGATCCTTCCATTGAGGAGAAGATCGAGATCCTCCACTTGATGGAAGGCGTCGGCATCAACATGCTGGACCTCGGTCTACCTGGAGCCGGTCCCCGTGCGGTGGCTCATTGTGAAGCTCTGGCCCGAGAAATTGGCCGGGCGAAAATGAAGATCAAGCCCAACTGCGCGGCGCGCACCCACCCAAACGACATTCGTCCCATCGCTGAAATCGTGCAGCGCACGGGCGTGCCCGTTGAGGCCGCGACGTTTATCGGCTCCAGTCCAATTCGGCGCTACACCGAAGATTGGACGGACGACTTCCTGCTCCGCACCACCGAGAGCGCGGTGAAGTATGCGGTCTCGCTCGGCCTGGAAGTGATGTACGTGACCGAAGACACCACGCGCTGCGATCCCGAGACCATTCAGCGGCTGTACAGCACGGCCATCGCTTGCGGCGCGAAATCGATCGTGATCTGCGACACCTGTGGACACGCCACGCCGATGGGCGTGGTTGCGCTTATGCACTTTGTCATCAACGAGGTGGTGAAGCCCTCAGGAGAAAACATTCGCGTCGACTGGCATGGGCACTGCGACCGCGGTCTGGCCGTCGCCAATGCCATTGCGGCGCTGGTGGCTGGCGCCGAGGTTGTCCATGCGACCGCGTGCGGCATTGGCGAGCGCGTGGGTAACACCCAGATGGACCAGATGCTGATGAACTTAAAGCTTCTCGGCATCGAGCCGTGGAAGAGCCAGGACCTCACCAAGCTGAAGGGTTATTGCGAGGCGGTGGCGAAAGCGACTGGAGTTCCAATCCCCAAGAACTACCCGGTCGTCGGTGGGGATGCCTTCCGCACCGGCACCGGCGTCCATGCGGCCGCGGTCATCAAGGCTTACAAGAAAAATGACGTGCTGCTCGCCAACAGCATTTATTCCGGCGTGCCGGCCCATCATTTCGGCATGGAACAGATCATCGAGGTCGGTCCCATGAGCGGCAAGTCGAACGTCGTGTTCTGGCTGGAACGTCACGGCATCGCCGCGACCGATGAGTTGGTGAACCGCATCTATCAGCGCGCGAAGAATTCCGACAGAATGCTGGCCGACGCCGAGATTTTGGAATGCGCCCAGGCGGCGCCGGGCGTGCAGTCGAGCCTCGCGTCGTAAGTTAGTCTTCAGAACAATCCGCTGTGTGAGCCGAGACGGACCAACTCCAAAGTTTCGGCATCGGGCTTGCGATAGATCAAGATCAGATCCGGTTTGATGTGGCAATCTCGATGGTCTTTCCAATTGCCGCTTAGAGGATGATCGTAGTTTCGCGGCGCCAGAGGTTTGTCATTCGCGAGCAGCTTGACGACTTGCAGTAGGGCATCATTCAGAGTGGTTCGATATCGCCCGGCGCACTCGCATTTGTAATCCCGCTTGAACCTTGTGGTGTACTTAATCGTTCTCATTCAGGCTCGCGAGTAGGTCCTCGGGGCGCCCCGCCGTTACCAGGTCTCCGCGTCGAGCAGCCTTCATGGCTACCACGGTCTCCGCGTTTGGAGTCCGAATCTCAAACGGTAACGTTTTCTCGGCGGCTACGCGCACCAGCAGAAGCCGGAAGGCGTCCGACAAAGTAAGGCCCATGGCCTTCAAAACGGCAGCGGCTTGGTTTTTCACCTGCTCGTCAATACGCGCCCGAACTACGGCATTAGCAGGCATGAGTTATTTCTCCTGAGCTACATTGTAGCCCAAATGTCACGTTCCAGACTGCCCTCCTAATCAGCGCTCTCTGGACTGCACGTAAAATACAGTCAGTCGTATTTCACGTTACGAACGTGGTGGCGATGGCACGAGATTTCCATAAACAGAATGTGACAATCGGTTTGAGTAAACCGACTCTCCGTAAGGCCAAAGTCCTTGCCGCCCGGAGGGACACTTCGATTAGCGGCCTGCTTGCCCAGTAGATTGAGATCCTTGTCGGCGAAGACGAGGCTTACGAACGTGCCGAACGACAGGCCATGCAACTGCTTGATCACGGCTTCCATCTAGGAGGGCTGGCCCCCTCCAGGCGCGACGAACTGCATGAACGATAAGACGTTTGTTGATAGTATGGGGCATCCTCCATGGGTCTCGGTCCTCCAGCGCGCGCAATTTCCGGAGAAGAAATTTCCTTCGGCGAATCCCATTTGTCGCGCTCGGCCCAGCAACAGGTGGCGCGAGTGGCCGAATTGCGCAACGTCCATGAGGCGTTTGCGTGGTTCCGTTCGCACGCACGCGAACTGGAAGACTTACAACTCGAAGCGACCTCGATCGCCGCGCCTCCGTGGGGCGAGGCTGCGCGCAGCGCTTGGCTCAAGGCGCGCTTTAGCGACTTGGCGCTTGCGGATGTGCACCAGGACGAGTTAGGCAATGTCTTCGCGATCCGCCCGGGTACCGATCCCAACGCTCCGTACATCGCGCTGAGCGCACATATCGATACGGTGTTTCCCGCGGGAACAGCGATCGACGTGCGACGCGATGCCGGCAAGCTCTACGGGCCCGGCATCTCCGACAACTCCTCGGGAATCGTTGCCCTGCTGGCGATCGCCGGCGCTATGCAGGAGGCGAATCTATTGAATGCCGCTCCCGTCCTCTTTATCGGCGACGTAGGAGAAGAAGGCGAAGGCGATTTGCGCGGCATGCGGCAGATCTTTCAGCAGCCCAAGTGGTCGGCGACCATTGCTTCGCTGGTGGTGCTCGATGGCGCGGGAACCGACACCATTATTGCCGAAGGCCTTGGCAGCCGGCGTTATGAAGTCCTGGTACGCGGCCCCGGCGGCCATTCGTGGAGCGACTTTGGCGTAGCTAATCCAATCATTGCGCTGGCGCGGATCATCGATCGCTTCACCCGCACACCGGTACCCAACCTGCCGAAGACGACCTATAACATCGGCATGATCAACGGTGGGACGTCGGTCAACTCCATTCCTGAGTCGGCGACGATGAAGGTGGACACCCGATCGGCGTCGGTGGAACAGCTCGACCGGCTGGAAAGCGCCCTGCACGAAGCGGTGGACGCCGTTATTTCCGACAGCACCGGCCGCAAGAAACAGGAGCTGCTGACGGCAGAAGTCCGCCTGATCGGCAATCGTCCCGCGGCTGATCTGCCGGCAGAGTCGCAACTGCTGAAGGCCATCCGCGTTGTGGATGCGCACCTCAATAATGTGGCGCGCATTCAGCGGGCCTCTACCGATGCCAATGTCCCGCTATCGCTCGGCCGGGAAGCAATCGCCATCGGCGCCGGAGGCAGCGGCGGTGGTGCCCATACCATCGGCGAATGGTACGACCCAACTGGCCGGGATCTCGGCCTGAAGCGTATCCTCTTGCTGATCCTCGCGCTGGCCGGAGTGTCGGACGAATGAAATTGCTTCTGTTGATTACTCTCGCGCTGATCGCCTTGAACACAAATTCATCCGCAGGCTCTGCGTCAGCCTTGAGTAAGACTTCAGGCAATGAGGCGCCCGACACCATCTTCGTCAACGGCGATATCTACACGCAGGCGACGCCACCGCGCGCGCAGGCAATGGCGGTGCGCGATGGCCGCATTATCGCTGTCGGTTCCAACGACGATATCCGCAAACTGAAGCGCGCTCACACGCAAATTGTCGATCTCGGCGGCCATTTTGTGATGCCCGGCTTCAACGACGCCCACGTTCATCTGGAACATGCGGGTCTGGAGTTGCTCAGTGTCGATCTGCGCGGCACGCGTTCGTTGCAGGAGATGCAGCAGCGCATCGCGGCCAGCGCTAAGACTGCCTCTCCCAGCGAGTGGCTCGTTGGCGGTGGCTGGGACCAGACGCTGTGGACGGACGGCATGCTGCCGACCCGCCAGGATATTGACGCGGTGAGCGGCGGGCATCCGGCAGTGTTCAGCCGGGTGGATGGGCATATCGCGGTAGCCAACACGGCCGCGCTGAAAGTAGAAGGAGTTACATCGCAGACGCAAGTTCCAGAAGGCGGCAAAATCGACCGCGACGCCACTGGCGAGCCCACCGGCATTCTGCGCGAGACGGCGAGAAGATTGGTCGAGTCCAAAATCCCGCCGCCGGCTCCCTCGCGTCTCCGTCGCGCCGCCGAACTTGCCCTCGCCGACGCTGCGCGTTGGGGCATCACCTCGGCCCAGGACAATTCGAGTTGGGAATCCTTCCTCGTTTACGAGGACCTGGAGCGCGAAGGCAAGCTGACGCTGCGCATCAGCGAATGGCTGAGGTTCGACGATCCCGTCAGCCTGCTGGAGACGCACCGCGCGCATCATCCCGCGGACGACCCCATGCTGCACACGGCCATGCTGAAGGGCTTCATGGATGGATCGTTGGGTTCGCGCACGGCCGCGCTGCTGGCCCCGTATTCCGACGATCCTGGCAATTCTGGTCTGCCGCAGTATGAGCAGGGCAAACTGAATCGCATGGCCATCGAGCGCGCGCTGGCCGGCTTCCAGATCGGGTTTCATGCCATTGGAGATCGCGCCGTGCAAATGGCGCTCGACGCTTTCGCTGAGGCTAAGCGCAGCGCGAAAGAGAATGACAAGACGCGCGACTTCCGCTTCCGTATTGAGCACGATCAGGTCGTCACGCCCGGCCAGTTCGCGCAGTACAAGAAGCTCGGAGTCATCGCTTCCATGCAGCCGAGTCATCTGCTTACGGACATGCACTGGGTCATGGAGCGGATTGGCGCCGATCGGGCGAAGACCTCGTACGCCTGGAAACAGTTTCTCGACGATGGCGTGCCTTTGGCGTTTGGCACGGATTACCCCGTGGAGCCGATTACTCCGTTTCGCGGAATCTATGCGGCAGTCACCCGCAAGAACGAGGCGGGCACGAAAGAATATTTTACGGAGCAGAAGCTCACTATCGAGCAAGCGATCGCCGCCTACACCACCGGCTCGGCCTACGCCCAATTCGCGGAGAAAGACAAGGGAATGCTGGCGCCGGGCATGCTAGCCGACTTCGTGGTCCTGGATCGCGATCTAACCAAGATAGCGCCGCCAGAAATCCTGAAAATGCGCGTGCTGAGGACCGTGGTTGGAGGGAAGACGGTGTACGAGGCAGATCGATGAGCGGGGCAGTTTCCGGATAGCCGACCATAAATCCTCCATCAGTGATTGGTCTTCCGGAAGTCCTCTTTTCTTGACGACAAACAGCCCAATTCATGCGATGCCCTGTTTTCGCCAACTGACACTCAACTTCCGGATTGCCTGTGGTCGAGGCACAATCCGCCGTCCCAAGGCTCATGGCGTACACGTGTTTCCTAGCTGGTGCTAGTCTTGACGTAGTAACCAATGAAGAACCGCGACGTCACGGCGACGTGGAAGTATCATGATCGCACCAAGCACTCCTATTGGAGTATTCGTAACAATCCTCACGTCCTGGACTGGACGAATCGGCCGCTACCTTTCAAAATCTACCCAACGATAGAGCCGCTTCCGTTGCCGCGGGACGTGCCGCAAACAGGAGTGGCCGGGCTGTCCGCGATCTCGGAGCCCGTGCTCTTGTCGGGCGCCAATTCGGTCCCTACCCTCCAGGACCTGGCGCGCATCCTGTACTTCTCGGCGGGAATTACCAAACAGCGAGAACATCCCGCGGGAAAAATCTACTTTCGCGCCGCCGCCTGCACCGGAGCTCTCTACGAGATCGAACTGTACGTCGTGACTGGCGACCTCCCTGGCCTAGATGCGGGCGTTTATCACTTCAATCCGGCGGACGTGGCGCTACGGCTCATGCGAAAGGGTGATTTTCGCGGAAACCTGGCTCAGGCGACGGCGATGGAATTCTCGGTGGCACGATCGCCCGCCACGATCATCTGCACGGGAACGTATTGGCGAAACGCCTGGAAGTACCAGACGCGCACCTATCGCCATTTCGGTTGGGACAGCGGCACCTTGCTGGCAAATATGCTGGCCGTTTGTGCAGCTTCGGGACTGCCCGCCGAGATCGTGCTCGGGTTCGTGGACGCCGAGGTGAACCGCCTGCTTGATCTCGATACGCGGCGTGAGGTTTCCTTGTGCCTGGTGCCGATCGGGCGCACATCGGAGAGTCCGCTGCCATCCCCGAGAGAGGCTCCAGTGCTCGGCCTAGAGACGATCCCGCCTTCCGAGAATGAGGTTGCATACCCCGCCATGTTCGAGATTCATGACGCATCTTCGCTTGAGTCCGAAGAGGAAGTAACTCAGTGGCGCGGGAAGCAACCCATCTTCCCATCTTCCGCTCTGGCCGGTGAGGCAGTTCGCCTCCAGCCGCTGCCGCATGAAGAACAACCGAAGGACACGATCGAGCAGGTGATCCTGCGCCGCGGCTCGACCCGAACGTTCGATAAGGCGGCATCCATTACACTGGCACAACTCTCAACCATTTTCGACTGCGCCACCCGAGGTCTTTCGGCTGATTTTCTTGAGCCTCCCGGCGCGCAGCTCAACGATCTTTACCTGATCGTGCATTCAGTGCAGGCGCTCAAGGCGGGTGCTTACTTCTTCCACCGTGAGCGCGACACCCTGGAGCTTTTGAAGGAAGGAGAACTCCGCGCCGAAGCCTACCACCTTGGTCTGGAGCAGGAGCTTCCGGCGGACGCCTGCGTGGACATCTTCTTTCTCGCCGATTTGAAACTCATCCTGGAGCGATACGGGAACCGCGGCTACCGCGCCGTCCAGTTGGAAGCGGGCTCCATCGGCGGCAAGATGTACCTGGCCGCGTATGCCCAGGGCTTGGGTGCGACCGGGCTGACGTTTTTTGATGATGACGTGATCAACTTCTTTTCGCCGCACGCAACAGGCAAGGCTGCCATCTTCCTGGTCGCAATTGGCAAACCGATGAAACGCAAATCGCAGTAGGGGCACGGTTCAGTTCAAGGAACGCCCTGTTATCGCCAACTGACACTCAACTCCGAATAGCCCGTCACTCGCTCGCAGCCAGCAACCTTTACACGGACCTTCCAATTCCCAGCTCCGGTGGGATGCAGCCTTTACGGCGTGGGAGAGAGATCTCTTTTCCACACACTGCGCAACGCGCCGAGCGTGATGGGCAGGGCCCCGGCGAAGAGGAAGACCATATCCCCCACCATGCGCAGCCATTCCAGCTTGTGGTAGGTGCCGCCCATCAGGAATGTCAGGCGGCGCGCGTGCCAATACCCGTTGGCGATGGAATCCCAGAGCTGGATTACTCCTCCGGGGAAGAGATCCAGGGTGATCATGAGCGCGAGGCCGACATTAGCGCCCCAGAAGCCCACTCGGACGAACTTCTCCGTCTCCTTCCATGTGGTGTCGGATTGCATGGCCCTCAAGCAGAAGATCAGGACTGCTAAGGCCAACATCCCAAAGACACCAAACAGTGCGGCGTGTGCGTGATTGGCGGTGAGCGACGTGCCCACCTCGAAGTAGGACACGATCGGCAGGTTGATCAGGAAACCGAAGACCCCTGCGCCGACGAAGTTCCAGACACCCACGGCCATGAGGAAGTAGATGGACCACTTCTGGCTCCAGGCCAGATCGTGGCCGCACGCGGAACACTCCGCCTTTCTCAGCTTGATGAAATCCCATGCGTCCAGAGTCAGAAGCGTTAGAGGCACAACTTCCAGAGCGGAGAAGCACGACGCCAGACCCATGTTGAGCGTTCCCTGGCCTGTGAAGTACCAATGGTGGCCTGTGCCGATGATCCCGCCGCTGAGATACAGGATGGCATCCAGGTAGATCAGGCGCGTGGCGGTTTTGGTGCTGACCACGCCTATCTGGTGGAACATGATGGCCACCAGCACCGTGGCGAAGAGTTCGAAGAATCCCTCCACCCAAAGATGGATGATCCAGAAGCGCCAGTTGTCGATGACGGCGAAGTTGGTGTGAGGGCCATAGAAAAGGGCGGGCAGGTAGAAGACAGGGATGGCCACAGCCGCGTACAGAAAGAGTGAGGACAGTTCGCGCTTGTCATGGATCTTGAAGGCGGGCCTGAGCACCCGAAACATCAGAAACAGCCAGAAGACGAGGGCAACTGCCAGCAGAAACTGCCAGAGCCGCCCGAGGTCCAAGTACTCGGAACCCTGGTGACCGAACCAGAACCAGAGTTGTCCCAGCTTGTTGTTGATGCCGAGGGACTCGCCTACCAGGCTGCCGACGACCACCACCACCAGCGCCCCGAGGAGTGCGTAGACGCCGGTCCTCTGGTGTCTGGGCTCTTCGCCGCCGACCCACGACGCCAGGAAAAGGCCGCCGCCCACCCAAGCCGTTGCGATCCAGAAGATGGCGAGTTGGAGGTGCCAGGTGCGCGCCAAGTTGTAGGGCAGCCAGCGGGCGATGTCGAGCCCGTAAAAGGCTCCTGTCTCCACCCGATAATGGGCGAGCACGCCTCCCAGGAATGATTGCGCCAAGAACAGGAGGGCCACGATGGCGAAGAACCATCCCGTAGCCCACTGGCTGGGCGTGAGCTTCAAAGCGGTGGGAGCAGAGTGCATAACATGGGAGCCAGCGCCCTCGCCCTTCCAGCCCAAGTAGTCGAACTTGCCGACGACGAAGAGAATCAAACCCAGCCCTGACAGGAGGGTGATGAGACTCAAGGCGCTCCAAACATAGGCCTCGGTGGAAGGACGGTTTCCCGCGATGGGCTCGTAGGGCCAGTTGTTGGTGTATGAGTAATCCTTCCCAGGGCGATTCGCCGTTGTGGCCCAGGCCGCCCAAGCGAAGTAGGCGGTCAGAGCTTCCAGCTCCCCGGGGTTCTGAATATAGTTGGCTGGTAGACCAGGAGCGGCGTCCTTCCTGGTGAAGTAGTCGTTCCATTCGCGAAGCTGTGTGCGATAGGCAGCCACCTCGCCTGAAGAGAGCCGGAGAGTTCGCGAGGCTGGTTCGTACCGGTTTTCCTTGAGCACCGTCATCGTCCGCGCAGATGCGACGCTCTGCTCGTCCGGGGAAAGCTGCGCAAAGAGTTTGCCGTACCTTTCGGTCGCGATCGTGTCCCGGGTCACCTCGCTGAGCCTATGCAGGTACTCCGCACTGTAATCAGGACCTAAGTAAGCCCCATGGCCCCACAGGCTCCCGTGCTCCATGAGACCGTACTTGAGGAAGACCTCCTGGCCCTTTTGGATGTCGGCTCCGGTAAACACCACAGTTCCCGTTACATCCGCGGCCTGCTCAGGGATCGGTGGAGCGTTCGTGTAGGTCAGGACCGTGACAAAGGATAGAACCGAAAAGCCAGCGATCATTACGAGGATGGCCGAGTGTCTCCACCACGGAGAGAGACTCGTAGCGTCGGCAGACGTGTCGACCATGATATGCCTCCTTCAATTCCTACCAGGATTCTCAGGTCTCCAGTCCTTATGGCTGAAGGACGCATTGGTGCAAACACGCAGCAATCCATCGAGACCATTGTGTTACTTGATTCGGGTGAGACCAAACTTCATTTTCAGACCTCATGCTCTGCAATAGTGTACGCTTGCGCTTCTGCCTGCGGGGAATGCAGAGGTTCCCAATCCAGGTCACCATGTCTGACCTCTGCGCACAACGACTAACGCCCGATAAGATCCGTGCCTGCGCGACTTGGCGCGGAAGCATGGATGATCGCTTCGGTTAGCCGATGACGAGACCATGACTCAGGTGTCGGGATAGCGAGAGGGTTTGCGACCAGTTGATGCAAAATCGCCTTCGCATGAGCGGAGAAATGGCGATACCCTGCGAGAACCCTCAGGAGCCGGATTCCTCCCGAGTCACGAGCTACCCGGGAACAACCCACTTGCAAAAAACGGCTATTCGAAGGCTGATCAAGAGCCGACAACCGCTTAAGGCATTCAACTTCAACCCCGTGTAAGTTCTCCATCTGTCGGAAGCTCAGACCCAACGGCAACTCGGGCTGCGGCGAGTCCATCCATCCTTAGGGTTGGCGCAGAACCAGCAGGATTTGGTGACGAATTCCATGTTTCCTACGTCTAATGGCATGAGAACTCCCAGTGAATCCCCTCACAATTCAGTCGCAGAGTTGCGCCGACTGTATAATTTACATTTGGCTCGTTAGCCGGAGGACAGTTGATGGATCTGCAAGTTTCAGGTTTCAGGCAAAAGTTTAAGGCCAATCGCTTTGCCTCAACCTTGGTGGTCCTGGCGACCTTGACGCTAGGTATTCTGATTGGCACGGTTGTCTCCGGAGGCGTGAAGGGCAAAGAGAAGAATCCTTCTGCCGACGCGACTCCGCTGCAGGTTCCCTCACCCGTGCAGTTGTCGAACCAATTTTCCCAGATCGCTCGCCAGATGGAGCCATCGGTGGTCAACATCAGCACCGAATCCACCATCAAGAACCCGCACCGCGGGCGTCGTGGCACGCCCCAGGGCAATGAAGGACCCGGTGGTGGTGGCGACGAAGACAGCCCGTTCCAGGACTTCTTCAACCGCTTTTTTGGGGGACAGGGTGGCCAAGGTGGCCAGGGCGGTCCTGACCAGGGCTTTGGCCCCGACGATCTTCGCGAGCGTTCCCTGGGTTCCGGCGTCATCGTCGATTCCAAGGGCTACATCGTTACCAACAATCACGTGGTCGAAAAAGCCGATCGCATCCGGGTCAAGCTAATGGACGATCCCGCGACCGTGACCTACGACGCCACCGTGATTGGAACCGACAAGGAAACGGATCTCGCAGTCATCAAGATCGACGCCAAGAAGCCATTGCCCGCCGCGAAGCTGGGCAATTCTGACGGCATGTCAGTCGGCGACTGGGTGCTTGCGGTGGGAAGCCCATTCGGCCTCGATGAGACGGTCACCGCCGGCATCGTTTCCGCCAAGGGACGCAACATCGTTCCCAACCGTCAGTTTGAGTCGTTCATCCAAACTGACGCTGCCATCAATCCCGGCAACTCGGGTGGTCCGCTGGTGAACATGGCGGGTGAAGTGATCGGGATCAACACCGCCATTTACACCAGTGGCGGAGGATACCAGGGTGTCGGCTTCGCGATGCCATCGAACACCGTGGTGCAGGTTTACAACCAGCTGATCGGACCGGACCACAAAGTTTCGCGTGGCTCGATTGGAGTGGAATTCAACGCCGTACCGAATCCGGCAGTGGCCCGCGTTTATGGAGTCACCAGTGGCGTCACCATCGCTCACGTTACTCCCAACGGCCCGGCAGACAAGGCTGGCCTGAAGACTGGCGACACCATCGTTTCCGTCAACAGCAAGCAAGTGAAGACGGGCGACGAACTGGTGGCGGGTATCTCCGCTATCAAGCCCGGAAGCACCGCCAAAATTGGCTACATTCGCAACGGCAAGACCTCTACCGCCGACGTTACCATCGCTGACCGTTCCAAGCTCTTTGCCGCCCGCTTGGGCGATCAAGAGGAGGGCGGTGAGCAGGGCCAGCCGCAGGAAAGTAAGTTCGGCATCACGGTTCGCAGCATCGCTCCGGAGATGGCCAACCGTTACCAGTTGCCGAATACCAAGGGCGTCATTGTGCAAGACTTGAAGCCAGACGGCTTCGGCGACACCGTAGGACTGAGCCGCGGCGATGTCATCCTGGAGATCAATAAGCAGCCGGTGAACGGTGAGGACGATTTCCAGAAGATCGAGTCGCAGGCGAAAAGCGGCCAAGACGTCGTCTTCCTGGTTCGTCCGCGCGGCACTCGGGACAATACCACCGTCTTCATGGGAGGGAGCCTGCAGTAACTAGTAGGTACATTTGAGCAGCGTGGGCCGTTCCTAACGAAGCAACCCAACCACCGGCACTGGCGCATCGAAGAAAAAGAGGCCCAGTGCCGCTGTTGTTTCATTTTGGGATTCGGGCTCCTTTTTCTTGTTTCCTTCAGGTTAAAGCTTCATTACAATGGGGCCTTCTGGAATTCATAGATCTTTCTCTGAGGTGGTCGTTGCCTATCGGAAATCTTATAGCTCAAGTTGCCGGGATTCTTCTCGCACTGTCGCTGGTGGCCGGCGTTGCTTCGGCGACCCCAACAGCCAAGCCGAAAACCAAAAACGCACACGTCACCAAGGCTCATTCATCCTCCAACCATTCTGGCAAATCCAGCAAGAAGAGTGCCTCCCGTGCCCGCGGTCAACGCGGGATCGACGAACAACGCACCATGGAGATCCAGAACGCCCTCATTCACGAGCATTACCTTAGCGGTGAGCCTTCCGGCACTTGGGACGAGGTTACCCGCGACGCCATGACCCGCTACCAGGCGGCCAACGGCTGGCAGACCAAGTTGACTCCCGATTCCCGGGCGCTGATCAAACTGGGCCTCGGACCCGACCATAAGGGCCTGTTAAATCCCGAGACAGCGAATATTCCTTCGCCGCATGAACTCGGTGCGGACAGTGGAACACAGCCCGGGGGCTCGACCGACCAGCAGTAAGAGCGGCAAAGACATTTAAGCAACTAAGGCGCGGAGACCCCGCGCCTTTTC
>DATCCF010000045.1:0-13585 GCA_036511435.1 Terriglobales bacterium | reverse complement strand
GTCCCGCTCAAAGCGTTCTCCAATCGTCTCCTGGTGGCCGCGTAGCCGCCGTGCTCGCCGCTCCCGGCATGCGTCCAGCAACCGCTGGTTCAACTCCTCCCAGCTGGCCACTCGCGGAATCGGTACCAGGAAGTTGCGCCGTGCGTACCCCACCAAGCCCTCCACTTTGCCTTTGTCGTTGCCCTTCGCCGGACGTCCGAACTTCTCGGCAAACAGGTAGTGACTCTGCAACTCGGAGAAAGCCCGCGTCTTCTGCCGGGTGCCGTCACCCAGAATCCGCGCCACCGCCAGTTTCGTGTTGTCGTACAGAATCGAGGTGGGAACGCCGCCGAAGTAGGCGAAGGCCTGAACGTGACCTTCCAGGAACGCTTCGGTCGTCTCCGCCGGAAACGCCATCACAAAGCCGTCGTCCGAGTGCGGCAGGTCAATCGCGAAGTAGTGGGCCTTCCGCTCCTCGCCATCGACGCTCACCACCGCTTCGCCGAAGTCGGCCTGTGCCGTCCCCGCGGCATGCGTCAGCGGAACGAACATCTCGCGGTGGCGCAGCGCGGCGGCACGCACGTAGTCCTTTACGATGGTGTAACCGCCGGGGAACGCGTGCTCCGCCCGCAAACGGTCGAAGATCCGCTTGGCGGTGTGCCGCTGCTTGGCTGGCTTGGTCTTGTCTTCTTCCAGAATCGCGTCGATCACGCCGACCCACGGTCCCAGCTTGGGCCGCTTGGCTGGCTCTTTCCGCTGGTAGCCCGGCGGAATCGAATAACCCAACATCTTGCGTACCGTCACGCGGGCCAGTCCAAACTCCCGCGCTACCGAACGTTGACTTCTGCCCTCGACTAAAACCGCACGCCGTATACGACCATAGATCTCCACCTGGTACATCCCTCCGGTGTTCCACGAAGCACCTACTTACGGCAACTACTTCGTGAAACCAAGATCCGGCGGTCTATTTTTTCTCCGCCGCAGCACGCCGCTCCCGCGGCGTGCTGTGGCCTAGTATTGCTCCGGCGCTCTCACTGGCGCTGCAGGTGGCGCTGCAGGCGGAGATCGGCGCGCAAAGCTACTATGCCAATCTAGTGAAACAAACCCCCGAGGGGCCGCTGCGCCAGATTTATGGCGACTTAGCGCAGGTGGAGGAGGGGCACGCAACCTATCTGTCGATGAAACTTGGGCAGGATAATGCTGCGGACCAGAGCGTGCCCTGAGCGGCGATTGGAGAAGAGCTCACGCCTACGGCCCGCGACCCAACGGGAGACAGTTTCAGACTCAGACCCTTCGACGGCGCGCTCGCCGGATTATGGCAAGGCAGGAAGAAGATGGTTTCAGCCGCTGAAAAAGTCGGAGAAGCAGATCCCTCGCGGGCTGAACTTTACCCCAACAAGCGCAAAAACGGCGCTCGTTGGGGACCCCTGTTCGCCCGCTCGTGATGACAAAAACAAAGAGCTTAACGGCGCACCCTTCGGCAGGCTCAGGGCAGGCTCTAAAGGTGCGCCCCTTCAAAACGCCCGCTCAAGCCGACTTTTTCAGCAGCCTCTGAAACCGGAGTTGTGAGGACGCCCTTAACGCGAGCCTGAAGAGGGTGTGTCGCAACCTCTGTCGTCCCTACGGGACTCTGATCTATTCCCGTTCTACCCAGCGCTCCGCCTGCGGCTGCGTGCTGGGCTAGACTGAGCCGTCCCCTGCGGGGACTGATTTCATGCCACTTCGTACGCTGCCGCCGACTTGCATGAGGTCGCGACACAGTCTCCTGAAGGCCCGCTCTACCCGAGCTACAGCCACTCTGAAAATGCTCTGGCCAAGGAACAATGGGTCGGAACCCTGGAGTTTGTGGTCAATTGCAACCGCTCGCCGTGACCGCGGTCACCGACAGCAATCCGCGGCTGCGCGATACTTGGGTTTTTCAGTTGGCAGGAAAGCCCGCAGGCACCCTCGGGAGTCGGTTTCTGGCCGGGGAAAGCTCCCCACCGGGGGCTTGTTGGTATCGTAAAGACACTCCAGTGTGCCGTCACCGATGGCGACCAGCGCGAGATCGGGCACGATTCCGCAAGAATCCTCCATAAATGCAAACTTTCTGAAAGACGGCGCTGGGGGTTTAGGCGCAATCTCTAAGTTGCCTGGAAAGGCCCGCAGGAGTTGGTTCAGGGAGTCCTTCCTACCAGTAACGCTCCTTAACCTGCGGGCCGTATTTTTAACCGCCCTACCGCTGCCGTGTCTGGCATGGAGATGAAGGGAGAGGGCCGATTCCGACCGAATCCAAAGCTCCTCTTTTCTTCCCAGAAAATATGGCTAGTAGTCACCTCATAAATACCGGAACGGCACAAGGAGAAGTACCTCAGGGGCTAAAGCCTGGCTAAAGCCCGCTTCGAAACAGCCATTTGCGGCATGGCTGAAGCTATGCCCTTTCAAAGCCGATTTATGAGATAGTTTCTAGTAGTTTCGAGCGTCCGGGGGGAGAATGTACACGAGTACTTCTGAGGAGGCGCCAGTCCGATCACGGGAAGAAGGCCGCTGTCTAGACCGCGAGAACGGACGGAAGATGAGCACTAACTTTTTGTCGAAAGCCGCACCTCCGGACCTGCGAAATCACTTGAAAGTGTGGGCTGCACTGGTTGCCTTCCTGGTGTTGGCGCAGATCGCCGCAACTCTGCTTGCTCCCCGCGGGTTTTCCCTCACTCTAATTACCGATATCATCGGTTTTCTTCTGATGTTGTCGGCGCTGCTTGTCTTCTTGGTAAACGTGAGCGCAAGGCCGAGGCAAACTCAACTGTTCTGGATGCTGCTGGCGGCGTGCTGGGGAGCACGGGTTGTCGGGCAGGCCATGTGGATGTATTTCGATCTGGTACTGCGAAAGGAAGTGCCCAATCCGTTCGTCGGCGACATTCTGCTGTTCCTGTCCAGTATTCCACTCTTAGCAGCTCTGCTGTTGCAGCCCCACCTGGACCCGGTCGAAAGGCGTAAGTCACAGGGTACCGTGGATTTTCTCTTGCTGCTCCTCTGGTGGCTCTTCCTCTATTTGTTCTTCGTAATCCCTTGGCAATACGTCACTCTTGACGAAGCGAGATATGGTACGAACTATAACCGGCTCAACGGTTTGTTGGATATTGTGCTGCTGCTGACGCTGAGTTTCTTGTGGAGTCACAGTTCCGCAGGGTGGAGGCGGTTCTATGCGAGTTTCTTCGGGGCACAGCTGCTCATAACGGTGAGTGGTTACCTGGCGAACCAAGCGATCGACAAGCATCTTTACTATCCGGGCAGTTGGTATGACGCGCCATACGCGGGCACTCTGGCGTCGTTCACGGTCGTCGGCTTATTCGGCCTCATGCTGGCAAGCGCTCCTGCGGCCTCGAGAAAATCGAAGGCGCCCGTTCATGTGACGACGATGGGCATGCTGGCGGTGCTGTCGTTGCCTGTTATGGGCGTATGGGCGGTCCTTAATCGGAATACGCCTTCGCAGGTCAA
The DNA here is from genome assembly GCA_036511435.1 of Terriglobales bacterium. GTDB lineage: Bacteria > Acidobacteriota > Terriglobia > Terriglobales > Acidobacteriaceae > Bog-257. The sequence goes on along the minus strand of DATCCF010000045.1, from coordinate 10,129 downwards.
CCAGTTCCGAGAGCTGGTTACGCTGGGCACGATGCTGGTGATGGCATTTCTCGTATTTGCAAAGCAGCGCCAGCTCAGGGCTGAATTGGCCAAGGCCAACCAGGTACTCCAGGAAGCCTCCGTAACGGATCCTCTTACCGGGGCTCGAAACCGGAGATTCTTTGACACTACCATTTCTGGCGACGCGAACCAGGCTCTACGGTCTTACGCAGCGACCCAGGAACTCCGCGTTAGTGACTTGATCTTCTATATGGTTGATCTTGACGATTTCAAGGAAGTCAACGATCGCTACGGACACAATGTTGGAGATAAGGTCCTGCTGGAGGTGACCAGGCGAATCAATTCCGTGATCCGCAGCTCCGACGTTCTGGTCCGCTGGGGCGGCGATGAATTCCTGATCGTGTCCCGCTATTCCAATCGGGCAGAAGCGGGGACCTTTGCCTCGCGAATCTTGACGGCAGTCGCAAATCCAGAAGCAGGCGTAGCCAATACCGGCATCGACTTTCGCCAGACGTGCTCCATTGGTTGGGCGGCTTTCCCATGGTATCCAGGCGAACCCGATGCCGTACCCTTGGAGGCGGTCCTTGGGTTAGCTGACCGCGGGGTTTATGAAGCGAAGACGTTTGGGAAAAATCAAGCCATTGGGATACTGCCCGCCGACCAGGGGACGACACTACTATTGGTGACGGCAGGCGATCGAGCTTCTACTTATTCGGTGCAGAAACTTTGCGTCGCGGGCCCGTCTTAGCAGAGACTGTGGCACGTCTGTAATGCCCAACCAGGAAGTAGTGACCCTCGCGGGTCATCTCCAGCTATAAAGGATGGCGCGCAACGACATTTCGATTCGCGCCACCGTGTCGATAACTCCCGCGTGGGCTGTCGCTGCCCAGCGATTCCTTGAACCCACTCGCTTTTCCCGGTACGATGACGAGTTTCCTAACAACGGAGGACCGTCGATGCGTCGCCTGTTTGCGCTTTACGCGCTTGTGTTTTTGTCGATTGGAGTGAACTCAACTGCACAGGTCAACCCTGCCATTGTCGGCGGCATGAAGTGGCGGCAGATCGGGCCCTTCCGCGGTGGCCGTGTGCTCGCCGTTACAGGAGTTCCCGGCGACCCTAACACCTATTATTTCGGTTCGGTTGGCGGAGGAATCTTCAAAAGCACCAATGGCGGCCTCAGTTGGACTCCTACCTTTGACCACCAGAGCGTCGCCTCCATCGGCGCCATCGCGGTGTCGGATTCCGACCACAACATCCTTTACGCGGGCAGCGGCGAAGCTTGTCTGCGCGGCAACATTTCTTATGGTGACGGGGTTTACAAGTCGACCGACGCCGGCCAGACATGGAAGAACGTGGGGCTGAAAGACACGCGCCATATCGGAGCCGTCATCATCGATCCTCGCAATGCTGACATTGTTCTGGTCGCTGCCTTGGGACACGCGTGGGGGCCGAATTCGGAACGAGGCGTTTTCCGTACCGCGGACGGCGGCAAGACTTGGCAGAAAGTCCTCTACAAGGACGACGATACCGGCGCGGTTGATGTCGTATTCGATCCCCGGAATTCCAGCGTAGTCTACGCCGCACTATGGCAGGTTCGCCGCCAGCCCTGGTACTTCAACAGTGGCGGTTCGGGCAGCGGCCTCTACAAGTCCGTGGACGGCGGACTCACGTGGAAACACCTGGAAGGCCACGGTCTGCCGGAAGGGAATCTCGGACGCATTGGCATTTCGGTTTCGGGAGCGGATTCCAATCGGGTGTATGCGCTCATCGAAGCCAAGGAAGGCGGGCTCTATCGCTCTGACGATGCCGGCAATTCCTGGACGCGCGTCAACGATGACGAACGCTATCGCCAGCGCGCCTGGTATTTCAACCATGTGTTTGCCGATCCAAAGCAGGCCAACACGGTGTATGTGCTGAACACCGGTGCATTCCGCTCCACCGACGGCGGGAAAACCTTCGAGTTGCTGCCGGCCCCGCACGGCGACCACCACGGGCTTTGGATCGATCCCACCAACCCGCAACGCCTTATCAACGGCAACGATGGCGGGGCTACGATTTCAGTGGACGGCGGGAAGACCTGGACGCAGCAGAACAATCAGCCCACCGCGCAGTTCTACCATGTGGCCGTCGATAATCACTGGCCGTATCGGGTGTATGGAGCGCAACAGGACAACAGCACAGTTGCAATCGCCAGCCAAGCTGACGATGGAGTGATCGCACGCCAGGATTGGTACGAAGTCGGCGGCGGGGAGAGCGGATATATCTCTCCCGATCCGCGCGATCCTGAGATTGTGTACGCGGGTTCGGACGGAGCCATCATCACTCGATACGATCACCGCACCAACCAGGCGCAGGATGTCTCGCCTTACCCGCTGGATACCTCGGGTAACGGCGCGGGCGAACTGAAGTACCGCTTTCAGTGGACCGAACCGGTATTGGTGTCGGCCTACGACTCCAACGTCATCTATAGCGCATCCCAGTTCGTGCTCAAGAGTGCGGACCAGGGCCACAGTTGGAACACCATCAGTCCCGATCTGACGCGCAACGACAAGAGCAAGCAGAAGCCCTCGGGCGGCGATATCACCTTGGATATTACGAGCGTCGAGTATTACGACACCGTCTTCGCCCTCGCCGAGTCGCCCTTGCAAAAGGGAATGCTGTGGGCGGGCAGCGATGACGGCTTGATTCATCTCACGCGCGATGACGGCAAGAGCTGGGAGAACGTCACGCCGAAAGATATGCCGGAGTGGAGCATGGTGAGCATCATCGAGACCTCGCGCCACAACGCCGGTACCGCCTATGCGGCGATCGACCGCCACAAGCTCGACGATTTCAATCCGCTGATCTACAAGACCCACGACTTCGGCAAGGGCTGGACTCGCATCGTGAACGGCATACCGGCCGGCTCCTACGTGCGATCGGTGCGCGAAGATCCCAAGGTGAAAGGCTTGCTCTACGCAGGCACGGAGACGGGGGTCTATTTCTCAGCCGACGATGGCACTCACTGGCAGTCGCTGCAGTTGAACCTGCCGACTTCGCCGGTCCACGACCTGGCCGTCAAGGACGATGACCTTATCGCCGCGACGCATGGCCGGTCGTTCTGGATACTCGACGACGTCAGCCCGCTGCGACAGGCGAATTCCGCGATTGCTGGCGAAGACTTCCACCTTTATCAACCTGCCACGGCGATACGCCAGCACCTCCCTGACGAGGTCGACCGCAAGCGCCCAGTCGGAGACAATCCCCCCAAGGGCGCAATTCTGGATTACTACTTGAAGACCAAGCAGGCAGAGAAAGAAGAGATCACCATCGAGATCTTCGACGCGCAGGGCAAGCGTGTGCGCCGGCTCTCCAATCGCAAGGAGAGCAAACAGGAGCAGCCTCCCGAGTGGCCCGACCGCGAGAAGCCGGCGGAGTTGCTGCCCACCGATGCTGGCATGAACCGCTTCGCCTGGGACTTCCGCTACGATTCCCCCGCCCAGATTCCAGGTGCGTTCTACACAGGCGAGCCGCCGCGAGGCCCGCTGGTGATTCCCGGCACTTACCAGGTCAAGCTCACCGTCAAAGGCCGGAGCCAGACCGCTTCTTTAGACGTAAAGCTCGACCCCCGGATGCAGAATTCAGTTACGGCCGCGGACCTGCAAAAGCAGATCGACCTTGCGTTCAAGGTGCAGCAGGATATCGACGCGCTACATCGGGCGGTCAACCAGATCCGCGAACTCCGCGTCAATTTGCAGGCTTTGCAGAAGTGGGCGGGAGAAGGTCCTTCCAGCAGCGAAGTTGTTTCTGCCGCCCGCGCGCTCGATCGGAAGATAACTCCAGTTGAGGAAACCTTGATACAGGTGAAGATGAAGAGTTCGGAAGGCAACCTGCGCTATCCCAACATGCTCAACGAACAGTACGCCAGCTTGAACGACCTGGTGCAGGGGGTCGATGGAGCGCCAACCGCGCAGCAGGTGCTGGTCTTCGACGAACTGCACTCCCGCCTGAGCACACAGTTGTCGAACTCGCAGGAGATCGTGCGGGTTGAAGTTCCCGCGCTGAACGACCTCATGCGCAAACACGGAGTGCCGACGCTTGCGGTCGGCAGTGGCCAGGGTGAGTAGCGCGGTTGATGTTAGAAGCTTACAAACACGGTGTTGCGGTCTCGGGGAATGGCCACTTCGATTCCGCGCTCGTGGTTGGCGGCCATGGTCGCGTCGAGGTCGAGCGTGGCGAGCGGGATCTCGCGCGTCTGGCGGCCAACCTCAATGTGCAAGGACTGGGCGGTCAGCAGGTAATAGCGACTCTCAAGCCGTTCGCCGTCCTTCATCACGAACAGCGTCGGAGGCTGCGGCTTGGCGACCGGGGCGTCTTTCGATTGCGGCACTTCGATTAGCTTGGGTGGCTCCGGAGGCGGCGCCGGCGGCTCTTTGTTTTCCACCACGATGACCTGCGGCGATGTCGTGGGCGCCGGCTGCGGATAGGAACGCTCATCCTCAAAAAAACCGTCATCGTCCCAGTAGGGAACATCCCAAGGCAGCCACGCCGCTCCGTATCCGTATCCATACCCATATCCATTGTGCCGGTGACCGCCAGGATGCCGCGGGAAGACGCCATTCGATGGGCCCGGCCTGGCTCCGTGGCCTGACATACGACCTCCCGCGCCGGAAAATCCTCCGGCGTGAGATCCGCCACCTGCTCTCTGGGCATGCAGAAGGGCGGCACTCAAAACCAGCATCGTCAAAATCAGTAAGCCTGACCGCCGCATGTCCATATGATGACACAGTTGCGCCAAATGGAGCATGTTTAGTTATCCCAAATAACTCGAAAGCGCAATTTCCGAGATTGGGAATTGCTCCCTACTTATTGAGTGCTGCCTAAGGAATGTCCAGCCGCACAATCTTGGGTTGTCATCACGAACGGTCTCCAGGCCGTGAGGGATATGCTTTTTCCGCAGCGATCATTCCAGCGCCAACAACAGCAGATTCCTCGCTTCGCTCGTAATGACAACTCCAAAGACGAATCGTTCGTCCCATACGGGACATTACTTACGCATCGATCTCTAGCCTCGAACCATAGAGGTTCCGGCTTCGAGGACGATACACCGTAGGCTTTTGTTCGCGGTGGTGTCGTGGAAGTGACAACTTGTTCACAAGTTTGTTGCATTGTTCGGACATATCTCATCATGGCATCGCTTATAAAAGTTACGAAGTAGGAGCCAACATGATCCACACGTCAACCCGCACGGTTCGCCAGTCCCTGCTGGCCCTTGCACTTGCGCTGACCGTTCTATCGGCGAGCAAGGGCTACGCCATTCCAGCTTTTGCCCGCATGTATGGCACAAGCTGCAGCACATGTCATATTGACTTTCCCAAGCTGAATGACTTCGGGAAGGCCTTCAAGGACGCCGGCTTCAAGTTTCCCAAGGACGACGAGTCGATGATTAAGATCCCGCCGGTGATGCTGGGAGCACCGGCCAACGCCGAGCTATGGCCGAAGGCCATCTGGCCGGGAACTATCCCGGGCATGCCGCCAATCGGTCTGCAGATGTCCAACTACTTCCAATACACCGGCACCAATAGCAGAAAGTTTGCCGCGCTGACCCCGGCGGGAACGTTGGCGCCGTTTGTGCCGACGACTGACTTCGAGACCGGGCTATTCAGCATCTTCACCGCGGGCAACTTCGGCAGCGATATCGCCTTCTGGGTGGACAACGACATCAGCGTCAGCGGAGCGAACGCCAACGCCGGACTGGGCGAGGCTTACCTGAAATTCGTGAATATCGGCCGCCTGCTGAAGCTGCCGCAGAACTTCCTCAACCTGCGCGTGGGACAGATGGAACTGGAACTGCCTTTCACCGCCTCCAAGTCCATTTGGATCAGTCCTTACGATATCTATACCCAATCCAACATCGGCGCCATGAACGCGATGGTTCCGCTGCAGCAGTTCGTCAACAATCAATTTACCATGGACGCTGCCGCGCAGGGCGTTGAGTTGAGCGGGGGACTGCACACGGGAGGCTATAACTACTCGATAGCCTTCGTTAACCAGAATACGAATGGATTAGGACAGGATTCGAATCCCGGCAGCCCATACGTTCCGCAAGCCACGGGCAGCAACAATGGCGGCCTCGGCGTCGCCTCCGACTCGAACTTCAAGGACATCTACGCTACTTTCAACTATCGCTTCAATCTGGAGCGCGACAAGCAAAGCCGGGATGCCATACAAGCCGCTGGTTCTACCGGGCCCCACGACCACACCTATCTGAACCTCGGCTCATTCTATTTCTACGCACGTTCGGTGCAGCGCCTGCTGGGCGCGGGCGCCGACGGCACAGCGAGCGTCATCACGGCGCGTGAACCGTTCTACCGTGTCGGCGGCAACATGACGGTCAACTATCGCTGCTGCCTGCAGTTCAACGCCCTGTACATGTATGGGCACGACACCAATCTGCTGCCTCTCGATGCGGACGGCAACCTCATTCCCTTGCAAGATTTGGGCGCCGCCGTGCCGGTGGGTTTTATCCATAGCAGGCCAGCAACCTTCAGCGGCGGCTTTGCGGACGTGGAATGGCTCGCGTACCCGTGGATGTACGTCATGCTCCGCTACGACAGCGTGAATTCAACGTCCGATCGCATCAACGGACTGATCAGGAATGACGACGGCTCCGGCTTCACCGATGGTCCGTTCAACGGGCCGTTCCGTTCGACCCGGAACCGCGTGACCCCGGCGGTACAGTTCCTCATTCACCCCAACCTCAAGGCCTCGTTCGAGTATCAGTTCCGTCCGCAGCAGGCGGTCGTGATTGCCACCAATCCACTGACCGGCTTGCCGGTCGCACTGAACCCGTTCCATACCAATACGCTCGTCTTAGGGTTGACGTTTGCCTACTGATGAGCCCGATTTACCAACGCATAATCGATCCTAGGAGATACGAAGTGATGATGACGCGCAGCTTTTTCACCCTGGTGCTGGTCACCGCCTTGAGCGTAACGGCCTTCGCCGGCACGATTGTAGGGAAAGTGTCCCCCGGAAATTCCGTCGTGTACGTGGACACAATCGCGGGCAAAATATTTCCGGCGCCATCGCAGAAACGAATGATGAATCAGAAGGGCCTGATGTTTAACCCGAAGCTCCTGATAGTACAGACAGGTACCACGGTTGAGTTTCAGAACGATGACTCGGTGCAGCACAATGTCTTCTGGCCATCGATCAGCGGCAATAAGAAACTAGGCCACAATCTCGGAACCTGGCCCAAGGGCGATAGGCGCCCTTTCAAATTCGATAGCCCCGGCGTGGTGCCGCTGCTGTGCAACGTACACCCGGAGATGTCGGGCTACATCATCGTCAGCCCGACACCCTACTTCGCCGAGACGGACGCCAGCGGGAACTACAAAATCGAAAACGTTCCCGACGGCAAATACAACGTGGTCGCCTGGCACGAAGGAATGAAACAGCAGAGTAAGTCTGTCGCCGTCGCCGGCACCGGCAAGGCCGACTTCACCCTCTCGAAATAGGAGGTATCCAGGGCGGGCAGGGTCCTGTCGGGCTTGTGTACGCGCAGAAGTAAGCCCGGAGTTGACCACATCCGTGTCAAAGAAGAAACTGCTGTAATGAAGTTTGTAGAAGGCATCGCGGTCCTGAGTGTTGTGCTGGGGACGATGGTTCCCCTCGCGGCACAAGTCGTCACGCCGATGGAGTTGTCCGACCCGAAAACCCAGCAACTGCAACAGCGGCACCTCAAGACCTTGATGGCGATCGGCACCGAGATCGAGGCGCACAAGTTTCCCTATCCGTTCTATTTCAGCCGGGTCCTCGATGTCGATCTTCCCAAAATGCAGTTGGCCGATCAGCGCTCCATCCGCTTCGACATTTACAAGGGCCAAACTGTACTGGAGATTACGGGCAACTACTACGCCGCCTATTCCGCGGACCGCATGGATTCCTACGCGCGCTTGAAGGAAACTTTTCAGCGGGTTGTCATGCCCATGCTGCAAGTGGAGGTGCCGCACTTTCCGGATGACTCCGAATTTTCCGCGTTTGCCATCGAGGTTGCCCACCACGTCCGGCAGAAGGTGATGGGCGTCACCTCGGAGCAGCCGGAGAACGTCACGGTCATCATCCCGGTTCCGGTTGCCCAGAAACTGGTGGACGCGAAGACCGACGACCAGAAGCAGGCGGCGATCCTGGAAGCGAAAGTGTTTCTGAACGGAGAGCCTTATTCACTGTGGTTGCAGGAGGGCGCTCCCACGGAGGAATGGAAAGAAAAGTTCACGCCCCTGCCCGTGACCAAGAAGCCCGTCGAGACCGCAAGTGCCGCGCCGGGTCCGGCCGCATCGAGCAGCCCGTCCGTCTCCGCCAACCTGATGAAGACATCGCCGGCGCCAATGCGGATCTTCACCCCGGAGTCTTTGGCGAAATTGCAACGCCAAAACGATGACGCGATCGCGCGCATGACCAAGGACCTCAACAAGGAAGCGCATTTCCTGCCGTACGCGGCTCCCACCTTCATTGGGTTTCGTCAGGGCGCCTACTTGCAACTGTCCATTACTACCAACGTCAATGCGGCCGCGGGCGCGTCTCGCTACAAACTGGCGGCCCTGGCCTTCGATGACCATATTTCTCATCTGGTGCGGCCAGTGTTGAATTATTTTCCGCAAGATCCGGACTTCGATGGCATCGTTTTCAGCAGTATGATTCACGTCGCCGACGGTTCGAGTCCGGAGGCGGTCGAATTTTTCTTTCCATTCCGCGCGATGCGCTGCTTCGCCTCCTACGATTGTACCGGTCAGCAGTTGCTGGACTCCGGAACGATCGTGATCAACGGCGAGCGCGCCGCCCTCGATCTGCAAATCGCCGAAGGCAAGAACTAGGGGCTATTTGGGCGAGCTGTTAACGTTTTGCTCGGGAACCTGGGCGCTCTGGGCGGAGGCGTTCTGCGGTTGATCAAGATCCACGAGTTGTGAGCCCGACGGCTGCTGCAAAGCGAACTGATCATCCCTGATCGGCTCATTGATCGCCAGCTTGTCAACGATCAGCCGGATGGAGTACTCCTCCCGAGGGCGGTCAATCTCAATCACCATGGGAAAGCTGACGCCGTTGTAGTCCCGATAGACCTGATAGGTGACGTCGGTAGCGATCTCGCCGGCAGTGTCGTAAACAATCTGGTGGTGAGGGACGAGGTGCACGCGCTCGAATAGGACCTTGCGGTACAAGTACCAGCCGGAGTCGGAGCTGGAGCGGCGGATGATGTCGATGACATAATCTGGCTGCTGGACCAGTTTCCTGGTCTTGGCGTCCACGACGGCTTCGGTGTCATTTTCCAATACCGCAATTTCATCCTTACCGATCTCCGGCAGCAACAGCGCGTTGTAGATGACCTGCGGCCGCAAGTTCTCCAGCGGATTGCTCGCGGGTTTGGTGACTTCGGCGCCCCCCACGTAGAACTTGTTCTTTGCTGGAATGGACAGTTTGAAGCGACTTCCGTCGCTCACCATGTCAAAGGCCTTGTTGCGCACGATGGGAAACAGGCCGATCATGCGCAGCATGTCCGGCTTGCGTACCAGAATGTACCCGGTGATTTCCTCGAAGTCGGTGACTTTTCCCCTCTTTTCTCCGCCTACGGATGTAGCAATCTCCACCGTGGCATTCAGGGTCTTGATCTGCGCGGCGTCCCGGTTGATGCGGTCCACCAGCTCCTGCTTGGTGGCGGTCTGCAGCTTGGCCGTACTGGTCCGCATTTCCACGATACGGGTGCGGAACAGGCATCCACTCTCGCCGGCGAGAAGGGCAGCGAGGGCAACCGTGGCAAGGATTGGGAATCGTCTCATATGGGATCGGGGCGCAACCGACCGACGGGAATCATTCAGTATATAGTGCGGGCCCGGTTTCAAGAGACATTTGATGCGGAGAGCGCGGCTTGGCGACGAGAAGCAAATCAGGTAACATGCGCGAGCGCATGGAAACTAAAGATTTGATTGCCATTGCCGGGATAGGCGTCACCTTCGTGTAGATGCAACGAGAAAATGTCGTATTAACTGCAACGAGACTTTGTCACCCCTTGGCATTTAAGTAACGGCCGCTAAAGCGGGGCGGCCGGAGAGGTTGTAGATGCGAGGCATCGGGGTTTTTCGTTTCTGCGCGGTGG
>DATCCF010000044.1:0-2512 GCA_036511435.1 Terriglobales bacterium | reverse complement strand
TATCGCAACGAGTCACAAACCAGCACACTGGAAGTGGCTGGATGTCAGTTCATGCATAGTCGGCTGATTAGCTGGCCGATTTCTCAAATGGGTCAATAACCCACCAGTACCGTGATTGCCCGCGGTGATCGAATAGAGATGCTGTTTGCTGCGGTGCATCGGTCGCTAATGGCACGAATGAGAACCACCGCAACGTCCGCTATCTAGTCGCTACCGGGGGGTGAACGGACCTACTGCGGACATCGCCAAACCGGCGGGATTGACCCGAAGCGGACGTGCGGCCTACGCGCGGCATGCCGCGTCTTACCGCCAGCCCTGTTGCACCTGATGATAGTACTGGCCGCCGCGCCGAGGCGTATTGCCAGTTTGGGAGTCCCAATTGCGCTGGAAAAAGGAGCCGAAGCCGTCGTCGCCCCAGACGTTTCCGCTCGCAACGAGGGCATCGACCGAAGGCCGGCGCGTTATGAAGCCGCCCTGGGGCTGATTGCTCAGCACCGCGACAAACTCGGTGCGATAGTTGGTCTCGGCGCTCAGCGGCTCGTCCGAGACAACGATCGAGGATCGCGGCAACAACAAGTACCTGCTCGATGGCTATTGCCACCGGATGCCGCAGTCGGAACGCTGGAAGTGCCTGAAACAACGCGCCGGACTGGGTAACCGAGCCGGCGGTAACGCTGTTCGCTGGCCTTGCAAGATAACGAAACGACCGGCAGACTGAAGGGCGACATAGTTGAACGTCGTGTGCTCATACGCCTTTTCAATTGGAGCAACCTCAGCAAAAAAGGCATCAACGAACTTTCGATCGGCAGGCGACAAAGACATGGTCGGTGACCCATGGACTGAAGCGGACGCTGGTAATCTGTCGCCAACGATAGTTCCGCGCAAGGTCTCTTTCCGACCATCGACGAAGCGAGGGCACAGAACCTCCTCGTGTGGGAAAAACCATGAACCTCGCGAGCTACAACTCATCCAAATTGTCGGGCACCTCGCCGAATTTCTTCAGCACGACTGCATCGGAAAAACTGCCCGCGCCCGGGTCGCCAGTACGCTTGAACGCGAGAGCCGCAACATTGGTTGGGTCACGCGACATCACTTCAGCTCTCCTGATCGCAGCGCCCTCTCCGGGACATTCCTGCGCTTGACCAGGCGCGCTGCCTTCCTCGGTACGGATGAACGGCATGGTTACATAGTAGGTCACCGACATCGGCCAGCTCCTCGCGCTTCATTTCTCCCCGCTGTGCGGCGACCAATCAGACGGAGATTTAGGCGGCTCAACGAGATGGAGATGATGTCGCAAGTTGAGAAGGTCTGCGCTCACCATCCGTCACAGGTCCTCGCAAGCGCAGTTTGGAAAGCCTATCTAGATACAAACAAGAATTGATTGGCGGCGTCCGGGATGGGGATAGGGACGTTGAGGAGCTTGGTAGAGAGCTGGGCTGGCCAGCGGCCATGGATGGACAAGGTGCGGTCCTTGGCGGCGCAGATCGGGAGAGGCACGACTACGCGGTGCAAGGGTTATCTTGCGGCGGGAGATGTTCTAGCCTTCCGGTGCGCAAATCCAAAAAGAAAACCCGGTGGATCGAAAGCGTTTGGCGTTGGTTGAGTAGCGCAAGCTGACAATACGAGCCCGCAGACGAGAGCTACCTGGGCGCAGAGTCGGGGTTTGAAGGTGTTTTTCTTTGAGGATATCCCAACGGCGAATGAGGGCGTACGGGGTTGGTGCGCTTCTGGTCGAAGCTCACGGGTGTTCGCTCCACCAATCGGGCCACCGGACCCTGTGAGGTGTACGAGTAGCCTTCACGATGATCCGCTGATCAGCGGGACTGAGTCTCCGATCGAGGCGGGCCAACGCGGCCTCGACGAGCCACGGTTCGAGAGCCATCCGTGCGGTCTCGCGGTAGGGATCGAGTTTCCTAGCCATTCGCAGCGGCATCAGTGCATATGTGACGCTCCCTGGTGCCACAATCATGCGGATGATGCGGCTGATAAAGCCGTGGTCTGTGCTGAATCGCTCCTTGGCCTGCTCGATCACGGCCAGAGTTGCGCGAGCCGCGGCCCCATCACCTTCAAGTCCGCGTTTGCTGAGATGAAGCAGGAACGCCTCGGTCGCCGTGACACGAAAACCTCATCCGGCAATGATTTCGATTTTGGCCCGAACAATTCCCTGTTCCTGCGCCAGAATTCCCTGTTCCGCCAAAATAATTTCTTGTTCTGTTGCGTAGGGAATTTGGCTGCAAGCCATTGAGTGTGCTCGCGTGTTACGCTTTCAAATCTCACAAAGCGGCCGGATTCCAGACCTTTAGCTTGGAACTGTAGTAGATATGGCGAAGGGTCGACTCGCTTCAGCCCTGCCGGTTCTTTTCGATCCAGATGACGAACGTGGTCAGAAACATCTTGAGCAGGTCGCGCGTGCCATCGTTGTTCAGCTTGCCGGTGTCATCGAATAGGCTGCCGCAGTTTCCGATATAGATTTCCGGCTGCTGAAGCGTCGGCATATTCACAAATGTCAGGG
>DATCCF010000043.1:0-5496 GCA_036511435.1 Terriglobales bacterium | reverse complement strand
GTGATGCTCAATTTGACACTGAAGAGGTGGAGTTTGGTCCAGACGGCAATGAAACAGTCGGAAATTTCCTGCCAAACTGCCCGATAGGAATCGAAGTGGTAATCAGTTTCCCGCGAAAATTTAAGATGCGTCTGCCCTGGGACGTTCCACTCACGAAAACGTGACGCGAGCCAAAGCAGTTCCTCGAAGGTAGTGTTCATCGTCGGAGACAGCGGTCCCAGGCCGAATGGGAGAGCGAAGATCTTCAGTCATGGACAAGGCTCCATTGCGGATCTTTCTCGGGCGGCACGATGGAACCATCGCGCATGTGAATGATGCGATCGCCGTAGGACGCGGCCTCGGGATTGTGCGTAATCATCAATACCGTCTGGCCTAGCTCCTGGTTCGATTGCCGCAGCATTTTCAGAACAATTTCGGAATTCTGCGAATCCAGATTGCCGGTAGGCTCGTCAGCCAGCACAATGGCAGGTTGGTTCACCAACGCGCGCGCCAGCGCGACTCGTTGCTGCTCACCGCCGCTCAGCTCGGAAGGGCGATGCTCGAGACGCTGGTCAATGCCCAGCAGTCGCGTGATTCGGTCGATGTATTCGTGGTTGCCGTTGCTCTTGCCGGCGATGTCGCGGGCGATCTCGATGTTGCCTTGCGCGGTCAGCGTTGGCAGCAGGTTAAACTTCTGGAAGACGAAGCCAATTTTCGATTTGCGCATTCGCGTGCGCGCCGAATCGGACAGGGCCGTGAAATCTGTGCCGTCGATCAGCACCCGTCCGGAGTCGGCGTGGGTCAGTCCGCCCAGTATGTAAAACAGTGTGGACTTGCCGCTGCCCGATGGGCCGACAATACTGACGAATTCGCCCTTCTCGACCTCGAGGGAAACGCCGCGCAACGCTGGCACATCCACTTTGCCGATGTGGTAGGTTTTGCGGACATTCTCAGCTTGAATCATCCACGCCATGCGAATCCTTGATATTACACGAAACGATTGCGGGGCCTAGAGACTGTGTCACGACCCCGCATCGGTTTGGCACAGTGGAATGACTACGCAAGAAACGAGCCCCGCAGGGGCGAAAGAGCTTAGCCCAGCGCGGAAGCGCTGGGTAGAGTGGGAAGTGAGACCGAGTCCCGGAGGGACGGCAGAGGTTGCGACACAGTCTCCCTAGGGCCGGTAAGCGTTGCCGAACTCGTGCTGCCCGCCCCTCTTCCGATACTTCCCAGGGCCCGGAATTCGGGTTACAACAGCAGCATGACGACAGCGTCTTCCGAGGCCAAACATGCGCAGTTGGTTGAGCAGGCTGTGGAGTGGCTGCGCTACACATACAGATGCGGCATCATCCTCTCGGAGCAGTATTGCGCCAGCGGCGAAGTCCCCGATGTGATCGGCTGGAAAGGCTCCTGCCAGTCAGTGGTTGTGGAATGCAAAGTCTCGCGCAGCGATTTTCTTGCGGACGCGAACAAGCCCTTTCGCCTGAAGCCGGAAGAGGGTCTGGGTAGCCGGCGGTTCTATATGGCTCTGGCGGGCTTGATTGCGCGGGAGGAATTGCCCAAGTATTGGGGCCTGCTGGAGTGCAAAGGCCGGCAGGTGCAAATGTCGGTAAAGCCGGGGAAGCAGGACCTGAGAAGCCCAGTGGGTCTGATGAAAGAGATGAACCTGTTACTGGCGAGTCTCCGGCGCGTGGAGGTGCGCATCGAGCCGCAAACCATTACCGAGTTCCTGAAGTGGAAGAACCGCCTCGCGGAATACAACGGTGGCCGCCTGCCCGAGGGCATCACCGCCTCGGACGAGGAACGGAACCATTATCTTGTCACGTGACGCTATCAGGTGGTGTCCTAATTTGAAAAACACACTTCGAATTAGGCTGACAGCCGCGGCGCAGCGTGGCTATCTGTTTTGGCTCGCAACAAATTTCGTGATTTCCTCGTAATCGGGACAGTGCTCGTCCGTGCAGTTGTGTTGTTCGCAGCCTTCATAATTGAAGCGGATCGAGTTTGCGGGAGGCCTAGTAACCAATTCGGGGAAGTCCATGTGCCGGCAGAATTCGGTCAAATGGCGCTTGGTTTGACGAAATACATCCCTATAAACCATCCATCCCCAAAAGTAGAGATCGGGTTTAGGGTGCGCATTCGGAAACTCGCTAAGATCGTCGCCCAAGAAAGTGCCGAATATGTAAGACTCCTCCAAGAACTGCCGTGCTACAGCTTGAGTCGATCTAGGGGCAATTGTGCTAATCGGCCATTTGCTTATAGGCAATGTCTGTCTACCTATTTTGAATTCCTGCTCGGGGAGTTCTCCCGACCCTTCCCCAATGCTAAAAAGGTTGATTACATCCAAAGCTGGAGTCGCACCGCTGTTTTCATAGGTAGGCTGGAACTCCCAGAAGACCCTGCTACCCTGCTTGGCTCTTCTTTCCTCAATTCCGTGATACGCAACAAATGCCCGCTGGACGGATTCCAGCGCTTCACGATTGATTTCGTTAGATCGGCGAAGCAAGCAACTCTGCCAGAACATGATCCCGGTGTAGATGAACACCAGACCCGCGGTGGCTATCGTCCAATGAAGCTGTTTCTTGTTGTGTGCTGTGCTCTCAGTGTGGGCAGTCTCCATCTGCCGTTTAAGATCCTCAACTACGTCTATCTTGACGCCGGGTTCAACGTAAACGTGTCGTTTGGTGGATTCCTTCTCGCCGCCGTCCTGTTTTGGAATGGCGGAGCCTTGATTTTCTGATCGGTTGGGCCTGTGCGACGACATGAGTGCTTCAGACTTTTGACTGTAAAATACCGTGAACGACATCGTGGCTTCAACAGTCTAATGCATAGTAAACCCTTTGCCCACTCCCGACTGGATTAGCACAGGTAAGCTGCAACACCGTCACGGCGCGTTTACGCTCGACCACCTGACCATTAACAAGAGCCGTGAATGTCAACAAGCCAGTTCGTTGGGTCCCTTGTGTCTGCGAGAAATACACCTTGCTGATGTCTTCGGCGGCTACCGCAACTTCGTGGCTGGTAGAGGTTCCAGTCTTCGGCTCGATTGAACTTAATGGGGCGTTCAATTCAGTAGCCAACTGCACTTGTTTCAAACAGAATGGAGTTTCCGATCTGAATATCACCTTAGCACCATCGGTAAGCATGTCGATTATCTGAACATCACACCTGAACTCATTCGCCAGTCGCTGTTGCTCCTTATCCGCAGCATTCCGCTCTAGCAGCTCCCGGACTCGCTTCAGGTCTTTGCGCTCCGGGCTAAGACGGATTACAGCATATGTTGAACCAATGGAGATCACCAACGGTGCAAGAACCCCAAAGACGACTTGAGTTGCGTCCATGTCGAAAACAATACCACCACTTGTCGTCGGGACAATAGCGATTCCCAAACCTCTTTCCACAGTGTCTGTTGTATAGCACAATCTTCCCACCTGCAGTTCGGACCCGAGCCGCAGCAAGGCTAGCTGCCCGATGAAATCAAGCACTTACTACGTGGACGTGAGAACATGCCAAATTTTTGCAAAAGGTTTAAGCTGCTCCTTGTTGACTCCTCGCCACGTCGGGGAGGGTGGCCATGACCAATTCCACCAGCTTTGACCTCTATCTCGAACCTTGGCTTACGGCGCGCGTGCCCCGCATGGCCGGCTATTCTCGACAGCTTGCCGAATTTCACGACTGGGTGCGCACCGAAGTGGACGCGCAAGCGAACTATACCGACCGCTACGCGCCTCCGGCGTTGGAGACTTACGACCGCAACGGCGAAGTTGTGAACCGGGTCGTGGTTAACCGGTGGTACGACGATCAACATCAGGAGCTCTATCGTCGCGGCATCATCGGATTGCCCTATGCCGAGAAGGCCCCTCATCTGCTGACCTTTGCGATGGGCTATGTGTTATCGCAAGCCGACATCAGCTTGCATTGTCCGGTTACGCTGACCGGAGCGGTGGCGTACGTACTTGGTTCGCATGCGCCTGACGCCGTGCGGCAGCAATTTCTTTACGATGTTGCGCGCATGGATGGCCTAGCCAAGACCGGCGGCACATGGGCGACCGAGCAACACGGCGGCAGCGACGTGGGAGCGACCACCACGACGGCTGTTCCCAACGGCGACCGCTTTGCGCTGCACGGATTGAAGTGGTTTACCAGCAACGCCAACAGCGGTCTTGCGTTGGCGACGGCGCGGCCCGAGGGAGCTGCCAACGGGACCGCCGGGCTTGGCCTCTACCTCGTGCCCAGTCATCTGGAGGATGGGCGATCCAACCACTATCGCATCCGCCGCTTGAAGGACAAGCTCGGCACCAAGGGGCTTCCGACCGGAGAGATCGATTTGCTGGGCGCGGAAGCGGTCGAAGTTGCCGCCCCGCCCGATGGCTTTCGCCTGATGATGGAAGCGCTCGAGTACAGCCGCGTTCACAACGCGGTTGGTTCCGCAGGCGTGCAACGCAGGGCACTGCGCGAGGCGCTTGCCTGGGCGAAATCCCGCCAGGCCTTTGGCCACGTCCTGGTCGATTACCCGATGGTGCAGGATGAGCTGTTGCGGATGCGGGTGCAGTTCGAGGCAGGCGCGCTGCTCGCCTTCGAGGCTGCCATCGCATTCGACGAGACGCAGCAAAACGGGGAACGCCGCACCTGGTTGCGATTGGCGACCGCGCTGGCGAAATACTTGACCGCGGAGTATGCCATCGGCGCGGCCCGGACTGCGCTGGAGTTGATCGGCGGCAACGGCTACACCAGCGACTATCCCGTGGCCCGACTGTTGCGGGATGCGCAAGTGCTGACCGTGTGGGAGGGCCCGGCCAACATTCAGGCCCTGGAGTTGCTGCGCCTACTGGCGCCTCGCTATCGAGGCTGGGAGCAATACCAGTCGCGAATGCAAGGGGTCCAGGAGAAGCTTCCGGAGGCGCAGGGCAAATTACGCAAGACCATGCAAGCCAGGCTCGATGGTGACCGGGAAGCCGTGGCGGTCGCGATGCGCGACGAGCAGAGTGCTCAACGCTATGCGAGGAAATTACTGCACCGCTTGAGCCAGAGCTTGGCGTTTGCCCTGTTGTGCGAAGCGGCCAGCGACGCACAGCGTAGCGGCAACACTGTGCAGGCGCACAGCGCCTGGCGGTACTTTGAGGAGATTGAGCCGCCCGGCTTTGGGATGGAAGACGACAACGCGCGCCAGGGCGTTCTGGAACTACTAAGAGACGAGGCGCTGCACTCCGCTAATGTGGTTTAACCAGGATTAGCCTGGATTATTCATCTGTTTCGGCAACAGAAGCAGCAAGCTTTGAAGGGGCACGGCTTTCAGCCGTGCCGTTACGTGTGCGTGGAGAGTTGGGCTTCAGCCCTGAGGGAACTCGCACTTCGTCTCAACACCGAAGTCCCTCAGTGGCTAGAGCAGTTTAAGAATTACTGTAGTCGAGCGAGCACGGGTAGAGCGGCGCTTCAGCGCCGCGTTCCCGCTGATCCTTCACCTCCGAGCCGGCTTCAGCCGGCGGCACCTAGACTACACAAATAACTAAACCGCTC
>DATCCF010000042.1:0-9807 GCA_036511435.1 Terriglobales bacterium | reverse complement strand
TACCACTTCGATTCCTATCGGGCAGTTTGGCAGGAAATTTCCGACTGTTTCATTGCCGTCTGGACCAAACTCCACCTCTTCAGTGTCAAATTGAGCATCACGTGGCTCGTTTCACGTCTACTTTGAGCCAGTTCTGCGGTTCCCAGAGAGTCTCGCACAGATTTGAACTCTCAAAAGCAATTTAGATGCGTCTGCCCTGTGGAACGTCCTCACTCATTTGCCCGGTGGTTCAGGCTTTCGCTATAATCACAGACGGCGCGCGGGAGTAACTCAGTGGTAGAGTGCGACCTTGCCAAGGTCGAAGTCGCGGGTTCAAATCCCGTCTCCCGCTCCAAAATTCGTCGCCCTCGCCGTACGCGAGGGTTTTTCGCATCGCCCATCTTCGAGGCGCGGTACCCAAGTGGTAAGGGAGAGGTCTGCAAAACCTTTATGCGTGGGTTCGATTCCCACCCGCGCCTCCAACGTTTCCGTAGAACTCCGTCGCTGCAAAGCACTTCACGCTCTTTCCCAGTTCGTACTCGTTGGGGCTGAATCGGCCAAAATGGGGCTGATTCGGCTTTAGGGGTGGACAAAAAGTGGACAAATTGCGTGGCAGATGTTTTACGTTCCGAGTTGCCGCCGACTCGCCACCAACCGGCGCGGTCCAGAGATTACTTGTGTAACGGCGATTTCACAACATCTGTGAAGTCGTCGGCCATGTCAACCGAGAGGGTAGGCACACGTCTTCGTTCGGGTTGGAAGGGTTGTCCGCAGGTCCGCTCCCAATGGTGCTAGTCTTATGAGGCCGCAAGGGCTGCTGACGTACGCCAAGCGGGATACGAAAAGGAGTCTCCAAGGCCATGAAGAACTTGCTCTTAATCGTGTTCGCTGTTGCCTCTGCCGCTCCGCTGTGCGCACAGGAATCGGTGATGATCAAGGAGCCGGCGGGGCAGTGCTATCTGGACTTGAAGTCGACCCTGCCGGAAGCTATCCGTTGGGATGACGAACAGATGATGGTGACCAGTCGACCGCTGCTGACGACGCCGTCGGGGAACGTTGAGGTGGTTGCCCGAATCTTCCCCGAGCACGGGGTGGACAAGAAGACAAACGAGCGGGTGGAGATGTGTAAGATTTTGGTTATGGTCTACGCTCCAGAACATTCCACGGCCTGGAATGCCATGAATAGCAGTTGGCTCTTACGGAACGCTAGTCTGATGAAGGCCAGAATCGAGAGCGCTATGAAGGCCCGGAAAAAAAAGAGTGATTAACAGCGCCCCAAGACACGCAAAAAGCGGGACGAGGTTTTCATTCCTGTCCACGCCCAGCCCGTGTATCGCCGGCAGTGCCCCTGGGCGGTGGGGGCGGGTCCGCCCCGGCTTCTTCGGTAATCCCTTCCCGGCAATGACGAGCGTGAACAGCCCATTTCGCAAGTAATCCCGGAGCGCGAGTCCCTGCGCAGATCACTTGCGAGATGGCGATTTCACAACAGTTTGAGGCTTTAGCTTAAGGATTAGCTCGTTTTGCCTAAAAGAAATCTTCCGTTTGTGGAGATCATTTCCCTCGTAATAAATGGCTGTGATCGATGCTGCTATATCGAAACAGGGGTCCTCATGAGACAACACCGTGACAAATTCATCTAGGTCTTCAGAATGCCACAATTCGCTGGTGCCATGCCCTGCTTCCATTCTCAACGTAGTCTTCTCGGAAACAGGACTGACTATCGTGGCAGACCAGTCGTCTGGTATCGAGTTTAGTGCAACGAAACGTCCGCAGTGCATAACGACTGCAATTGACTCGATCCTCTCGCCACGGTCTGTCTTCAGGTTGATGTGGGGAAACGAGACCTTGTAGCGAACATCCTTCGTTTGAGCGGAAAAGGGTACCTCAGCACAAACCAGTAGCATTAAGCACAACATCAATCGCTGCATCGTGCCATCCGGAATTTTTGCCTTTGATCTCGAAAAAGCAGTTTACACGAACACAGAACCGCGCTCTTCCCGCCCATAACTGGAGTGAACAGCCCATTTCACAAGTAACCAGGATGGCGGCCAGGCGCAAACTCCACCCCCACTGGCACCGTGTCGTGGATGTTCTCAGCCTGCAGCTCTCAGCTACCCCGTCGGGAAAAACTGTTCTCCTGTGACTTGAATCACAGCCAGATGTTCGGTCAGGGCGACACACTATTAGAGTGTTTATGGAGCGTTTCGGCATCATTACCAACCGCAAACGAGCGATCATTGCGCTGGTACATTCTGTCTTTTTTCTGATTGTGGCCGGGACGCAACTCGCCGTTTCGCATGCCGCGGCATTTTCCATTCATCGCGAGAAGATAGCGGGCAGCATTATTCTGCTGACCATTTATGCGATCGTCACCACCGTTCTTCTGGTGCTGTTGCGCTTCTCCCATTGCGCCAAAGAGAAGCTCTATTTCGCTTTCTGCGCAGCCAGCGCTGCCTTCGGGCTGGTACGAATCCTGCTGGGCGACCCTGTGTTCCACGCTAACGTGGCGCGCGTGCTCTTGCTGTTTTGCGCCGTGCTCACCGGCACGGTAATACTCCGCAACCACTCCGCCGCTGCCACCGGCCAAGTCGAAACGCAATAGCCAATCGCTACCACCGTTCTATTTCCGCGACGTCAGCAATTCGGCCACTTCCCGGTTGCCCGTTTTGCGCTGCCATAATGGACTCTGTATGTCCATGTTGCCGCGCCTGGTAGCGGGTTGGCAGCTTCTCCTTGACGTCGGGTACGGCCGCCGCCATCAGCGCGGCAACCCAGTCCTCATGCGCGCAGAGATCGTTGACGAAAACGAAAGTACAATACATTCCCTTTTTGGGCTTGGCCTTTCGTGAGGTCCCAATCACAGACCACTGCGCTCCAACCCGCTATAGATGTGGTGAGGTTGTGCCGCTATGGGAACGTCGCCCAATTGGGGAATTCGCGCTTTGCTCTTCTCGACTCGTTTCCTCCACCTCTGCGCCGGGCTATTTGTTTTGCTGGGCCTGACGCTTCCGCCTCTCACGCTCGCCCAGGATGGGTCCGCCTCGCTGCAAGGAGTGGTCGAAGATATCACTGGTGCCCGGATTGCCGGCGCCCGAATCACAGTCGTAGATCCCGCAAGAGGCTTCCGCTTGGAAGCGGTGACCGATGGGCAAGGCCAGTTCATCTTCGGCATGTTGTCGCCCGGACGCTATGACGTGAGCGCTTCAGCGCCCGGCATGGCCACGAAGACAAGCCCCGGCGTGGAGCTTTACGTGGGGGGCGTATCGGTGGTGCAAGTGCGGCTGGCGCTCGCCGGGGTAACGGAAACGGTCACGGTACGTGAACAGCCAGAGGCGGTGGAGACGCAGAGCGGCGAGGTTTCGCAGGTCGTCACCCAGCAAGCCATCCAGGGTTTGCCTCTGAATGGAAGACGCTTCACCGATCTGGCGCTGCTCACTCCCGGAGTGACGCAGGACCCGCGCGGTCTCACCTCCGACTCGAATGGCGATTTGTCATTTGGCGGAGTTCGCGGATTCCAGAACAACTTCCTGGTCGACGGCGCCGACAATAACAACTCGTTTTACGCGCAGGGGCGAGGCCGTTATCGCGCGCCCTATCAATTCAGCAACGAGGTCATCAAGGAGTTCCGGGTTTCTTCGAACGCCTACAGCGCGGAACTGGGACGCGCCGGCGGCGGCGTGTTCAACGTGGTCACCAAGTCGGGGACCAACCAATTTCACGGCAGCGGCTTTTACTACCTGCGCGATCGCGCCTTCGATGCCCAACAGCCGTATGCCACCACCAAACCCAACGATCGCCAGCAGCAGTTTGGCGGTTCCGTCGGCGGCCCCATCCAGAAAGATCGCGTGTTTTTTTATGCCGGATTTGACCAGCACCTGCTGACCGTTCCTTCGATTGTGCAATTTGCCAACGGCGCCAGCACGGTAGTTCCGCAACCTCAGGACTATGACTACAAAGACCGGCAACTGGTCTTCAGCGCCGCCCAGATGCTGAACGACATGGGGGGAGTGTTTCCCACCACGATGAACGGCTATGCCTCCTTCGGGAAAGTGGATTTCACGCTCTCTCCAAAACAGCTCATGTTTGTAAGGCTAAACACCTCGCGTTACCGGGGAACCAACAACGTCTTCTTCGATCCCTCCAGTCCCATGACCAGCTACGCAGAAAGCGGCAATGGATCGGAGAGCGTGCGAACCGAGAGCCTGGCGGCGGCTTTGACCAGCGCCTGGACCAACAGTCTCGCTACCAATCTGCGCGCCCAGTTCTCCCGCGATGTGCAACAATCCACCGCCAACTCCGAAGAACCACGGACCAAAATCTACAACCTGATCTCTGGGTTTGGACGCTCCAGCATGCTTCCCCGTAGTACTCGCGAACACAAGCTGCATCTTGCAGACACCCTAAGCTACGAAACCCCGCGCGTGCATTGGAAATTTGGCGTCGATTTCGTTCAGGCATGGATTTACAACTATTACCCGTCGATGTCCGGGGGAGAATATTACTTCTCCAACGTCAAGGTGAACCCTTGGACGTTTGTTCCCATGAAGTATGGAGATTCGTTGACCCCGCTACGCGCCTTTGCGCACGACGTACCTCGCTACTACATGCAAGACTTCGGCACTGCCGTCTCTCATCCCAATTCGCGTCTCTACTCCGCCTTCATGCAGGACACCATCCGCGTCTCCCGGAGTTTTACGCTCAACCTCGGAGTTCGCTACGATCTGCAAACCTTTCAGGCCGGCAATCTGGTCGCCAACCCCTTGTACTTGCCATCGGGTAAGATTCCCACCAATGCGAACAATGTGTCGCCGAGGATCGGTTTCGCGTACGGCATTGGCGACCGCCATCCCCTGATGGTTCGTGGAGGCTTCGGCATCTTCTACACCCAGATTCCGTCCATGTATGCCTCGCAAGTCGCCACTGACAACGGAATTTCGCAGAGCAGCCTATTTCTCGATAACATGATCCCGGCGCAAGCTGCGGTATTTCCGAAATATCCCAATCCGTTGGTCAATTGCCCGGCAGGGACGCTGGTATGTGTGGCGCCAGCCTCCGTCGCCGGCTTGCTCACCACCCAGATTTCGGCCTTCGCGACCAACTTTCAGACACCGTACGTGGAGCAGGCAAACCTGAGTTTGCAGCGGGAATTCGGCTACCAAATCGTTGCTTCGGTCAACTACCAGTACGTGCACGGTGTCCACCTCCTGCGCTCGCTCGACGCGAATCTGCCAAAGCCTAAGATTACCGAGTACCCGATTTACAACGACGATGGCTCCGTCTTTCTCAATTCTTACTACCAGGTTGCATCCTTCGCCACCTGGCAAACCACCCCCTCGGTGACCTGCCCGTATCCTCCCTGCATTAACGACGTACAGCGGCCGATATCGCGGCTGGGAACCATTAACTCCTACGAAAGCGGATCGAGCAGCGTCTACAACGCTCTGAATGTCTCGTTGAAGCGGCAGACGAGCAAGGGTATGTTTTTCCAGATCGGCTATACGTTCGCAAAAGCAATCGACGATGGCCAGGATGCGCTTGTCGTTGGGCGTCCGGGAAATGTCCAAAACTCCTACGCTACCGCGCTGGAGCGCGGTCTCAGCGTCACCGACCAGCGCAATCGATTTATCGCCGCGTGGGTTGCGGAACCCAAGCCCTTCCATTTCGAGCATCAACTGCTCAACCGGCTATCGAACAACTGGAGATTCTCCAGCGTCATCACCATGGGATCTGGCCGCCCCGTCAACGCCACCATGGCGGGCGACGCCAACCAGGATGGAAACACCTACAACGACCGCTTGCCTGGATATAGCAGAAACGCCTTCATCGGCCCCGACTACTTCACGACCGATCTTCGCTTGACCCGAACCGTCAGCCTCAGAGAGCATGCTCGTCTCGAACTCCTCGCGGAGTCTTTCAACTTATTCAACCGCATGAACAATCGGGTCGACATCGGTGACGATGGTTTTTACAACTCCGCGGGCCAATTCGTCGCTTACTCCACCACAGTCAAAGGGAAACAGTATCCTGGCCAATTTCAAGTGAATTCCAAATTCCTTATGCCGACGAATGCATATGCCCCACGGCAGGTGCAATTTTCCGTAAGGCTAAATTTCTGAGTAACATAGGAGCGCCTGCACCTTGGTGGTGCTGCGACCCATCACTTCAGCGACGGGACTCGTCGCCACTCTTTCCTTGACTTCCCCTGGAAACATTGACATAACTACTACTGTCCCTTCGGACGAGTTTGGGGGTGTTTCCCGTTTGGCGGAAGTTCGCATTCAAGAAGGCGAATCGTTAGAGAACGCTCTGCGGCGGTTTAAGCGCAAAGTCCAGCAAGAGGACATCATCAAGGAAGTGAAGCGTCACTCCTTCTACCTCAAGCCGGGCGAAAAGAAGCGCGTGAAGGAAGCTTTGGCGCGCAAGCGTAGCCGCAAGAAGGCTCGCAAAGAGCAGGACTAATTCAACGTTGGGCCGCCGTTCCGATGGCGGCCCTTGCTTTTTCTCTAATCCTGGTTGGGAATGCTTTATTCATAGGATCGCAGTCTTACTGGTAGTAAACCATGCGCAGTGCATGGTGGGCCGAACCCGGGGGATGTACCCGAGCTGTGGAATTTGCAAGCGGCAGAAAGAATGCTCAGTCCGGTTCTTTTGCCCGTTGCAACTCGACCCTTGTCCATGGCTCCGGATCGCGGACTGAAGGGAGCAACTCTCCATGGAATTCCAGGACAAGGTTCTGAAGTGTATTGACTGCGGCGCCGACTTCGTATTCACCGCTGGGGAACAGCTGTTTTTCCACGACAAACAGTTCAAGAACGAACCCAAACGTTGCAAAGCCTGCAAGGCCAAGCGGGCGTCCACAGTGGGGGCCACGCCGGCGGGGAATTACCCCAAGGTGGAAACGCGGACGAATTGTTCGAGTTGTGGCAAGGAAACCACTGTCCCGTTCAAGCCCAACCAAGGACGGCCAGTCTTCTGTCGGGAGTGCTTTCAGCAGCGGCGCACCACTGCTGTCACTGCCTGACCTGCCGAATCCCAGTCCTCCGATAGCGCCAGCCACGACCTGCTTTGGACGCCTGGGGAATTCTGTGTCTCGACGGCGGTTGGTAGCCGGGGTGTGTTCAATATGTCTGCTGAGCCGGCCTTTCCGGAAACGCTATAGGGCTTTCTCGCCCGCCGCCGCGGCGGGACGCTCTGTTTTGGAATTGTTGGGGTTGGAAGCTTTTATGGCATTCGCACTTGTTGCCCGGGTCTTGTGATCCTGATGGCTGATCAAAAGCGCTTCAATCTGGCGTAGCAGTTCCGCGGTGTTGACCGGCTTCACTAGCAACGAGTGTGCTCCGTGGTTTCGCCATTCGTTGCCCAGAGAGGGGTACGCGGTCAGAATCGCGGTGGCGGGGTTGTAGGCCAATTGACGCACCGCCCGAATCACGTCGTAACCTGCGGTCTCCGTTTCCATGCGCATATCGGTGATGACCATTTCGAAGACGCCGTTCTTCAGCTTGTGCGCAGCTTCCTTAGCGGAGGAGGCGGTGCCCACTGCAAAATCGTTCATTTCGAGGATTGCGCGCAGGGTGAGCAGAATTGCAAGTTCGTCATCAACCAACAGGATGCGACGTTTCATCGGGACCTCCAGGGGAAAGCCTCGTCATCGACGTGCGGCGGGTGTGATGCAAATTCCTGCCGCTCGGCTGCTGAGAATCGAATTCTCATTCTGTTGCGCGTGCCATTCCCTGTTCCACCACCTTGGACGCGCCGCCAGCCTCAAAGTACGCCCAGTATAATAGCTTGGTGGCGACATATCATGTCGAGAACTTCGGATGCCGCGCGACCCAGGCCGATGGCGCCGCTATCGAGCGCCAATTGCTGGGCCGCGGGCTGGAGCGTGCCTCCGCCGCCGTAGAAGCTGAAGTCGTCATCCTGAATACCTGCACCGTCACCGCATCTGCCGATCAGGATGCGCGTGCTGCCATCCGCCGCATTCATCGCGAAAATCCCGCCGCCAGAATCCTGGTCACCGGATGCTACGCTCAGCGCGCGCCTGAGGAGCTTTCGGCGTTGCCTGGTGTCAGCCTGGTCGTCGGAAACTCCCACAAGCACGAGTTGGCAAGTTACGCCGCCCCGCTGGCGAACGACAGTGGATTCGTAGCGTTGCATCAAATCGGCCTGAACCCTGCCTCAACCGTGATCGTCGGCGACATCTTCGCCCACACCGAGTTGTCGGCCGCTCCCGTCTTTGAAGCCGGCTCCTTCGACAAGACCCGCCCCAATCTCAAAGTGCAGGATGGCTGCAATAATCGTTGCTCGTTCTGCATCATCCCGTCGGTGCGCGGCCGCAGCCGTTCGTTGAAATTGGAGCAAGTCCTCCGAGAAGTAGATGGGCTGGTCGCCAACGGCTATCGCGAGATTGTGCTGTCGGGCATCAACCTGGGGCGCTGGGGTCGCGAACTGACGCCGCGAATGAATTTCGCCGCCATGCTTCGCGCCATCCTCGAGCACACGGCGGTCGAGAAGATTCGTATCAGCTCGGTCGAGCCCATGGACTGGACCGACGAAGTGATCGAACTAGTCGCAGCGTCACCGCGCATCGCCAAGCATGCCCACGTGCCGCTGCAATCGGGCAGCGACCGCATACTGCGCAGGATGCACCGCAAGTATCGCCCTTGGCATTACGTCGATCGCATCGAGCGCATTCGCAGCGCCATGCCCGACGCCGCCATTGGCGCTGACGTGATGGTTGGCTTCCCCGGTGAGACCGACGACGACTTCGAGCAGACGCGCGCGTTCATCGAGCGCCTGCCCTTCACCTATCTGCACGTGTTTACGTATTCGTCGCGTCCGGGAACTCCGTCCGCCGAAATGCCGGAGCAGGTTCCGGTGCAGATCGCTCGCGAACGCAATCATGTGCTGCGCGAGTTGGTGGCTCGCAAGAAGCGCGAGTTCATGCAATCGTTCGTCGGCCGCGAGCTGGAAGCAATCACGCTCACGCATTACGACGGCGTGTTCACCGAGGCGCTGACGGACAACTATCTGAAGCTGCGGATTGGAGGCGAGCACCAGGCAAATCAGTGGGTGCGCGGCATAATCGAAGCGGTACATTCCGATGTGCTGGTGGGGTCGGTTGCAATCCCGGCGTTGGCGATTCCGGCCGCTGTTTCCGCCTAGTCCCCATGCTATACTTTCGAAATACTACAGTTGTTGCGGAGGACTGTATCGATAAACGTTTTATCCGTACGAATGAACGCATTCGTGTCCGTGAAGTTCGCGTGATCGACGACGAAGGCAACCAGTTAGGCATCATGACCCCCTTCGAGGCGCTCAAGATCGCCCGCGAGAAAACCCTGGACCTGGTAGAAGTTTCGCCCACCGCTCAACCTCCCGTTTGCCGCATCATGGATTACGGGAAATACCTGTATCAGCAGGAAAAGCGCGAGCGTGAGGCCAAGAAACACCAGCACCAGATCGTGGTCAAGGAAGTGAAATTCCGCATCAACGTCGACGATCACGACTACGACACCAAGAAGAACCACGTGCTGCGCTTTCTCGCCGAAGGCGACAAGGTCAAGGCCACCATCTTCTTCCGCGGACGCGAGATGACCCGCCAGAGTTTAGGGCGTGGAATTCTGGAACGCTTGATCAAGGATTTGGGCGATAAGGCGATCGTGGAGTTTCGTCCCCGGCAGGAAGGCAACACCCTGCACCTGATCCTGGCGCCGCCGAAGACCCAAGCTCCGGCCAAGCCGCCAAAGGCAGAAGCGAGACCGCAGACTCCGAAGCCGGAGAAGCCTTCCGCTCCGCCCGCGGCGCCGACACAATAAGCCAGGACCGCAC
>DATCCF010000041.1:0-10694 GCA_036511435.1 Terriglobales bacterium | reverse complement strand
AGTATGAACGCCGAAATGTCACGGGCATCGTCATCGCTCAAGTGGTAGTTCGGCATGGTAGCCGTGCCGGCATAGGCCTGGGGATCCTTGATCCATGCATAGATCCACTCGCGCGTGGTTTTGTCGGAGATATGCTTCAGCGAGGGCGGATCGTCGTCCGGAATGATGTAGGTCCCGTCAGCCTGCTTGATGGTGTGGCAGTGGGTGCAACCGTAGCGGGAGATGAACTGCCGTCCCTGGTTGAGAAACGGGGTTCCGGTTTGGTTTTCCAGATGGCACTGGCCGCAGCCGGCTTCGATGTATTTGGCCGGCAGCAGCGGCTGCTCCCATTGTTCGGTGCTGCTATGCGCCTCCTCTATGGTGGTCGCCGCCCCCTGCCCGCGATGGCAGGTGGTGCAGCCGAACTCCGTCAACGAGTGCGGGATCGCCGGATGCTTACGAAAGGTCACTGAGCTGACATCCGTAAGGCTGGTTTCCTTCAGTCCGAGGTGGCAGGTGGTGCACCGGTCGGTCACTTGCTGTTCCGGAATCCAGATCTGCTGGATGCCGCCTTGGAAGTGACGTTCGAGGGTGACAGCATCGGCGCGTCCGCGGATGAGATGCAAGTATTGTTTCTGATAATGGCGCCACTGGCTGAAGTGGTTCTTGGCGGGTGCGATGGCCAGCAGCACCAGCAAGATGATGCTGGCCGACCCAAAGGCGCGAGCGCTATCGCCGAAGAAGAACCGCCACAGTGCGCGTAGTTTATTCTTCATGCCAGCCTAACTCCTCCACGGCCAAACCCACGACCATCCCGGACCGCGGAAGAAAGTTCCGATGGCGGTCAGCACGATCAGTTCGAACAAGAACCATGTCATGATCCAGAACGAGAGCGGTTTACTGGCCAACCAGCCGCGAAATCCCCGAGTTGTTTGTGGATCGGTCTGTGCGGCCAGCAGCATAAATGCGGCGACGATGAGGGTCGGCACCAGCGCGACCCAGACATCGAACACCGCCAGAAAGATACAGAAGACCACAACGACGATACCGAAGATGCGCAGGCGTTTCGCCTTGTCGCGCAGCCACAATCCTTCGGCTTCCACGTTGATGTTGAAGTAAGGGATGACGATCAGTGCCATCACCACGAGACCAGGTATGAGCACGCCTGCTACGACGGGCGGGAAGTAGTGCAGCAATTCCTGCAAACCGAGGAAGTACCAAGGCGCCTTCGCCGGATTGGGCGTGTGCATGGGATCGGCCAGCCCTTCGAGCGGCGCGTCCCACAGCAGCGAAATGATGACCAACACAATCGTGAGCACTTGGACGGCAACCGCGGTGCGGAAGAAGACTTCGGGGTAGGTCATCACCCGCTCTTCATCCTTCACGTGCACCTGCGGCGACGTTCGCTTGGTAATGAAGGCTATCCGCCGGGGGGTCTTACGCACATCGGAGTCGACGACGGCAACGAAATCTTTGGGATCGCTCATTTCGCGCCCCCTTCCGCCGGAGATTCACCGGGATAAATTCCGCCGTCTTTGCGGATCCGCCAGAAATGGATAGCGATGAAAAGAATCGCGGCAAAGGGCAGAATTACGCAGTGCAGGACGTAGAAACGGAGCAGAGCGTTGGCATTCACGGCCGTTCCACCCAGCATCAGGAACCGCATCTTGCTCCCCATGACGGGCACCGCCGATGCAATGTTGCTGCCGACCGTCACCGCCCAAAAAGCGAGTTGGTCCCACGGCAGCAGGTAGCCGGTGTAACTCAGAAGCAGCGTCATCAGAAGCAACACCACACCAATCACCCAGTTGAACTCGCGCGGCGGCCGATAAGCTCCGCGATAGAACACCTTGAACATGTGGGCGAACACCAGGAAAACCATGGCATGGGCCGACCAGCGATGCAGGTTGCGCAGAAACACGCCCGACGAGACCACGAACTGCAGGTCCTTCATGTCGGCGTAAGCCTGCGGGACCGAGGGGTGGTAATACAGCATCAGCAGGATGCCGGTGATCACGAGAACGAGGAACGTCCCGAAAGTGAGCGCACCCAGGTACCAGGTCGCGCTGAATTCCAGGGTGCGCTTCCGTGCCTTGACCGAGAACAAGTGCAGGAAAACGTTCTGCTGCACGAATAACGATCGGCGCAGGTTGCTATCGCCGGTGCCGCTGCGAAAGATGGAGCGCCATATACGGTTCTCGCGGACTTGGTCGACGAGGCGATCGATGGTGTTGGCCACGGCTAGACCCTCACCAGTTGCTTGATGGCGACAGCGTTGGAGCGGTCAACCATCAAGTTGCCATCTTCGTTCAGCCACATGCGCAGCCAGGGGAGCGGCCTGGGCGCTGGGCCCGCGATCTTCACCCCGTCCTTGTTGAACTTGCTGCCGTGGCACGGGCAAGCGATGATGCCGAGGTCCGGCTTGTAGGCAGTCATGCAGCCCAGGTGAGTGCAGATTGCCGAGAGCGCGAAGAATCCCTCCGCCGTGCGCACCACGTAGATCGCCGTCTGCGGATCGAGCGTAACCGAGTCAGGAGCGTAATGGTCGGGCTTTCCGGCATCCACGATCGGTGACGGCTCGTAGAGCACGTTCGGCGACAAGTACTCATAAGAGAAGGCGGCCGTGCCCAGCGCCGCGACCGCAACCGAGCCAACGCCGAGTTTGACGAAAAACTGCCGCCGGCTCATCTCCTCCGGACTTTCGGGTAAAGCCGTTGGTTTTGGTTCGTCAGGCATAAGTCCTCAATGTCATCATTTCGAAGCTGGCAGCGCCGGAGCCTTGGGTCCATCAAAGCTTTGAATGGTGATTAGCCCCGTCGGCTCGGTCGCCACGAAGTGATAGGCCTCCATGGTGATGGTGTTGGCGGGACAGCGCAGCGCGCACAGACCGCAGCGGATGCAGCGGGTTTCGTCCTTCAACATCGCGGTTCCGGCGATGCTGCCTAATTCCACCGGCTGTATATTTTCCAACTCGAAGCTGAACAACTCGGGGTTGTTCGAGAGGGCATCGATGGTGTTCGGCTCGAACTCAATCCGGTCCAGCGGAACCAATTCCAGGCAGTTCTCAGGACAGACGTCCACGCAGCCGCCGCACAGCACGCAGTCGGTACCGTCCTGTTCGTTGCCTTCGAGAATGGTGTTGACATAGCACTTCAGGCAGCGCTGCGCTTCCGCCATCGCTTCCTGCTCGGAGTAGACGAGCTCGACCTCGGTCATGCCGGTCCGGCGATCGAGCGGCAGCATGGGAATGGGCTGGCGGTGAATATTCATGTAGTCCACTGCCATTTGCCAGCGGTCGAGGACTTGCACTTCAATCTGCGGTTCTGGATGCTTGGTCCCGCGAAGGTACTCGTCAATGCCAACCGCCGCGCGCTTTCCGTCGCCAACGCTGTCAATGATGAGGCGCGGTCCGAATACACAATCGCCTCCCGCGAATACGCCAGGGGCCGACGTCATTAAGTTGTCGCGATTTACGCTGATCAGGCCGCGAGGCGAAACCAGCACGCCATCGTCAGGCCGCAGAAACTCCAGGTTGGGCGCCTGGCCGATCGAAAGAATGATGGTGTCGCACTCAAACTGGGTTTCGCTGTTCTCGTAGAATGCGGGACTGAATCGGTGGTTCTCATCGAAGACGCGTTTTGTCTTCAGGCATTCCAGGCCAACGACTTTGCCGTCGCGTCCGAGGACCCGATTCGGTCCGAAACCCGGATGGATGATGATGCCTTCCGTCTCCGCCTCTTCGATTTCCTCCAACGCGGCAGGCATTTCATGGCGCTGCTCGAGGCAGACGAGGCCGACCTCGCGTGCGCCCATGCGCAGTGCCGACAGCGAGATGTCCATCATCTCGTGAGCGGCGACGGCTTGCAGATTCTCTTCCGAGGGAGTTATCTCGCCCGGCGAATCATGCTGGCGCAGCACTTCGCGCGCGGCCGATCGTGCGACGTCCATGGCAACATTGCCGCCGCCGATGACGATGACTTTCTTCCCGATGGTGAACTTGTAGCCGAGATTGACGTTGAGCAAGAACTCGATGCCGCGATGCACGCCATCGAGATCAACGCCCGGGATCGAGAGGTCGCGGCTGCGATGTGCGCCCACGGCGATCAAGACAGCGTCAAAGCCTTGGCGCCTTAGCTCGCCGACGGTGAAGTCGCGTCCCGCGGTGGAGTTCAAGCGTAGCGTAATGTCGCCCGTCTCCAGGATCTCGCGTACCTGCGCCTCTACCACACTTCGCGGCAGACGATACTCCGGGATTCCGAGGTACAACATTCCTCCAGCCACCGGCGACGCCTCGAAGATGGTAACCGAGTAACCCATCAACGCCAGATCGTGCGCGGCTGAGAGTCCAACCGGACCTCCGCCGATCACGGCGACCTTGAAAGGAAGTTTTCCGACCGGATGCGTGCTGGGCGCGACCGGATGACGCGACTCGGGGCCGTGCCGCTCGGTTAGGAACCGCTTCAGCGCGCGAATGGAGATCGGACGATCAATCTGGCCGCGGCGGCACGCGGTCTCGCAGGGGTGGGCACAGACGCGTCCGCAGATGCTCGCCATGGGATTCGGATCGCGGGCAACACGGTACGCCTCTTCAAAGCGCCCTTCTGCGATCAGGGTCACATAACGGCCGGCATTGGTGTGCGCGGGACACGCCATCATGCAGGGGAAATTGGTATTCAGCCATTCCCGATCGACCTTCTTGTTCGCGAAGCGAATTTGCATCAGCCCTCTCTGGAGACGAGGTGCGCGCGGCTGTGACCGGGAGAAGGGCGGACCCTGCCCGCCCTTCGTACCGTTTATTTCGAGAGGGTGAAGTCGGCCTTGCCGGTGCCGGCGACGTCGACAGACTTACTCTGCTGCTTCGAGCCTTCGTGCCAGGCGACCACGTTGTACTTGCCATCGGGAACGTTCTCGATTTTGTAGTTCCCGCTGGCGTCAGTCTCGGCAAAGTAGGGCGTCGGGCTGACAACGATGTAGCCCGCCATCTCCGGGTGGACGTTGCACAGCAACGACACTACGCCGGGGTTGTCGAACTTAAATGCCTTCTTCTCGCCCTTGGGCCAGGTGCCGAGGTTGTGGGTAAGCTTCTTATTGCCGCTGATGGAGGGCCAGAAAACATTGTGCTGGACGGTGTCGCTGTTCTGGAACTCGACCGTCGTCCCCGCCTGAATGACCATGACGTGCGGGTTAAACATCAGACCCTTCTGGTCCATTAGTGGTTTTTGCGAGGGAGCAGGAAACGTTTTGCCCTGGATGGTGTCCACGTAAACGACAGAAGACTTCCCAGGCGATACTTTCCCTTCGATGGTGCCAGCGGTAGCGGTAGCTGCCACGGCGGCGATCAGCAGAAGCGTAAATAGAAAACTGCGCGTCATGAAAGACTCCTTCTGTTAATAGGCGAAGTCCAAACCGAACACCAGGGTGTTGGTGTGGAACGGATTTAGTGCAACCGGTAGTCCGGTGAGCGGATTGGTGGCGAGCACCACCGACTGCGACGGCCGGAACTGATACTCCATCAATGCCTTGATGTTGGCGTGGATCAGGACCTGCACGCCGGGCGTGAAACGATTGCGGGTGGAGCTGAAGGGCCCGTTAAAGGGAGCGCCGGTGAAACCCGATCCGTCGTCGTTGCGGATCAATCCGTTGATGCGATCGGCGCTGGAGTTCACGCCGTCGTATCGCATCAGCACCATCATCCACGGATAGGCGAGCCACTCGACATCCACGAAGCCGCCGCTGAACTTTGCCGGCGTGCTGCGAATGAAACCGCCCGGAACGGCTTCGCCCGGATTTTGCAGATTGATGAGGTTGCCGGCAGCGTCAATGGGCAGCAGGTTCATATCGTGCCCGACCATGTACAGACCGTTGAACTGCAGGTTGCGATAGTTGAAGGTGAAATTGCCGCCGACCCGGTAGAACGGCTCCCGCGCGGTGACGACGGTCGCGGCGCCCTCCGGCGTGGAGCCCAGCAGCCGCTGCACCGAACGGCCGTAGGCGTAGAAGCTGCCGAGATTCAGGTAGGTGTGGTCGTGCGGCCCGCTGGGACCGGCGGCCTGAATGGCCTGACGGCTGGCCTTGTCGCGCTCGAGGTTGAAGCGATAATTGAAAGTGGCGTAGATGTCCTTGAAGTTCGCGTCGGACGCGATGCCGAGCCCGCCATTGTTGCTGCCCGTGGCCTGCGGCACGTACGGACTGCCGGGATTGCCGTCCTGTCCCACGCCGCTGGTGTTCTGGTTGATGAAAGCAATCGAGTAGTTATATCCACCGGTGTGCAGGCCACCACTCAACTCTACTCCTTGCGCCCCGTTGGCAATGGTGAAGTTGTTATTGACGAACTGCTGCAGCGGGAGCAACGAGTTCACCGCGCCGATATTGGCTTGCGTGTAGATATCGTAAGGACTGATCCAAATGGACTTGGACGCGGTGAAAGGCAGTTCCAGTTCCATCTGTCCCACGCGCAGGTTGAGGAAGTTCTGCGGCAGCTTCAGCAGGCGGCCGATATTGACGAACTTGAGATAGGCCTCGCCCAGGCCCGCCGCCGAGTTGGCACCGCTGACGCTGATGTCGTTGTCCACCCAGAAAGCAATGTCACTGCCGAAATTGCCCGCGCTGAACAGGCTGAACAAGCCGGTCTCGAAGTCCGCAGTCGGGACAAACGGAGGCAGAGTGCCGGCCGGAGTGAGCTGATCGAAGCGGTTGCGGCTGCCGCCCGTGAATTGCAGATAATTGGTCATACGAAAACCGATAGGCGGAAGACCGGGTATCGTGCCCGGCCAGATGGCCTTCGGCCACAGTTCCGCATTGGCGGGTGCTCCCAGCATCACCGGCGGAATCTTGATCATCGACTCGTCGTCCTTCGGGAACTTGAAGCCTGCGTCCTTGAAGGCCTTTCCGAAGTCGTTCAACTGGGGAAAGTCAACATGGCAGGTGCTGCAACTGGTGCCGTACATGCGTGAAAACGCAGGAATTGCAAAGCTCCTGCTCGCTGACAGAATCGTCACTCCAAGGGCCAGCAAGAGCAGAGAGTCACGAACCATACGGACGGGATGTCGTTGCATCTGTCCTCCTCAATAAATTGTGACCAGAATAATAACAGAGGAATTCATTGCCCACATTTGAATTGCCGCCGAGAAGGAATATTCCTTCCGGCTCAACCTCTTAGCAATGACCCACGTCACAAGGCTCGGTGATATCTGGAGAGCTTTACCCAGCGCGGAAGCGATGGGTAAAGTAGAAAATAAGCGGCTAAAGAGGCTGCTGAAAAAAGATTCAAGCAAGTAAACTCGGCATTTTGTGCGACGACGATTCAATAACTTACGAGCGACTTCTTGAACCAAGAACGCCCGAAATTACTGCTTTGGTTCTTTTTTCAGCAGCCTCCGAAGCCGTGCCCTTGCAAAGAAGAATTCACCTCAACGCCAAATTGATGAGACGCCTTCTAATTGCTGGTTGCTGACCGCTAACTGCTACTCCGTTCGCAGCGCTTGCATAGGTTCAATGGAAGCGGCACGGCGCGCGGGCAGATAGCTCGCCAGCAACACCGTCGCCACCAGAATTGCCATGGCCGCCATCCAAGGCAGAGGATTCAACATCCCAACCTTGAATAACAAGCTGGAAAAAATACGACTGAAAGCCAGGGCCGCCAGCGCACCAAAAATTACTCCAACCACGGAAAGCCGCAGGCCTTGCAGCAACACCAACTGCATCACGGCGCCACGCTGCGCACCCAGCGCCATGCGCACACCGAGTTCGCGCGTGCGCAGCCGCACCGAGTAGCTGATGACGCCGTACAGCCCAAGCGCCGCCAGCAGCAGCGCCAGCCCGGCGAAAGTTGTCAGCAGCAGGACCACAAAGCGGCGGCCGATGAACGAGTCGTCTACTCGCTCTTCCATGGTCTTCACGTCGTAAATGGGAACGCTGGAATCCACCGCGCGCACGGCCGCGCCGAGGTCGCCCTTCAAGTCCACCGGCGAGCGCGAACTGCGCACCACGATCGCCATTGATAGCTGTGGACCCTGTGCGCCGTCCAGGTAATAGAAGCCCTCGTTGGTGTCGGACTCCAGCGACGAGGCGCGCGCATGCGCTACTAGGCCGACGATCGTGTACCACGGGCCCTTGCTGTCGAAACCAATATGTTCACCCACGGGATTCTTGCCGCGCCAGTACTGGTGCGCGAGCACGGTGTCAACGATGGCGACCAACTCGGTTCCCTGGCGATCTTGCGGAGTGAAATCCCGTCCTGCGACCAGCGGCACGCGCAGGGTGGAGAAGTAGTCCGCGGACACCGCGCGAATGTTTCCATGCGGTCCGGGATCGTTGGGCGGAAGGTTCTCGCCTTTGACATGGAAACTGGCCGAGCCTCCCTGGTTGTCGAACGGGACAGAGTCGGCGAGCGCCGCGCTGCTGACACCGGGAATACTGTGCAATCGGTCTTGCAACGCGCTGAGGAAGGCTGCGATCTTGGCATCGCTGGCGGCTTGCGCCGCCGCAGCTTGCTTGGCAGCGGCTTCGTCGGAGGCTGCATCCTTGACTGCCGAAGCGCTGGTCACCGGCGGGGTCACACCGTAAATCGATTGCGGCAGCGAGAAGCGTGCGGAGAGTAAGCCGCTGGGCTGGAAGCCAGTCTCGACTTGCTCCAGCGCTTTGAGGCTGGTCAGCAGCAGACCCGCTGCGGTCAGCAGTAGCAATGAGAGTGCGATCTGCGTCACCACCAGCAACGAGCGCGCGCGCTGGCGCACCAGGCTGTCAGTGCCAGAGCGGCCACCCTCCTGCAGCGCGTTGAACCAACCCGGCTGGGTGCGCTGCCATGCCGGAACCAGTCCGCAGAGCAGCGAGCAGAGCACGGCAATGCCAGTGACAAACAGCAGCACCGGTCCGCGGAAGGAAGGCTGAATTTGCGTGCCCAGCATGTCGGGCAGATAGCGCAGCAACAGCGGTGCAGTCGCCTTCGCTACCACGAATCCAAGCGCAACTCCGGCGACGGTCAGCACGATGCTTTCCATCAGCGCCTGCCGCAGCAAGCGGACCCGCTGTGCACCCAGGGCAACGCGTATGGCCAAATCGCGTTCGCGTGCCGATGCTCGCGCCATCTGCAACCCCGCGATGTTGGCGCAGGCGATGAGCAGCACCATACCCACCGCAATCAGCAACATGGTGAGCGGCTTGCGCAGGTTGCCGCCAATGAATTCCGTCAGCGGCATGGAGAACATGCCCCATCCGCTGGCGCGGCCGTAACTCTTGCTGCCCTCGGAGGCGATGTTCTCTTGCGCTTTGCGATCGAGATAGGCGTTCGCCTGTTGCAGGGTTACGCCTGGCTGCAGGCGTAACACGGCAAACAGGTTTTCGTTATAGCGATAGTTCGCGTCGTGGTAGCGCGCTGGCGGAAACGCAATCGGTACCCAAAGCTCCGCCTGGTTCGGCCAATTGAACGACGGCCCCATCACGCCCACGACGCGATACGCCTGGTTGTTGAGCACCAACGTCTGGCCAACAATGTTGGGATCGGAACCGAAGCGCTTCTGCCACGCGCGATATGACAGCACGGCTTCATTCCCGGCGCCGGGTTGGTCTTCTTCTGGCGTGAACACGCGCCCCAAGTATGGACGGACATCGAACGTATCGAACCAGCCCGACGAAACTTTGGCGCCATTCAGCAATTCGGGGTTGGCATTTTCGCGGGCGTAGTTGAAGCTTCCGGCCTGCATGACCGCCCCGGACGAGAAGATGTTCTTGCCCGCGGCCGCATCGCCAAAGTCCGGCGCCGACATGCTGATGTTGTTGAGATCGGGCATGGCATGGTAGCGGGCGCGCAACGCGACCAGTCCGTCGGCATGAGGAATGCCGCTGGGATTCAGCAGCACCGCGTTGGTGACGGAGAAGACGGCGATGTTAGCGCCGATGCCCAGCGCCAGCGTCAGCACCGAGACGGCGGCGAAGCCGGCCGACTTGCGCAGTTGACGCAACGCGTAACGAATTTCAGGCAAGATGGTGTGCATAGTGTTTGGCCTTTAGCAATTAGCAATTAGCTCTTAGCATTCTGCGGCGAGCGGGTTGTGCGACCACGGATTTTCACGGATGAACACGGATCGGATTTTGAATTCGTTTTTTTCTGGAACAATCCGTGTTTATCCGTGAAATCCGTGGTTGATTTCGTTTCTGCCAGCCGTAAGTCTCTGTCACAACTCCGAACGAGTGATTGTCGCTGCGCCACACGCGATAGTCGACAGGTGAAGAGTTGAACATCGGCAAGCCCTGCGAGGGCGCCGAACTCCACAACAGGAGAAGCCGGTTGGCATCTGGGTAGGGCACGGGCCGCAGCAGGACCGCATTGACCACGCTGAAGATCGCGGTATTCGCGCCGATGCCGAGCGCCAGCACGGCCACCGTGGTGAAACCGGGTGACTTCCACATCTGGCGCAACGCATACCGAAGGTCTTGAAGAAGAGTGTGCATATTGATTGCTCGTTTGGGCGTAGCGCTTAGCTATTAGCCTTTAGCCATTAGCCTTCTGTTCCCTGCCACTCGCGACCCGTTTCCAACTGACCCCATCTGTGGTCGGGCTGTCCGCGCTTTGACGCGGGCATCAGTGTTGACAATGCAAGGTGTTGGCCATGTCGGGAGCTTAGTTATCAGTAACTTAGGGCGTACAAGGCACTCGGAATGTCCGCCAACGCAACGCCGATGTTCGCAAGCGGACAGAAAAACGGGCTCAGAAAGGC
>DATCCF010000040.1:0-7577 GCA_036511435.1 Terriglobales bacterium | reverse complement strand
CGACCGACATTCGCCCACAGGCCCGAGCATAACCTCCGGTGCTAGGCGAAATCTTTCCCGCGCGCACCCGTTTGCCGTCCGGCAGCAGACCGTCCAACCGACCCGCGGCAATTTGATGGACCGCCTCTTGTTGGGTCCCCCGCTCGTTTAGCCGTTGCAGCAGCATCATCCCAACCGTAATCCGTCCGTAAGAAGTTGAAGGCGAGATCGGGTGGTCTTGCAGCGATCAAGTATGGGCGGCGTGGGACGCGGTACAGCTCAGTGCATCTCCAGGCCGACTCACAGGCTTGCGCCAGTCCTCGGCAAGGTATTTTTCGGCAGGCTGCTTCCTGCCCTCGCTCCGGGCTGCTGGGTTTGCTTCGCTTGGCTCGATTTCGCTTGCGTCAGCCGTACGCCGGCAAGGGCAGCAAGCGCAGGGCATGGTGCCAGTTGGAAAAGCGCTGCCAACTCCGCGCCAGCCGCAGCAGGGTTCGCCGCGCATGATGGACCAACTTGCCCGGGGTGCAGAAGATCAGAAACCGCAAACGCTTCGGTCGCGCGGCGATCAGTTCGGCCGGCAGCGCCAGCCGCTTCAGCGCCGTCAGCACGTTGTAAGTCAGCACCGCCAGCCGCAGCCAGGCCGCGTTGGCCCCGAAGCGCCCGCACGGCATCACCCCGCCCGCCAACTCGTTCTTGATCACGTCATGCACCGCCTCAATCGAACCCGCCTTCTCGCGATGCCATTGCAGCAGCTTCTTCGGCGTGCAGTCCCACCGATTGCTGATCACCGCGAAGTACTTCACCGCGCTGCCGTCGGCAAACAACATCCCTTGCTTCTTGCGAATGCGGATCGCCACATAGCGCAAGGGTTCCCGATAGCGGTTCTCCGCGCTCTCCTCGGGAACGTAATCGACTTCGGCGCACTCCTTGAGGGCCGCGCTGTCTTCGCTGTAGGGCTGCCATTGCGCCTCCGCCGTAGCCACGATCTCCTGGTGCAAGGCCGGATGCATGCGCGCGCTCACCGCAAAGCCGATCCGCCCCGGCGGTCCATCGGCCCGCTTTTCATCGCGCAGCCAGGTCAACAAGCTGTCTTCGTCGCAAGCCGAATCCCCGCGAAAATAGCGTTCCGTAACCGTCTTCGGCAGCGCCTGAAACCCCCGTTGCGTTACCGGCAAGGGCGCCTGTTGCGCCGGCACGTTGCCGTCACGGAACTCGTCGGCCACCACCACGTTCAGCTCCGCCCACAGCGCCAGCAGCGGCTGATAGCCGGTCGTGCCTGCATAAGTCATTTTGGCTTCCCGCTTCCAACTCTCGATGAGGGTGGCGTCCAGATCGAGAGTGGCAATCTTTTGCTCCGGACAGCGCCGCCCCAACTCCTGGATCACGTCTTCGTTCACCTGCGCCAAGCCGCGCAGGGGCGCACTCTCTCCCGGGATGTAACTCACCCGCCCGCTCGGGAGTTCCCGCTGCGCCTGCTCGATCTTCGCTTCGTCATGAAACGGGTAGAGGAACTTGCGCGCCGCCTCGGTGCTGGGCACTGGGTGGCCCCAGCATGGCGGCCAAACCCGCGTCTTCCCGTAACGGCTCGAAGTCCTCCAGACAGTCGCCCCCCACCGCGTTCAACACCAGAAAACTCTCGATGTAGGTGGGCTTCGTCAAAAGCCGCGCTCCCGCTGCTTCACCCGCAGGTGGCGCTGCACGCTGCCGGGCACGTCCAACGAACGCACCGCCCGTACCAGCAGCGGCACCCCGCCCAGGGCCGTCACGCATTCTTCCAGCGGCGCAGCATCGATCTCGAACAGAAAATCACCTTCGGCGGGACTACGTTTCGCTTTCTCTTTCATCGTGAGTGCAATGTAACACCTAACAGGTGAAGTTCCGCCCTGTTCTTTTTCCCGTCTCCGCCCTGTCAATCCGCCCTCTCGCCCAACTCGGCAAATTCCTTACCGACGGATTACGGCCAGCAGGGCGGAATAAATGTAGCCCAGGACGTAAGTCCGGACGTGAGTCCTGGGGAGGCGTTCACAAAATAATCCGAGTCCCGTAGGGACGACAGAAGTTCTCCACAGATTTCAGCACCTGCCTCTCACGACCCGGAACGAGTTAAAGTAGTTGAGGGCTTTGGGTCATGGACAATGTTGACGATCTCCTGCGACAAGTCTTTCAGCTCGCGGAGTTTCGCCCCCATCAGCGAGAGATTATCCAGGATGTCTTGAACGGCAGGGATGTGGTTTGCGTCATGCCGACGGGCGCGGGCAAAAGCCTTTGCTTTCAACTTCCAGCGCTGGCGCTGAAAGGCCTCAC
Organism: Terriglobales bacterium; assembly: GCA_036511435.1. GTDB lineage: Bacteria > Acidobacteriota > Terriglobia > Terriglobales > Acidobacteriaceae > Bog-257. The sequence continues at coordinate 5,294 of DATCCF010000040.1, read as the reverse complement.
CGTCGTAGTCTCTCCCTTGATTTCACTCATGGCAGACCAAGTACGTCACTTGCAGACCCTTGGTGTTCCCGTACTTCTGCTGAACAGCTCGCTGCCATCGAGCGAGCAATCGCAGGTCCTCAAGCGACTCAATGACGGCTTCGCTGGATTGCTCTACCTCGCCCCCGAGCGCTTCGCCGCTGCTTCCTTTCATCGGCTCTTGCCCCAACTGCGACCCAACCTGCTGGTGGTGGACGAAGCCCACTGCCTCAGCTTCTGGGGGCACGACTTCCGTCCCGAGTACATGCGCCTTGCCGAGGTGCGCGAGCAGTTGGGATCGCCCGTTACCATGGCTCTGACCGCGACTGCCACTCCGAACGTCCGTGACGACATTATCAAAATGCTTCGGTTGCGCCTCCCAAAGGTACACGTCACAGGCTTTGATCGCCCCAACCTCACATATGCCTGCCGCCGCCTGGATACGGAACGGGAAAAGGATGAGGCCCTGCTGCATGGTCTTTCCAAGCAGCCGGGCAGCGGCATCATCTACTGTTCTACTCGCCGGCTGGTTGAGCAGCTCGCGGCGTTGTTCGAACAGCGCTTTCCCCGACGCACGGTACGCGCGTATCACGCCGGCATGGATGCCCAGTCCCGCAAAAAGAGCCAGGAAGACTTCATGGCTAACTCAGATGCGGTGGTGGTGGCGACCAATGCTTTTGGAATGGGAATCAACAAGGCTGACATCCGCTTTGTGGTCCACTACAACATTACCGCCAGCCTGGAAGCCTACTACCAGGAGGCGGGCCGCGCCGGACGCGATGGCCGGCCCGCGCAGTGCATCTTGTATTGCAGTCCGCGTGATCGGCATACGCAGGAATTTTTCATCGACAAGATTGGGGAGAACAACACTGTGCTTTCCCCGTCGCAAATTGAAACGTTGCAAACTCACGCTCGGCAGAAGCTTGACCAGGTATTCAACTATGCCTATCGATCGCGATGCCGCCGACGGGCCATTCTGGATTACTTTGGCGACCGCACTGCCATCACCCGATGTACTTGCGACGTTTGCCGGGGAGACGTTCGTTCCCGGCCGGCAGCGCGAGCGCCAGGCGGCAATGCGCCGCGGGGCGTGGCGAAGCCTAAGCGGGCCAGTTCAAACGACGATCATCTCGATCAGGCTGCGGAACTTAGGTTCGAACGCTTGAGGACAGTACGCTTGGAATTGGCGGCGGAACACAAGTGGCCAGCATTTTGCGTCGCTCATGATTCAGTCTTGCGCGAAGTGGCACGCGCCGCCCCGACATCGCTGGATGCGCTGGCGGGGATCAAGGGCATAGGCACGGACAAACTGCAGAAATTCGGGACCGCGTTTCTGCGGGCGATTAAAGGATAGTAGCCGCTGTAGAGCGATTCCGAAGTGAGAGTATCCGGGTAAGTGCGAGCCTTTGAGAGTCTGCGTGGAAACGCCTGTCGTCCCTACGGGACTCAGGTCGATTTTCCACCTTACCCAGCACTCCGCCTTCGGCTGCGTGCTGGGCTAAACTGAGCCGCCCTACGGGCTCGATTTTCGGCTGGTATATCCCACTGACGAATATTAAGGTTGGTTCTCACGCAGATTCTTTGAAGCCCGCGGTAAGCAAGTTCTGAGTTGTTTTGCCTGAACGCTGGCCTGGACACCAGCGGACTTCCATCAAGACTCGAGGAGGCGCTCGATGCGAGATCCCACCTCTTCATGTGTGAGGTATTCGCCCCGCTCCAATTGAGATTCGCCGAGCTTCACGGCTTCGAGAAAGCGGGCCTCTTCCTCCAGATAGCGGCTAATCGCTTCCTGCGCCAGCGAATCCGCGTCTCGTCCTCGATCGCTGGCGAGTCGCGCCAGTTTGGAGGCCTGCTCGGGGTTGAGATGTACTTCCATGGGCTGAGGTTAGGAGTGACAGCAGCGCTTGTCAAGTTGCCGCCGGTACTTAAGACACACTCCATACCGGCTGAAGTCGCAAAAATCGACAGGGCGGGAACATGTCCCCGCCCTGCCAGATACCTCCCGAGAATCGCCGCAATTTACTCCGCCGCTTGTTCCGCGGCCTTGCCGATGGCGATAGTCTCGCCGACGTCACCCACCTTGAAGCGGGCAAACCGCCGCACCGAGATATTCTCGCCCAGTTTGCCCACGACGGTGGCAATAAGCTGGTGCACGGTCATGGTCTGGTCCTTGATGAAGGGCTGCTCGTACAGGCAGACCTCCTCATAGAACTTGCCCATCTTGCCTTCGACAATCTTCTCGATCACCGGCGCGGGCTTGCCGGTCTGGGCAGCCTGGGCGCGGTAGATGTCCTTCTCTTTTTCGAAGGCATCGGCGCTTACGTCTTCCTTGCGGATATACCGCGGATCGGTGGCGGCAATGTGCATGGCGATATCGTGCACCAGAGTCTTGAAGTCCTCGGTGCGGGCCACGAAATCGCTCTCGCAGTTCACTTCCACCAGCACGCCGATCTTGCCTCCGGCGTGGATGTAGCTCGTCACCGTACCCTCGCTGGTAGCGCGAGTCGCCTTCTTGGCGGCGGTGGCCACGCCCTTCTTGCGAAGAATAACGATGGCGCTCTCGATATCACCCTTGGATTCGGTCAGCGCGTGCTTGCAATCCATCATGGGAGCGTTGGTCTTCTCCCGAAGCTCTTTCACTTGTGCGGCAGTAATGTTCACGGTTGTAGTGCTCATTTCCTAAAATCCCTCTTGCTTTTAGCTCTTATGCTATTAGCTCTTAGCGAAAAATCAGTTGCTGGAACCGGGGGTTGCCAAGAGCTGAGAATCTGACAGCCGCCGCTTGTTGGCTAAAAGCTAAGAGCCAAAGCTGGCAGCTAAAAAACAGCCCGCGCTGCATTGACGCGCGGGCCGTGGAACCACTCGTCGTCTCGAACTGGTGCTACGCGCTTGTATTCTCAGCCGCGGCGCGCCGGCCGCCTTTGCCTAGGACCTCTTCCATGCTGACTTCTTCGGGCTCGCTGGTCTCCCCGGGGGCCGCAGCGGCCTCGCCCTCTTCCGGACTGGCAGCGGCAGCCTCGGCATCCTGGCTGTACTGCACACCAGCGGCAACGTCTGCCATCTGCTTGTCGGTGGCAGCCTGGGAACCCTCGACCACCGAATCCGCAATTTTGGAAGCGAACAGCCGGATGGCACGCAACGCGTCATCGTTGCCGGGAATAATGTAATCCACTTCCGTGGGATCGCAATTGGTGTCAACCACCGCGACCACGGGAATACCCAGCTTGCGCGCTTCCTTCACCGCGATCTGCTCTTTGTTCGAGTCGATCACAAAAAGCGTGTCGGGCAGGCGACTCAGGTTCTTGATGCCAGCGAGGTTGGCCTGTAGGTGCTTGCGCTCGCGTTCCAGCTTCACAACTTCTTTTTTCGGGAGCAGCTCGTAACGGCCATCCGTGGCCATCTCGTCGAGTTCTTTCAGCCGCTTCACCGATTTCTGTACGGTCACCCAGTTGGTGAGCAGGCCGCCCAGCCAGCGCTGGTTGACATAGAACATGCCGCAGCGGGTCGCTTCTTCCGCAATCGCATCCTGCGCCTGGCGCTTGGTGCCCACGAACAGCACCAGCTTGCCTTCGGCAGCCATCTCCTGCACGAACTTGGACGCTTCCTTGAACATCTTCAGCGTCTTCTGCAGGTCAATGATGTAAATTCCATTGCGCTCGCCGAAGATATATTCCTTCATCTTCGGGTTCCAACGCTTCGTCTGGTGCCCGAAGTGAACGCCAGCCTCGAGCAACTCCTTCATCGTGATATTTGCCAAGCTACCTCCTAGGTTGGCTTGCATCCTTTGCGGCGGTTTCGGCTCTGCGCCTGGCCGGATCGCTCGGGATTGCTTTCCCGTAACCCGCCCCGTTTGTTGCTTACTGCGGGTGCGAGAAGAATGAAATTTCGTTAGTTGCCAGTAGTCAGAACTGGGCTCGTGAAACTGACAACTGGCTACTGCCTGTCTACCGCTTGCTGAACTGGAAGCGTTTACGAGCGCCCTTCTGGCCGTACTTCTTGCGCTCTTTGCCACGAGCGTCGCGACGCAGAAAGCCTTCTGCCTTCAGCTTGGGCCGCAACTCAGGATTGAACTCCTGCAGCGCGCGCGCAATTCCCATGCGCACCGCGCCAGCCTGGCCGTTCACGCCTCCGCCGTCAACGGTGCAAAGCACGTTGAAGCTGGCGATGGTCTCGGTGAGCACCAGCGACGACTTGGCCATAATACGCTGGGCCGCGGTCACGAAGTGCGCGTCAAACGGTTTCCCGTTGACTGTGAACTCGCCGCTGCCGGGGCGAAGAAACACGCGGGCCACGCTCGACTTGCGGCGTCCCGTTCCGTAATACTGGACCTGATCTGCCATCGTTTATCCGTCGGGAGACGCGTGCTCCCTTTGATCCTTCCCAATAAAATTGATCGGCGAAGCCGGGCCCCGCCCTTAATCGCGCTAAGCGCGCTTGGCGGCGGCAGCCATCATTTCGGGCTTCTGCGCCGCGTGCGGGTGCTTGTCGCCCCGGTAAACCTTCAGCTTGCTGGCCATGGCCCGCCCCAGCTTGGTGTGCGGCAGCATGCCGGTGATGGCCTCTTCCACGATCTGCTCCGGCCTGCGCTGAAAGCGCTTCTTGTATTCCTCGGCCTTCATGCCGCCGGGAAATCCAGAGTAGTGGTAATAGATCTTGCTGTCGGCCTTGAGGCCGGTGATGCGGACCTTCTCGGCGTTGATCACGATCACGTGGTCCCCACAGTCCATGAAGGGCGTGTACTTGGGGCTGTCCTTGCCAGAGAGGATGCGCGCTATACGGCTGGCCAGCCGGCCCAGAGTCTGGCCGTCGGCATCAATGACAAACCACTTGCGCGCAATTTCCCCCTTGGGGAAATAGGTTGACATCTGTTGAATCTCCCAGAATATTTGAAAAAACCGCGAAAGAGCCGCTGAGTTCTGGCGCTGGACGCGCAGGGAACTTGCTGGCGGGCAAACGCAGGACTACGAAAGATTCAAGAATAGACCACGCGGGCCGCCATTGTCAATGAAACGATGGCAGCATGAAACGATGGCAGCGTGCAGGGCAGACGCATCTTAAATTTTCGCGGGAAACTGATTACCACTTCGATTCCTGTCGGGCAGTTTGGCAGGAAATTTCCGACTGTTTCATTGCCGTCTGGACCAAACTCCACCTCTTCAGTGTCAAATTGAGCATCACGTGGCTCGTTTCACGTCTGCTTTGAGCCAGTTCTGCGGTTCCCAGAGAGTCTCGCACAGCTTTGAACTCTCAAAAGCAATTTAGATGCGTCTGCCCTG
>DATCCF010000039.1:0-4269 GCA_036511435.1 Terriglobales bacterium | reverse complement strand
CGAAAACCTGCTTCATGTCCTCCAGACGCTGGAGCAGCACGCCATCCGCAACCGGGTCGTTGTCGGCCGATGCCGCGCCGCCGGGAATCAGATCGGCTTCAACGAACTTCTTTGACGGCCACAAAATACCTACGGCCAGGGTTTTGCCCGCGGCAGCCGGAGACACCTGCTCCAGCGAGCCGAAGAAGTTGCGATAGAGGGTGCGGGCCTCGTCGATATCGTTATTCCACCCGTGAGACATGACGACTACATCCGTGAAGGTGTTGCCCGGAGCGGTTAGAGCGTTGACGATGTCCTGCTGCTGCAAGGGAATGACCAGGTTCGCGTTCTTGTCTATCTGCACTTCGAAGATTGGTATGCTCATGGCGCCCTTCTGCTGCTAGTGGTTAGATGGACTGGATCGCGCGCATCAGATCGACGAGCCCGCGACCCTGAAAATAGGAGTTTCTTCCGAGATCCGTGGCGGTCGAGAGAAACAGTTCCTTCACCTTCTCCGGATTTCCAATATACTCCCGGCGGATGGACAAAAACGCCGCGATGACGCCGCATACATGCGGGGCAGCCATGCTGGTACCGCTGTCCTCGACGTAAGTATTGGTCGCGTTGACGCCGTTCTTCGTGCTCGAACAGCAGGACAGAATGCGCTCGCCCGGCGCCACCAGATCGGGTTTCATGCGGCCGTCGCCCGTCGGCCCTTTCGAGGAAAAGTAGGAGACTCCGTAGGTGTGCGGCGCGTCGCGATGCGTGGAACCAACGGTGATGGCAAGCTCGGCGTTGCCGGGATCGTTGATGGTGAGCATCATGCCGGCTCCCGTGGCGCGTTGATTCGCGCCCAGAACGCCGTAGCCGGTGTTTCCCGCAGCAACCACTACAATGACGCCCGAGCGCACCAGCCGGTCCACTTCCACGCAGACCGGACTCTGCCCACAGGCGAACCAGAGCGGGTCGAATTCATATCCGACGCTTAAGTTGACGCCGTGAATTTTGAGGCTGCGGCCGAAATCGTTGATGGTTTGAATTCGGTCGATGGCCGCAATGATGTTGCTGACATCGCCGTTGCCGTTGTCGTCGAGCACTTTGAGGCTGACCAGTTTGCAGGTTGGCGCCATCCCGGCGATCTGGGAAATCTCTTCTTCGAACGGCTCCGGCTGGTTGTCCTTTCCGAGCTTGGTGCGCGTTGCCTTCGCTGTCGGCTTAGGCTTAACGGGATCGGAAGAGGAGATGTAAGCGCCGGCGATGATGCCCGCCACGTGGGAGCCGTGGCCGAACCTGTCGACCTGCGCGCTGTTCTCGTCGCCGCCAGGGACGGTGAAGTCGCAATGCTTGATCGGCAGTGTGACATCCAAGGTGCCTTTGGTAAGGAAGTGCTCATGGTTGCGATCGATGCCAGAATCGATCACCGCCCAGACGATGTCTCTTCCTTCGGCGAGGAAGGCCCTCTGGGCAGCATCCGCTTTGACCGTGCGAACCGACTTGTCGATCAGCGGGCTGATCGGGTGGTCGTACCAGATGCGCAGGATTGCCAGATAGCGGCCCACTTGCTTGGGGAGCGTTGCGGCAGCCGGCGGGGAGGTTTCTGCGCGCTCTTTCTCCGCCTTTACCTTGTTGTGGGCATTGGTATCGTCCCGGTCGACGATATCGAGAATCTGCTGCGGCGTCAGGCTGGCTTTGTAGTAGGGGTTTTGATCGCCCCCAATCGATTGGAGTTTTGCGCCGGCAATTGTTTCGACAAGGGCCGTCACGTCTTCCACGGCCTGTTTTTTGCCGAGGTAGTAATCGTCGTTCGCCTCGATCATGACCGGAATTGGCTTCAGTAAGCCTTCAGGCTCGCCCTTAGCCTTGTCCTTCGCCTCGCGGATCTTCGTCAATAGCGGCTGTTTGATTGCCGTACGGACAAGATCGCGCCGGATTTTTTCGTAGATCTCTTGGTTGGATTCGTCAGTCATTGGCATCCGTCATTTTACGACTAAGGAAGCAACTTTAAAGCCACAGCCGCCGAAATAAAAATTCGGTCAGCGACTAAACCTCGATTGCTGCCGGAATTGGTCTTGCGACGCTTGCATCCAAGATGCCTTCAAACTTGGGCCAGCGTCGACTGTCAGGTGCCCCACCCAAGCCGGGTGCCCCACCCAAGCTTCTTTTGCTTGGGTGGGTCTTTTCCTAACGCTGCGAGCTAAAGGATCGCGGTGGTTATTTTCCCCCTAGTCCCTAGCCCCTAATCCCTAGCCCCCGCCTTTAGATTCCCAGTCCCGTTACTCTCCATCCCGCGCCATGCACCTTATGCCGGATGTTGAGTGTTATCAGCAGCGCGGTCATGGCTTCCACGATGCGCGCGTTCTCCAGCTTGCCGCCATCGATGGCGCGCACGCCGGGAATCTTCGTCGCCAGCTCCGACGCAACCTGCCGCGCGCGATCATCGTCGCTGCACACGATCACGTCGCAATCCACCGGCTGATCGCTTTGCAACACAGTTGCCGAAAGGCTGTGAAAGGCTGCCGCCACGGCAACGTTCTTGCCGACAATCTCGGCGGCCTGCTCGGCTGCCGAACCTTGCCACACTCCCAGCACGCGCGTAGGCCGCCCGCCAATGGCAGCCGCCAACGGAACGGTCGCGTCAATGAGCACTGTGCCCGTCCGGAACGACGGCTTGAGCTGTTTCAGTAATTCCGCTTGTCCGGCAAATGGTACCGTGAGTACCACAATGTCAGACATCTTCACGGCGGTGGCGTTGTCCACGCCTTCCACGCTGCCCAGAGGGCCAACCTTCTCCGCGATTTGCGCCGCTTTGCCTTTGGCACGGTCTGCGTCGCGCGAGCCGATGATCACCGACTCCCCGGCGCGCACCCAGCGCAGCGCCAGCCCCGACCCTTCCGGCCCCGTACCGCCCACGATCGCGATCATGCGCTACCGCCCATGTTCGGTCCTCAATCCGATTCCGTAGAGCTCTTATCCGTGTGGAGCACGCCTTGTAGGGTGCGAAGAAGTCTTCGCATTCCCGGGTAGCGTTCTTCCGGGTGGGAGCCCCCGCATTTATGCGGGGGAAGGAGCGCTTTAGCGCTCCGGGGAAAGTTCGCTTTGACAATGCGCTTTAGCGCCGGGGATCGAAAAACCCCCCAGGGCTAAAGCCCATTTCAAAATCGACCCCTTTTCCGCTGGACTAACGTCCAACTCCCCCTGCTGAAGCAGGAGGCTTCCACCAAAAGCCTTCCCGGAACGTTAAAGCAGCCGTGTCCCTTTTTTCAACCTATAGGCCGCCTGTAGGCGTCCTCCACCTAAGCAACAGCACCTGAGGAATCTCCGGTCGCCGGTGCAAGCGGGTAGTCGTACTGGGTGTAAAGCGTGTTGCGCTGCGCGGGAATCCGCCCCAGTTCCAGAATCCGCTCCTGGAATTCCTCGGTCGAAGTGTACTGCCCCGCAGTCGCTCCCGCCAGCCGCGAGATGTTCTCTTCGAACAACGTGCCACCGTAATCGTCGGCGCCGGCGAGCAGCGTAAGTTGCGAAACTTCGCGACCCAGTTTCACCCACGAAACCTGAATGTGATGGATGGAGCCTGCCAGCATCACGCGCGCCAGGGCATGCACTTTCAAATGTTCTTCCAGCGTCGCGCCCGTGCGAGCCAAACCCTGCGCAAACAACAGCGTGTTGTCATGGATGAATCCAAGCGGCACGAATTCCGTGAATCCGCCGGTGCGCGACTGGATCTGGCGCAACAGCAGTAATTGGTTGACCCAGTGTTCATGCGTCTCGGCGTGACCGTACATCATGGTTGACGTGCTGCGGATGCCGCACTGGTGCGCCGTCTCGATCACCTCGCACCATTGCGCGGTGCTTAGCTTGTTGGCCGATAGTATGTGGCGGACGCTGTCGTCGAGGATTTCCGCCGCGGTACCCGGCAAGGTGTCGAGCCCGTTCTCCCTCAGCATCAGGAGGTACTCGCGCAAAGGCATGCGCGTCAGTTCGACGCCATAGACCATTTCCATGGGCGAGAACGCGTGCGCATGCATCTTCGGCGTGGCCGACTTCACCGCGCGCAGGATGTCACGGTAGTAGAACGGCGGCAGGTTGCGCGGCAACCCGCCCTGGATGCAGACCTCGGTTGCGCCCCATTGTTCGGCTTCGCGACACTTTTGCGCGACCTCGTCTAGCGAAAGAAAATAGGCAGTCTCATCCCGCGGACCTACACTGAACGCGCAGAACTTGCAGCCCACGAAACAGACGTTGGTGAAGTTGATGTTGCGGGTGACAACATAGCTGACCACGTCGCCCACC
>DATCCF010000038.1:0-19294 GCA_036511435.1 Terriglobales bacterium | reverse complement strand
TACGGGTAGAGCGGCGCTTCAGCTGGATTATTCATGAGCGCGCGTAGTTTTTTGGGTGTCATCCTGAGCGACGAGCGCAGCGCGGAGTCGAAGGAACCCTATGGTCGCCAGCCATCTCAAACTTGCTGCTGCGCCACACGGCCACACTGTGATTTCTCGCAGCTATAGGGGTCCTTCGACTCCGCGCCCGACCGACCCGCAAAAGAGGCGGGTCGGAAATTATTTGCGGGCGCTCCGCTCAGGATGACACCTCACATCATGAATAATCCAGGTTCAGCGCCGCGTCCGCTGCGGATAAGCCTTGTAAGGTGGGGCGATCTTGGACGCCAGCCTGAAGGCTGGCTCTACCCGGTCTACATCAACTCTGAAACTGGCCTAAAGCCCAATCGAGAAGGGACCTCTTCGGCACGGCTAAAAGCCGTGCCCTGATACGAATCGCAGCCTACGCCATTTATGAGATGGCTGTAGAGAGGAATCACATTGATCGAATCTGGGCCGCAACTGGCAACTGACTACTGACTACTGACAACTGCTTATGTACATCGAACTTCACGCTCGCTCTGCCTTCAGCTTTCTCGAAGGAGCTTCGGTTCCCGAAGAACTCGCCGAGGTGTGCGCCGCGCTCAAGATGCCGGCAATGGCATTGCTCGATCGCGATGGAGTGTACGGCGCGCCGCGCTTTCATCTGGCAATGAAGAAGTTTGACATCAAGGCACACATTGGAGCAGAGATCACTTCCCTGCTGTCACCCTGCCCTAAGACCGGCGAACCTGTGATCTCGCGCGTGCCATTATTGTGCGCCTCGCGGGAAGGCTACCAGAACCTCTGCCGCCTGGTGACTCGCATGAAGTTGCGTGCGCCAAAGTATCCGGCTGCGCTGCCTCGCCGCGCGAAGGCAGCTTTGGATGATGAGCTGGTTCTTGGTTCAAAAGCCATCGCTTCCGTGGCCGACCTCAGTGAATATGCGACTGGATTGATTTGTCTGACCGGCGGCGACGAAGGTCCGCTGGCGCATGCGCTGGCCATCGGCGGCATGGAGGCTGGCCGCAGCACACTCGAACAGTTGATCGCGATCTACGGGCGCGAGAATGTTTACGTCGAACTGCAACGCCACTACAACCGCGCGCAAGAGGCCCGCAACCATGTGGCGATTGAACTGGCGCGCAGCCTGGGCTTGCCGTTGCTGGCCACGCAAGGTGCGCAATATGCCAAGTTGGAAGAGCGCCAGATCCTGGACGTCTTCACCTGCATTCGTAACCATCGCACGCTCGATACGGCCGGACGCCTGCTGGCGCGCAACAGCGAGCGTTATATCAAGACGCCGCAAGAGATGCTGCGTCTCTTCGCCGACCTGCCGGAAGCCACCGCAAATACTCTGGAGCTGTCCTCGCGTCTTGAATTCACGCTGAACGATTTGGGCTATCAGTTTCCGCGCTATCCCGTGCCCGAAGGTGAAACTATGAATTCGTTTCTGCGGACGCGAACCATGGAAGGCGCCCGCGACCGCTATCTGCGCCCCGGGCAAAGCGAATTGTGGCAGCGCGCGCAACGCCAGATCGAGCGTGAACTCGCGCTCATCGAGAAGCTCGATCTGGCCGGTTACTTCCTCATCGTTTGGGACATTGTGCGCTTCTGCCGCGAGCACGGCATCCTGGTGCAGGGTCGAGGATCGGCGGCGAACAGCGCGGTTTGTTATTCCCTCGGCATCACCGCAGTCGATCCGGTTGGCATGGACCTGCTATTCGAGCGCTTTCTGTCGGAGGAGCGCGGCGAATGGCCCGACATCGATCTCGACCTTCCCAGCGGCGATCAGCGCGAGCGCGCCATACAGTACGTTTATCAACGTTATGGCAAACTCGGCGCTGCCATGACGGCCAACGTTATCACCTATCGCGGACGTTCGGCGGCGCGCGAAGTTGGCAAGGCGCTCGGGTTCGATGGCGAATCCCTGGACCGCCTCTCCGGGCTGGTGAGTTCCTGGGAATACAAGGACCCGGATGACACGCTGGAACGGCAGTTTTGCGATGCCGGCTTCGACCTGCGGCATCCGCGCATGCGCAAATTTTTCGAGCTTTGCGTGACGGTACAAGACCTGCCCCGGCATTTGGGGCAACACTCCGGCGGCATGGTGATTTGCCAGGGTCAGCTTGATGCCGTGGTTCCGCTGGAACCCGCAACCATGCCCGGCCGGGTCGTGGTGCAGTGGGACAAGGAAGATTGTGCCGACCTGGGCATCGTCAAAGTTGACTTGCTGGGACTGGGGATGATGGCTGTGCTGGAAGATTCCATCGGGTTGATCCGCAATCATTATGAAGAAGAGGTTGATCTGGGAAAGTTGCCGCCTGACGATCCAGTTGTCTATGACGCGCTACAGAAGGCCGACACGGTGGGCATGTTCCAGATCGAGAGCCGGGCGCAGATGTCGTGCCTGCCGCGCCTGCATCCCACGCGCTTCTACGACATTGTGGTACAAGTCGCAATCATCCGTCCGGGGCCCATCGTCGGCCAGATGGTTAACCCTTTTCTGCGACGCCGGCAGGGACGGCAGGCCATTGTCTATCCGCATCCCTCGTTGCAGCCAGTACTGGAACGCACGCTGGGGGTGCCGCTCTTTCAGGAGCAACTCCTGCGCATGGCGATGATTGCCGCCGGCTTCAGTGGTGGCGAAGCCGAGGAACTGCGCCGCGCCTTCGGCTTCAAGCGCAGCGAGATGCGCATGCGCGATATCGAGGTCAAACTTCGCGCGGGTATGGAGCGTAACGGCATCCCGCCGGAAGCGCAGGAGCAGATCATCCTTTCGATTACTTCGTTCGCGCTCTACGGATTTCCCGAATCGCACGCCGCCAGCTTCGCTCTGATCGCGTATGCCAGCGCCTATCTCAAGTGCCATTATCTGGCGGCTTTTACGGCAGCGTTGCTGAACAATCAGCCCATGGGGTTCTATCACCCTTCAACCATCGTGAAAGACGCGCAGCGGCACGGGCTGAGGGTGAAGCCCGTGGACATTACGCGGTCGGAGTGGCTGTGTACGCTGGAGCCGGAAGAAAGTACCACAATGTCGGATGTAGTGAACGGACCCCCATGTTCGTTGAAGGTTAATGGTCAAGTTGGAGACCGTTGTTGCACAGTTGATAAGGCAGCAGAACAATCCCCTATTTCGGTTTTTGAAGGGGCGCGGCTTCAGCCGCGCCGTACACAACTCACAGTAAGTACGGCTTTAGCCGCTGAGGGAACTCGCATTTCATCGAACAGCAAAGCCCCTCCGTGGCTAAAGCCACTTGGCGAAGAGCGGACTTGTGGCGCGCCTGAAGGCGCGCCCCTTCAAACTCATGCTGGCCTCGCGCTGCGCATGGGATTCCGTTATGCAAAAGGATTGCGTGAGGAGACGGCACAAGCCATTGTGCGTGAGCGCGGTAAGCAGCTATTTGAATCCATCGTGGACCTTGCACATCGCGTGCCCGAGTTGCGCCGCAAGGAACTGGTGCTGCTGGCCTCGATTGGCGCGCTCAATTCCATTGGCTGCGCTCGAGAAGAAGACTTGCTCGCGAATCTTGATCCAGCGCGCAAAGCTAGTTCCAGGCAACGACTGCATCGCCGCGATGCGCTGTGGCAGGTGGAGCGCGCTGTGCGTTTTGCTGGGCCGCTACTGGAAGGGATTCCGGAGCGCGATACGGCTTCGCCACTTGCACCCATGACATCCGAGGAGCGCCTGGTTGCCGACTTCCACGGCGCCGGGCTCACCGTCGGTCCTCATCCCATGGCGTATCGCAGGGCCGCTTTACGCCGAGCACGAGTGCTCTCCGCGCAGGAATTGACGCAGGTTGTACACGGTCGTTATGTACGAACTGCCGGGTGTGTGATCGCGCGACAGAGACCGGGTACAGCCAAGGGCTTCGTCTTCCTCAGCCTGGAAGATGAAACCGGAATCAGCAATGCAATCATCTCGCCCGATGTGATGGAGCAGAACCGGCTTTTGATTCAGTCGGAGAAGTTTCTACTGCTGGAAGGCGTGCTGCAAAATCAGGAGGGCGTGATTTCTGTGAAGGTCAACCGGCTTGCGCCCATGCGCGAAGCGTATGCCGTTGAGACGGTCGATGTGACGGACGCGGATGTCCGGTCGCACGATTTTCATTGATTGGCGGCAGCAGTTTAGGCATTGGTGTAGCCGGCATGGAACAGCTGTGTCGCCGCCGAAAGCCGGCTCGTTTTTTAAGATTCGCTGCAACGCAGCGCTGAAGAGGTTGCGTGAGAACTGTGGCGTCCCTGAAGGGACTCGGATCCATTCCCCACTTTACCCAGCACTCCGCCTTCGGCTCCGTGCTGGGCTAAACTGTGCCGCGCCTACGGCGCTGGATTTTCCGCCAGTACATTCCGCTGGTGAATGCCAAACTCGTTTTCACACACGCCCTGAAGCCAATTCTCCGCGCTTATAACGGCATGGCTGAAAAGGCTGCGGCAGAAGGCGGCCCGCTCTGGTCATCTACCTTCTTATCTCGGCCTTCTGCTCGGGGTACTCATACACTCCCCGTCCGGCTTTGCGGCCCAGGCGTCCGGCCTTGACGTACTGCACCAGGAGCGGCGCGGGACGAAACTTTTCGCCCAGGCTTTTATGCAGATATTCGAGGATGTGCAGACGAGTATCTAGCCCGACCAGATCGACCATCTCAAATGGGCCCATGGGATGATTCAAGCCAAGCTTGAGGGCTTTGTCGATGTCCTGTGCGGAAGCAATGCCTTCCTGCAACATGTAAAACGCTTCGTTGCCGATCATGGCATTGATGCGGCTGGTGATGAAACCTGGCGATTCCTTGATGACGACAACCTCTTTGCCCATGTGCTTGCCCACATCGACGGCAGCGGCCAGCGTGTCGTCATCGGTTTCCAGTGCATGTACAACCTCCAGCAGCTTCATTTTGTGCACTGGATTGAAGAAGTGCATGCCCACGCATTTCGGGGCGCGATAAGTCACCGAAGAAATTTCCGTAACGCTGAGCGACGATGTGTTGGAGGCGAGGATGGTGCCTGGCCGGCTGACTTTATCGAGCAGCGTAAATATCTCGATCTTCGATTCCATTTCTTCCGGCACCGCTTCGATCACCAAGTCCGCTTCGCGCGCAGCCTGCTCGACCGACGAGGCGTATTCCAGGCGGTCAAAAGCTTCGTCGGCTGCATCCTTCGTGACTTTCCCGATTTCAACAGCTTGATCTAGGTTGGCACGAATCTCCGTCTCGGCCTTGCGCAATGCGGTAGGGAGAATATCTTCCAGGATGGTGCGATAGCCGCCTAACGCCGCGGCGTGAGCGATACCGCGGCCCATAATGCCGGCGCCAATCACGGCGATGGTGCGGACCTCGGCCATCGGGCTACTCTCCCTTTTCCAGTAGCTCGATGATGTTCAGGAAATTGGGATCGGCCTTGCGCATATATTCGGCCAAGCGCTTCTTCTCTTCACCGCTGAGCAGATAAAAGCTGCTGTTGATGCGGCGCAGCGTCGCCGCAATATCGTCCACAAAGTTCATCATGCGAATCAGTTCACCAGTGGCGGCCATACCAATCCTTTCGAGAGCAGGTAACAAAGCGGAGGAATGATGCGCTTTAGTCCGGTTAGCGATGTTGCCAAACGCAGCGGCACGGATCTAAAGGACTTTCAACGGCGCACCTAAAGGTGCGCCCCTTCAACGGCAAAGAACGGGCAAGCTCTTATTCTCGTCGCCACCCGCGATTAAGTAAAGGAGGCCCACCCAGCGGACCCTGCGGGCACAGCCCAATTCCCGCCGCATGCATCTAAGCTTCGCGAGGCGTTGCCGCTGATATAACATTTATGTGCCCAACCTGAGCAACATTGCATGCGCACAAGTTTGCCAATCTTGATCGAGCCCGCATCCGAACTCTCCGAGTGCTTTGAACGCTTAGCCGCCAGGAAGCGCGAACTCAGCCCGCTCTCCACCTATCGGCTGCAATTCAGCCAGAACTTTCACTTCGAGGATGCACGCAAGCTGGCGCCGTATCTCTGGCGACTGGGTGTTAGCCATTGTTATGCCTCGCCGCTTCTGAAGG
Source organism: Terriglobales bacterium (assembly GCA_036511435.1). GTDB lineage: Bacteria > Acidobacteriota > Terriglobia > Terriglobales > Acidobacteriaceae > Bog-257. Next base: position 13,237 of record DATCCF010000038.1, on the reverse strand, counting down.
CGCGTGCGGGCAGCGAACACGGCTACGACATCATCGACCACAGCCAGCTCAACCCGGAGATCGGGAGCGCGGAGGAGTTCCGGAACTTCGCCTCCGAGCTGAGGGCCCGCGGCATGGGCCTGATTCTCGATATCGTGCCCAATCATATGGGCGTTGGGAGTGGCACGAATCCGTGGTGGCAGGACGTGCTTCAGAACGGGCGTACTTCAGCCTACGCTGACTTTTTCGACATTGACTGGGAGCCGCTCAAATTTGAGCTGCGTAACAAAGTCCTCACCCCGATACTCGGAAGCCCGTACGGTGAAGATCTCGATCAAGGGAACATACAGGCGGCGTTCGAGGAGGGCCGCTTTGTGGTGAAGTACTTCGAGCAGGTGCTGCCGGTCGATCCGCGGACAATTCCCGCAATCTTCGAAGCGGGCGAAGATCGACACCCGCACAACCACGAAGGCGACGCCGCACCAACGGAGCTAAGCTCCCTCCTCGAAGCGTTCCGGCAGCTTCCCGCAAACGATGCGACCGAATCGGAGCGAATTGCACGCCGCCAGGGCCAGATTCCGCCATTGCTGGAGCGCTTGCAGAAACTCGCCCAGGACTCCAGCGTGGTTCGTGGTGCGATTGTGGAAGTCCTGCGCGCGCTGAACGGAACGCCGGGTGATAGCCAGAGCTTCGACACTCTTCATAACTTGCTGGAGGCGCAGGTGTACCGGCTGGCTTTCTGGCGCGTGTCGGGAGAGGAAATCAACTATCGCCGCTTCTTCGACATCAACGACCTGGTTGGCCTGCGCATGGAAAACCCGCTGGTCTTCGCGGAAACCCACAAGCTGATCCGCAAGCTGCTGGGCGAGGGTCTCATCTCAGGGCTGCGCGTCGATCATCCCGACGGACTGCTGAATCCTGCACAGTACTTCGTCCGGCTGCAGATGCTCTATGCTGCCAGCCAGTGCCTGGGCGCCGATCCAATATCTCCGCTCGCCGAGGCCGCCATCGAAGCGAACATTCACACTGCCTTCGGACAACACGACTGGATGAACCAACAAGCCCCTCTTTACGTGCTGGTCGAGAAAATTCTTGAGCCCGGTGAAACTCTGCCCGACAACTGGCCAGTGGATGGCACGGTTGGCTACGACTTCGCCAACCTGGTGAATGGAATTCTGATTGACCACCGCAACGAGCGCCACTTCACCAATCTCTACCATCGCGTAATTGGAGGCAGCGTTGCCGTCGACCAGCTGATCTACGAGAGCAAGAAGCGCATCATGCACCGGGCCCTGGCGAGCGAAGTTCATGTGCTCACGGACTTGCTCAGTGAGATCTCCGGCCAGGATCGGCGCGCCCGCGACTTTACGCACAGCGTCCTGCGCGATGCCATTCGTGAGACCATCGCCTGCTTCCCGGTATACCGTACCTACGTTGACGAGCGCGGAAACGTGAGTGAGCGTGACTGCCGCTATGTCCAACAGGCGATCGCTCGCGCCAAACGGCGCAACGAAACCATGGCTCCCACGGTCTTCGATTTCCTGCAGAGCATTTTGCTGCTAAAGGGCAATGATAGCGGCGAGACGATGTATGGCTACAGCAAGCAACTGTACTTCACGCTCAAGTTTCAGCAGTTCACCGGGCCGGTGATGGCAAAAGGACTGGAAGACACCGCCTGCTACGTTTACACGCGCTTCGTTTCGGTGAATGAGGTGGGTGGTTCACCGAGCAAGTTCGGAGTTCCCATAGCGGAGTTCCATCACGCTAACCAACTGCGTAACGAGTACTGGCCGAACTCCATGCTGGGGACGTCGACTCACGATAGCAAGCGCAGCGAAGACGTGCGGGCGCGTCTTGATGTGCTCTCCGAGATGCCGCGCAATTGGGCCGCGCTGGTGATGAAGTGGCGGCGTATCAACCGCAATCGCAAGCTCGAGATGTCCGATGAACGCATTGTGCCCGACAACAATGAAGAGTACTTGCTGTACCAAACGCTGGTGGGCGCGTGGCCTCTACAGATGGACAGCGAGGAAGAACGGCTCAACTTCGTACGCCGCATGCAGCAGTACATGGAAAAGGCCCTTCACGAAGCTAAAATCAACGTGAGCTGGCTGAGCCCGAACCCTGAGTATGTCGCGGGTCTCCACCGGTTCATCGAGACCATCCTGTCGCCGACGTGCCGGGGGAGGTTGAACTTTTTTTGGGATTCGATGCAGAAGTTTCTACCGGCAGTGCAGTACTTTGGCGCCATCAACTCGTTGACACAGACTCTGCTGAAGCTGACCTGTCCAGGCGTCCCCGACATTTACCAGGGTCAGGAACTTTGGGATTTCAGCCTGGTCGATCCCGACAACCGGCGTCCAGTTGATTTCGATTTGCGCGAGCGTGCTCTCGAACAGTTAATCGAAAGTTCGCAATCGGGCGATTTAGTAGGACTTTGCCAGCAAATCCTCCGTGACTACCACGATGGACGAATCAAGCTCTGGGTCACCATGCAGACGTTGAACTTCCGGCGCGAACACCCGGAGCTCTTCCAGGCCGGCAAGTATATTCCGCTACAGGCCAACCGCGGCAAAGAAGACCACGTCGTGGCCTTCGCGCGGGTGCGCCAGGGAGAAGCCGCGATTGTAGCGGCTTCGCGGCTGAGTTACACCCTGATGAAGGGAAAGGAGGAACCGCCACTGGCTGCGGCCTGGAATGATTCGGAGTTGGTGTTGCCGCCGGAGGTGAGGGGTGCTCAGTGGCACAACATCTTTACTGGCGAAGTGCTCAATGTGGCAGAGCGCGCCCCGCTATGCCGCGAAATCTTCGCTCACTTTCCCGTCGCTCTTTTCGCCGTGCGCTGACGGCTGTTTCACGCATTCGTCGCGGTCCGTGACTTCGACCAGGGCAGCCAGCTTTTCTGCAAGCGGCGCGGTCAACGCGCCGGGTCGCAATCGCCATGACCAGTTGCCGGCCGTCTGGCTGGGAACATTCATGCGCGCATCGCTGTCGAGCCCCAGCACGTCTTGCACGGGTATCACGCTAAGGTTCGCCACGGAAGTCAGCGCCGCTCGAATGAGCGCCCAATTTACTCCATCTGCTCCAATTCCCAGGTAGGCTGACGCCGCCGCCTTCTCCTCTTCGGTTGCACCCGAGTTCCACCAGCCCACGGTGGTGTCGTTGTCATGCGTGCCGGTGTACACCACTGCATCGGGCTCGAACTGATGGGGCAGGTACACGTGGGCGCCGCGATTCGAGAAGCCGAACTGCAGGACCTTCATACCCGGCATCTCCAGGTTCTTACGCAGATCGCGCACCTCGTGGGTAATGTGGCCGAGATCTTCGGCAATGAACGGTAAGGTGCCCAACGCGCTCTTGAGGGCTTTGAATAAGTTGGCGTTCGGTCCCACCGCCCAACGGCCATGGATCGCTGTCGGCTCGTCGGCGGGAATTTCCCAGCACGCTTCAAAGCCACGGAAGTGGTCGAGGCGGACGATATCGCAAGTCTCAATCGCCCAGCGCATTCGCTTGATCCACCAACTGTAGCCGCGAGACCGCAGCGCATCCCAGTCGTACAACGGATTCCCCCAGCGCTGCCCAGTTTCGCTGAAGGCATCAGGAGGCACGCCGGCCACCACCTCGGGTGAGAGGTCTTCCTTCAAGCGGAAAATTTCGGGATGAGTCCACACGTCGGCGCAGTCGTAGCTGACGAAAATTGCGACATCGCCGATAACGCGAATGCCGCGCTCGCGGCAATAGGAACGCAAAGCCGCCCACTGCTCGAAGAACGCGAACTGCAGGAAGCGCTCCTGGTCGAGTTGCTCGCGCAACTTAGTGTGCAGTTTGGCCATGGCATCGGGGCGCCGGCGAACGATTTCCTCCGGCCAGCTATTCCAGGGCTGATCGCCGTAGCGTTCCCGCAGGCCACTAAACAGCACATAATCTTCCAGCCACCAATGATTGTCGCGGCAGAAGCGGTCGTAGCGCTCCCGCGCCACACTCGGCGCCGACCGCAAGAAGTTCCTGCCCGCCTCCCGCAAGAGGGGAAGCTTGTGCTGGCGCACGCTGTCAAAATCAACCGGAGAATCCGGGTCGGGCGCCGCCCCGACTCGCTCATGATCGATGAGGCCACGATCGGCGAGACGTTCCAGGCTGATCATCAGGACGTTTGCGGCGAATGCGGAAGTACACGAATACGGCGAGTTGCCATATCCCACCGGACCTAGCGGAAGAATTTGCCACAAGGTCTGCTTGGCGGCGGCAAGCCAGTCTACAAACTCATACGCCGTGGGGCCCAAATCACCGATACCACCGCGCGAGGGGAGCGAGGTGGGGTGCAGGAGAATACCGGATGAGCGTTGTGAAAGCATGAGCGATAGTTAGACGGACGGAGATAAACAATAGTCGCCAGCATCTGGCATTCATTCGGTTGCGGCCAATCAAGAAAAAGCAGGCCAGCAGACTTTCTCCGCTGGCCAAAAAATCGGAACCCCTCGCTGCGCTACGTTCCTTCGGAAAGACTGGACAGACGCTGCATCTCCGTCTTATTGATTTTGATCTTCCCTTCTTTCTCCAGTTGATCGCGCAGGCTCTGTATGTAGAGCCCTTCAAACTCGGAGCGCTTCTGTTCCAGCAACGCTTCCTTCGCCTTGTCCCAGTTCTGCTTCACTTCTTCCGGCGAGGGCTGCTGGATTTCCAGCACGTTTAGCACCACCCCGTTCGGGCCGCCCTGAAGAGGGCCGCTGATCTCGCCTGGTTTCATGCTGAAAGCGACGGCGGCGGCGCCGTTCATGGGGCCGATTTCAGGGACCTGCGCATTGGCGTCAACCAAATCGCTGGTCTTGACCGTGGCGCCCAGATCCTTGGCCGCCTTTTTTAGATCGTGACTGGCATGGGCACGGTCCGAAAGCTCCTGCGTCTTTTGCGCCAGCAGGGCTTGCGCACGTTGCTGCTTAAACTGCTCCTCCACTTGCGCCTTGATCTGCTCGAACGTCGGCGTTTGCGGCGGCTGAATGTCGGTCACCTGGTAGATTGCATATCCCTGCGAGGTCTGGGCCGTGCCAGGAGGGTCGTTCTTTTTCGCTTCGAACAACGCGCTGACCAGGTCCTTCGAGTTGCCAACGCCCGGGAGAGGATCGGTCTGCGCAATGAAATCCGTGCCGATAATGGTCAGTCCCTTTTGGCTGGCAGCCTTGTCCAGACCGGCCGTGCGGGCCAGTGTCTGCACAGTATTGGCCAAGTTTTGCGCCTGGCTGGAGACTTGTTGCTGCTTAATCAACGGCTCAATCTGCGACTTCACTTCGTCGAGCGGCTTCAACCGCGCCTGCTGTTTAGCTTCAACACGGATGATATGAAAGCCGTAGCTGGTACGGATGACGTCGGTGGTCTGGCCAACTGGGGTATTGAAGGCAGCCTGCTCGAACTCCGGAACCGTGCGGCCGCGCGTGATCGGCGGCAGCAGACCACCGTTCTGCGCGCTACCCGGGTCTTCAGAGTTCTTCTTGGCCAGATCGGCGAAGTTGGCTCCGCTCTTCAACTGCTTCTCAATGTCGTCCGCCTTCGTCCGCGCCGCATCCACGCCCTTCTGATCGACCTTGCCGTCAGCATCGGGCGTCGGGGTCTTGATCAGGATGTGGCGGACCGTCACCGTCTCCGGAAGGCGGTACTCGTCCTGGTGCTGGCTGTAGTACTGCTGCAACTGGGCTTGGCTGACCGAAACCTTGTCCGCCAGTCTGGCGGTGTCGATCAGGATGTAGCGCGCCTTGCGCTTCTCCGGAATGGAATTCGCGTACTGCTGCTTGTTCTGCTCGTAAAATGCCTTCAGTTCGGCGTCGGTCGGCTTGATCTGCTTCTTGACGTCGTCCAGCGTCAGCACGGCGTACTCGAACTTCACCTTCACACCTTGCTTCTGCACCTGCTCGGTGACATCTTTGTCGCTGACGGAGACTGCGCCGCCGATAAGAGCCAAGAGTTTCCGCTGTGCAATCTCCGATTTCACCTCTTGCTCGAACTGCTGCACGCCCATACTGAACTGGTTCTGAATGAAATCTTCGTAGGCCCGCTGACCAATGAAGTTTCCCCCCGGAAATATCGCCTGCCCCATTTGCCCCTGGTGCAGATAAACCCGGAGTTCGTCATCGCTGACGCCCAGCCCCATGCGGTCGGCTTCATACACCAGCGCCCTCTGTGTGATCAAGCCTTGCGCAGCCCGCTGCATCAGATAGGGCATGAGCGCGGGAGGCACGGTTTGCCCCTTGAATTGCTGGCGGCCGATGAGGCGGGCCTGCTGCGATACCTCTTGCAGGCTGACCTCCTGATTGCCAACTTTTGCCAACACCCCGCTCTGAGTGACGCCGCCGCCGAACATGTCGTTGAGGAAGCCGCCGCCGGGGATAAGGGTGATTACCATCATCACGCAGATGACGAGAAGGATGCCGCCCAGCACAATTTTCTTGATCGGTCCGGGCGTTTGCAGAAATCGAATCATGCTTTAGTAACTCCAGAGTGGATAGCTGAATCTCTTCATTATACCAGCGCGGATGCGAGGCGCAGGTTACCGGCTTGCAGCGGTGGTGTCCTAACAGGGGTATCATCTTGGAAGGTAGGAACGAATTATGAATACCGCTGGGCCTTTGCTCGGGACGTTTGGATTCTTCGCTGTTCTTTTCTTGATCGGAAAACTCCTCCAGAATCGGGAGAGGAGGAAACGATTATTAGAAAGTACAACACCGCACCGCCAAAGCGCTAACCATTGAAGAACGCATTGCCACAGATCTCAAAACGCAAGTCCATCGGCAAGTTTATGCAGCGACACGGCGCCGTGTGGATTTAGCTCGGCCGTTGAAATCAACCCTAGAACTCTAGCCAGCAGTACGGCTGATCGCTTCATTGTGCGGCCTCAGAATCTGCGCTCCCGACGGAAAAACACTTTGCCGCGTTGGAGCAGTATGAAGCTGAGGTTTTATCGGCTGGGTTTTAGGCCAGCAGCTCCCTGTTAGGACGCTTCCGCTTCAGCCACTTAGCGCCGAAACGAGCTGGCCGGCAACCGCCTGGATGCCATCTGACCCCACTCGCTGCTGAAATTCCCCGAACAAGTGCAACCGCTTCCCAAGCCCGGTATCGGATATGTTGTAATAGAAAGAGCTTAGTATGCCGAAATCGTCATCAGGGGTGCGGCGGCGTGTCGTAGCCTACAAACGCCGCTTGCGCGAATTAAAGATGATCGCCAAAGGGCTGGCCTCCACCGACCACCCGGTCATGGCGCATATCATCCCGATTCGCCGCTGCAATCTCGCCTGTGAGTATTGCAACGAGTACGACGATTTTTCCAAGCCCGTCGCTCTGGACACCATGAAGCACCGCGTCGATCAACTGGCGCGCCTGGGAACGAGCATTGTCACGCTCAGCGGCGGCGAGCCTTTGTTGCACCCGCAACTCGACGAGATCATCGCGCACATGCGCACTTATCCCATGCTGACGGGCTTGATCACCAACGGTTATCTGCTCACGGCGGACCGCATTCAGCGCCTGAACCGCGCTGGCCTTGACCATCTGCAGATCAGCATCGATAACGTGATGCCGGATGAGGTCTCGAAAAAGTCCCTGAAGGTGCTGGATAAGAAGTTGCAACTGCTCGCCGAACACGCTGACTTTCACGTCAACATCAACTCGGTGGTCGGCGCGGGCACCCACAATCCACACGATGCACTGGTCGTGGGCAGGCGCGCCGTGCAGCTCGGCTTCACTTCCACCATCGGCATTATCCACGATGGCGATGGACAACTCCAGCCGCTAAGCGAGGTCGAGCGCGACGTGTTCCTGAAGATGAAAGCGCTCGAGAAGCACCACTACGCGCGCTTCAACTGGTACCAGAATAACATCGCCAATGGCAAGCCAAACCAGTGGCGCTGCCGCGCTGGAGCGCGCTATCTCTACATTTGCGAGGACGGTTTGGTGCACTACTGTTCGCAGCAGCGCGGCTATCCCGCCATTCCGCTTGAGCACTATTCTGTTGCGGACATCCGCCGCGAATTCCTAACGGAAAAGAGTTGCGCCCCACACTGCACCGTCTCGTGCGTCCATCAGGTGTCGTATATGGATTACTGGCGTGCGCCGCAAACCCTGCAGACTCCGCAGCCGTCGGTGGATGCTGGCCAGTTGGTGCAAATCGAATAAGCCTCCCTTATAGCCGTTTCACATCTGGTGTATAAGCGATGGGTGGAGCACGCCTTCAGAGGTTGCTGAAAAACTCTGGACAACACTTTTGGTGGGAGCCCCCTGCTTCAGCAGGGGGGAGCTGGACTTTAGTCCAGCGGATAAGGGGTCGATCTTGAAGTGGGCTTCAGCCCTGGGTTTTCGATGCCCGGCGCTAAAGCGCGTGATCCAGGCCGATGTTTTCCCGGAGCGCTGAAGCGCTCCTACCCTCGCATAGATGCGAGGGCTCCCACCATGAAAGTACGATGCACAGCATTTTTCCGCAGCCTCTTCAGGCGTGCATAACTGCGGTCAGTTCTTGGATCGCGCTTTATAGCGCCTGAGGTAATATTTCCGTCACCTCAGCGGCTAAAGCCGTCTCATTCCCGAATCTTAACTGCACCGCTGAAGCGGTGCTCCACCCTATACACCAAGTTGTGAAAATATGCGTCCGGTCCGGCCCAGACCATAGTCAAGCGTGTCGAACGAGGGGTTGCAGTAACCCACGCGCGCTTGATGGGATGAGTGAAATCCGGAAGAAAACCGCTGCACCTTATTCCTGCAGAAAGATGTTGAGGAGGGAGTTGTGAACCCTAATCTCGCCGTTATATTCGATGAACCCCAGTTTCCTGAAGCGATTCATGAAAAAACTTACTCGGGACCGGGTTGTGCCAATCATCTCAGCCAATGTCTCCTGGCTGACCTTAGGAACCACCGTCTCGGGTTTGCTTTCCTTGCCGAACTGCGCGAGCAGTAACAGAATTCTGGCCAGCCGCTTTTCGCTGGAATTGAAAAGCTGATCGACCAGATCGGCCTGGATGCGAGCGTTACGGACAAGCAGAAAGGACACGAACACATTCGAAAATTCGGGTTCTTGACGAAGTGCGCGGACCATTTCCGCCTTGCTAATCCTGAGCAGTGCGCACTCGGTGATCGCAGTAACCGTGGCGAGTCGAAGAAGATGAGCTGAGACCATGCAGTTCTCGCCCAAAAATTCCCCAGCACCCACCAAGCCAATCGTCGCTTCTTTTCCGTTCGCGGAGGTGACAGTTACTCTCAGCCGGCCCTTCTGCACGTAAAAAATCGAGTCGGCAGGATCGCCTTGCGCGTAGGCCACCTCATTTTTTTTCAGACGGAGAATTTTTCTGCCCAAACCAGCTCTGGCTAGAAAGGCCTCAGCCTTGAAAACCGTAGCGCCATTTCTTGGTTGCGGCTTAGGTGTTTGAAGCCGGGAGGGCTTTGCAATTTCATCTGTGGCGGATTTTGCGGATCGCACCGCATCAGGCCGCGGAAGCCGCTTGGCTGGAGGGCCTGGGCTGCGGGCTGGGATACCCCTGGCGCTCATTTCCTACCTCCGAAGGGGCGCGTCTACACCTCGACATAATACACCGTAAGAACCGGCAGCTGGTGACTCGTCGTTTCGCGATAAACGACATCGTGAAGGCGTACGACAGGTTCGGAAACTCGGCAAAGGAAGGCACGCTGAAAGTGGTCCTGAAGAATGGTATGCCGGAAATAGGGTGTGCAGCGACAGACCCGACACCGGACGTGCCACGGCGACAAAATTAGCAAATCTGAGCAATATTGAACAAATTTGTTCCGCTTGAACACGGTATTGTCCCTTATAATCGCGGCAGGATCCTTGGCAGTCGGCCGTAATCGAGCAAAGTCGATTTTCCCGCATCCACTCCTAGGGATTCTGCAGCAATATGGGCCCCCGACAGGGAGGGTGGCAATGCACGCACCGTATGGGATGGAACTGGTAGAGAACTGTCTCTCCTGCAACCTTTGTTCCGAGGGATTTTTCTGTCGTTTGCCTAAAGCAGAAATGGAAGCCTTTCAAAAGATAAAGTTCACTGTTGCGTATCCGGCTGGCGCAACTCTGTTCGTCGACGGTCAGGCATGCCGGGGTATTTACATTCTGTGCAAAGGCCGCGTGAAGTTGTCGGCCACTTCGAGCGAAGGCCATGTCCTCATATTCAAGATCGCAAAGCCGGGCGCGGTGTTAGGGCTGAATGCAACCGTGTCTGGAACGCCGTACGATACGACTGCCGAGACTGGCCAGGCGTGCCAGCTTAACTTTGTAAAACAGGCCGAATTCCTTCAGTTTCTCAAAGAACACCGTGTCGCCTGCCTGCATGCAGCGATCCATCTAAGCCGCGAGTGCCAGCAGGCGTACCAACAGCTCCGCTCCTTCGTCATGCGCTCAGCACCGGAGCGAATCGCCCGCCTCATGCTGGATTGGTCGCACGCGGACTCCGGGATGGCGAACGGTCGCGGAATCAAGGTGGCGTTGACCCATGATGAGATCGGGCAAATCATCGGCATGTCGCGTGAGACCGTTACGCGCACCCTTGCCAATTTTCGCAAGCATCACATTGCCGCGCTTCATGGTTCGACCCTGCTGATCGAGAACATGTCCGCCATTCAAAAACTGGCCGGCACATAGACCGCTGACGCCCCCCGCCAGGCAGGGGGTTGGGCAACGCCGTCGCTCCACGAGAGTTGCAGACGATTGGCCGGATGGATCAAGCTACGATCGTTGCCGCTATGTTATTGCCTTACAGGTAGGAGCGACCCGAAGAGGTCACATCGCAATGCGAGCCAAGTCACGGAATGGTTATCTCAGAAAGTTAATAATCCTATACAGTTAGTTGTCCGATATGTGTCGGGAACAAGGAGGCCATCATGTTGAAGCCTTTTGTGGTCCTTCTGGTGCTGTTGCTCTGCGCGTTCGCTGCCACAGCACAGGAAAGCCAAACTGCCCCTAAAGCTGCGACGCCGCGCTCGTTCACGATTCCTGCCGACGCGGCGCAACAGGTCAATCCTGTTAAGCTAACCCCCGAGTCCATCGCCCAAGGAAAGAAATATTATGGATATGATTGCGCCATGTGCCACGGAAATAACGGGGATGGCAAGGGCGATGTAGCACTGGATGAGAAGCTCAAGATTGGCGACTTTCGGGATCCAGCGACTTTGAAGGACACAACCGACGGAGAGCTGTTTTACATACTCAAGAATGGCCATGATCACATGCCGGCGGAACCAATCCGGTTGAAGCCAGATGAGCTCTGGAACTTGATCAACTACGTGCGATCGCTTGCGAACAAGAAAGCTCCGTAGGCAGGAACCCTGCCGCACATGCGATGAATAGCCGTAATTAGACCCAAAACAACGGGGCGAGACCGAGCGCTGCGAGAGCAGCCAGCAGGCAGACGCTCTGAATGCCCGTCTTCCGATCGGCAAATGCGTAAGCGTATATTCCCTTGACGAAATTGTTGCTGGACGCGGCAATCAAGACCGCTTCTGCCCCGAGCCTCAGAGGCGTGCTGGTGCCTGCGGTCTGGGTGATCCCCAGGATAAACGGATCTACGTCCGTAACGCCCATAATGGCTGCCAGCGTGTTGACCCCGGCCCTACCCAGATAGGCGACAGCCAACTGAGTGCAGGTGAGCATCGCCAGAAAAAGAAAAGCGAACAGAAAGGCGGCCCGCAATTCAAGAGGGTTCTTTGCTACAAACTCCCGTTTCACTTGCGCGACACTGGCGTCGGGTCTGCGGGACCAAATCCAGCCGAAGGCGATTGCCAAACCCGCCAATGTCAAAAACGCGGGCATCAGGATGACCATCAGTTTAGGGTTGAATAATCCCAGGAGGGCGACGAGACGAAGATACATCACGCCGGATGCCATCAAGATGCCACCGGAGAACAGATGGGGACGCTCCTCGCGCGCGGCCCTGCGGGCCATTACCACAGTTGTGACCGTCGACGAATACGCCCCTCCCAGGAGGGCAGCAAGCAGTACTCCACCCCGCCCTTTGGTCACCTGCTGCAATACATAGCTGCCGTATGAGATCGCGCTTACAGCGACGACGGCCAGCCACGTCTTGAAGGGATTGATATGGAAAGAACCAAATTCACGATTGGGCAGAATGGGCAGAATGACGGCTGACAAAAGCAGAAACTTGGCAAAGGTAAGTATCTCTTCCGCTGGGATACGGCTGGCGAGTTCCTCGAGAACGACCTTGAGCTCCAGCAGCAGCAAACTCGCTACGCTTAACGCAGTAGCAATCCAAAAGTGACCGTAATAGACGAGCGCGCCGACCAGGTAAGTTGCCAGGCCGGACATTTCCGAGGTAACACCGGCGGCTTCGAAACTGGAAAGCTTATGCCAGTAGGAAAGCAGAAGAAATCCGGCGATTACCAGGAACCCGAGTGTGACCGGGACCAGTTGCGTCCCGGAAAGAAGTGCCATCGAATACCCGATCAGCCCTATGAGCGGGAACGTGCGCACTCCCCCAAAGCCGTAGTGTCCGACGGCGGCTTTGTGCTCCTCACGCTCCAGTCCGACAAGGAAAGACAAGAAGAGAACCAGGAGGATCTGCACAGCTTCAGGCGGCAAAGACCGATAGAGTTCCACTATGGAGCGTCTCCAAACGGTTATTAAATGCGCGACAAGCCGCGTTGTAAAGAGAGCAGTACGCCCGATTGGTCATTCCGCCTCAGTATGCAATCACCGCTAGATTCTGGCCCGATGCATGGGAAAGAGCTTCTGGACCGATGCCGAGAAAAACGAAGAAGACTCCTATCGCTAAGCCGGCCGCTGTGACGCCAATTTTAAGCAGCACCGTTTTCGAAGTGCGGATGCCAGTTGTTCCATCTCTGGGACGCGGTTCGCGACCTCTGTTATACTTGAGTTCGATCCATCGCTTACCCTTCGGAAACCAGGACGCGTGTAGGGAACAATGTAGGGACCGCTTGCGTCGGCCCGGGTACAGGAAGGTACGGTGGAGTCCACGCAAGTTATTGATTCCGCTTCTAAACCGCTCCGGGCGCGTAGCTCAACTGGCAGAGCAACTGACTCTTAATCAGTAGGTTGAAGGTTCGATTCCTTCCGCGCTCACCAAATTTTTCAATGACTTACAGGCCGTTTTCGAACGGTCGTCTGGGCCGTTGTAGACGATTTTGTAGACGGTCAAATCCTCACGGCTCACCAGATCAGCCTCAGATTCAACATCGTCCTGCGATGTCGACAGGGCTCTCATGCCTCAGATCCCAACCGGACTTACGGACTTCCTTCGGG
>DATCCF010000037.1:0-6825 GCA_036511435.1 Terriglobales bacterium | reverse complement strand
GGGGATTGGTGGCGCAGCCCGACCAGTGGAAATGGAGTAGCTTTCGTTACTATGCGTACGGAGAAGAGGGGCTGCTGAGAACTAATCGTCAGGAGTGGAAACTGGAGATTAAGTATCGTCCCGTGACGGTGATGGGCGACCCTACGGCACACCCACTCATTCGCAAAAGCCGCGAATGAGTGGGGCACCCGGCGGAGATTGGATGATTGTATGGAGTTGGATCTATGGAATCATTTACCGAGTTACTGCCACGTTTTAAGCAAGTCTGATCTTTTTCAGTCACTTATCGGGATGACGGGAGTGGCCTATCACATGCTATGTTCTGGCCGAGGGTTAAAACAGCCCTTTCATGGGAAGGAGAACGAAACATGGCAAAAGTGGCCACTGCCAGCGGGTTTGGCAGACTCGAAGCACCTCAGGAAAGAGCAGAGGTACCGCAGTGAATGAAACCACGATAAGGTCGATATTGTGCTTCTGGTGGGCGGGTAGCTCAACGCCATCGCCTGAGTGTTGTGGGACTCGGTAGGGGAAAGAGGAGAGTATATGATGCAAATCAACTGCCTTGGTTGCGGGTTCAAGATAGATCTCGACGAGGCCTATGACGATTACGAAGGGACGATCAAGTGCTTCTCTTGTGGCGCTGGTACAGAGATCGCGACACGGGAGGGCAGCATTCGGACGGCCAGACTCGTGATGGAGACGCCGGTCCCTTCAATAGTGGGCTCTGAGTAGGAATTCGACAAAATGCCGGGTGCCCCACTCATTCGCGCTTTTTGCGAATGAGTGGGATATCACGCGGGAGTAGGAACCTGGGTCACAGTCAGGCAGAAGCTTTTGGCGGATGGCCCACCCTAGCCCCTCCCAATAACATGGGGTGCCCCGTTCTAGCCCGGTTTTGGCTAGGGCGGGGCAGTTATGGTCCTGCTCGTCAATCATGTTCCCAGCTTCAGCTACGACGGCATGGGCAACATGACCAACGACGGATTAACCGCCTGCACCTACGACGCCGAGGGCCGTCCGACGCAATATCAGTTTGTCGTTGGGTCAAGTCCCCAAACGGTCGAGGGAGACCTGACGTGGAACCAGAACGGCACGCTGAAGACTCTGGCCATCACCGACCCGCCGACTCCTGCGAACGCACAGACGTGTAGTTATGGCTACGATGACCTCGCTCGCATTGGGATCCGACGCACGCGGGAGCGAATGGGAATGCGGTTGCTGGTGAAGATTATGGAACTACCCCACCCAAGCAATATCGGCTTGGGGGGCACCCTCAGAATGTTAGGGCGGGACACCTGCCGGATACACCAATCCTGGAACCACTCTGGAAAGACTCTAGGGAAACATTCGAAGATCGAACGCGAAGGGCTTAGGGTGTTCGATCTTGATCCTGAGGAAGCCGGAATGTGCGGGATTTAGCAGCACGTTCCATTCGCCGCGAATGGCTGCGGAAGGCACCTGCAGGGCGACGGCCTCGGTTGCCCGAGTCCAACGATCGCCAAACCCTCGCAGCGATTCGTCCCTCAGCTTGTACCAATTGCGGGGAAGGGACTTCAGATCAAGGCGCTCGCTCGGGACATCGTCGGGAAGCTCCGCCTCAATCGATACCAGATCGTCGGGCTGCAGATTGGGTTCGAGATGAACAAAAGTCTCGAGCGCCGCTAAGGCGAGCGAGGGAGACGTGTACACCACGCTCACGCCTGGGCTGTTCCAACGCCCGCCGTAGAGCCGAGCACCTTCGCCTGAGAAGGCGCCGGCCGCATGGGGTTGGCGGCAAATCCTCCAAAGACGCATCAGCTATAGACGCCGTAGGCAATGCGCCCCAGAATGTTTTCCACTTCTTTGGCCCCGAGATCGGTACCCAATTGATCGATGGGAAGCTCGCCTCCCAAGGCGCGGTTGGGAGTGCGCAGCCACTGTGTAGCCTTCTCGGTGTTGCCGATCATGTCAACCGCCGTGGCATACACGCGTGCCAGGCGAACGGTGCGGTCAGACTCGGCGGCAGTAAGTCGCGAATGCTGGCTCAGACGGCGGGTCAAGGTCCGCTGGGGAATGCCTAGTTTCTTGGAAAGCGCCGCATTCTTCAGATCGAGCTTTTCCCCAAGCACGATCAGAGAACCCGCTGGCAGTCCCTCGCGGACCAGTTGCGCAAGCTCGGCGAAATTCTTAATCGAACGTCCCAGGACTTTCTTGCCTCCCAGGACCTTGGCGATTACGGCTGAAGTCATCGTAGCCTCTTGGCTATTTAGAATACGCCAATTGGCTGTAGCATGCAAGACACGGGTCAGCCTGCTCGAGGCTCAAAATGGGGACGTTCATAAGCGCTGTAACATCCCCAAACCGCTAAACCAGTTACGGTCAGAAGTACAAACAGAGAGCCGCCCATATACCAGCTCGACAGATTGGTGGTGATCGGGATGTTCAGCAGCAAGTCAACCGTAAACATGCCGGCCGCCAGGGCGATGAATCCGAAACGCAACACCACAAACGCGGCGATAGCATAGATGGCGGCGAAGGTGGTCACGTCAATTAACAGATGGTGGCTTCCGGCTGTCTTGATCGCCGTCCACACGGCCACAAAGGCCAGGGCAGCGAGCCAAGGCTTGCGCAGAATGACGCGTAACAGGAACATCACGAAGAAGAAAAGCAGCGTTCCCTGCACCGAAACGGCCAGGTGCCACAACCACGAGCCGAGTACATGGCGCGCTCCCAGCAGGTAATCCGTGGTACCCAGCGCCGGCGCATCGCCCGCTCGCAGGCGCAACAGAAAGAAGATGGAATAGATGAGTGCCCAACTCATACCCAACAGCACACCGTAGAGCATGTCTCTGCCAACCAGCGGGTCGCGGACCTGCCCCGCCATGAGCCGGCTCCAGGAGATGATGGCGTGCGGCCAGCGCCGCCGGACGTAAGGTTCGATGGCCAGATACAGCGCACAGACAACGGCGGCGACGAACAGAGATGAACTCGCCGCCAGCACGAAGAGTCCGAGCGACGAGATCGAAGGGACAAAATGCGCCCTGAAAAACCACAGCAGTATCTGGAGCGAAAAGATGACGATGCCCAGCCGCCCCGCTCCCTGGACATCCGCCTTCTCCCGCGTGTAATTGCGCCACGCGATCAGAACGGCAGCAAATAGCAGGAGCACAGCAAGCACGGCGAGGACTGCATTTCCCACTTTCTTGCCGGAGGACTCATCCGAGCGTTCCATCCGGATCGGCTCGGTCCAGTCCCCAATCAAGGCAAAATAAACCGGCTTGCCACGATAGGAGGCGGCTTCGACGCGCAAGGGATAGGTAGTGCCCGGCCATGTACCCGTCCACGCGGCGCGAGCGTCGGAAGCCGCCAGCGAATTCCACGTCGATGTCGCAGACTGGAACTGCGCCCGGTCCAGACCGGCCGACTGGAACAGCACATTCCAATCGAAAGGCGCGAATGCAGCAGAGCTGGTCTCTTTCTGGGGCGGAATCGCTTCCAGGTGGTACAGTCTGCCCCGGGAGTCGAGGGAAATCTGGACCATGCCAGAGAGAATCGCCGGCGGATCGTCAAGGTCTACGATGCCGGGAGTCAACGAGTTGTCTTTCACTTCGGTGGCCACCATCTCCGACGGACTTTCGCGCAGCCAGTAGATCAGGGCCGGCGGCCGGCCTCGCAACGCAGCGTCCCAACTCGAACGCAGTTTCGGATTGTCATGCAGATACTCGAGGTAAGTATCGTTGTAGAGGAATCCGTCGGCGCTGTCGGCGGGAGGCGCGCTGTATCCGAGCTGTTGCACAATGTCGCGCGCCTTCTGGTTAAGGATCTCCGCCGAATACGGGACATCGATCCTGGCGATACCGCTCGTCTTTGCCGCCAGCAGGTAAAAGGCAATCAGTCCCACAAGGGCGACGCTCAGCCATCCTAGCGCAAATGGGAGTTTGAGTCCGGCAGTCTCGCCCGCGGCTGCCACCATTTGAGGGGAAGGAGTTTCGCCAGCGGCCAGCGCCGCTGCCAGCGGATCTCCACCGGGCAAGGCCGCTGCCACCGCCAGCGCTGAAGCCGGTCTGGCCGCGGGATCTGACTCAAGGCAGCGCAGAATCACATGCTCGACAGCCGGGTCGAGGTCCTTCACCAACGAGGAAGGCCGGCTCGGGGTGCTGTCGCGACGTACGCGAACGATCTCTTCCAGCGTCCTGCCATCGAACGCTGCTTTGCCCGTGAACACCTCGTACAGAAGCAGACCAAGAGAATAGATGTCGCTCTTAACCGTGACTTCTTCTCCGGCTAACTGTTCGGGAGCCATGTACGCCGGCGTGCCGCTGCGCACATCCTCGATTTCGTGAGCCACCCCTGCCAGGCCGAAGTCAGTGATGAGAACTTCTCCGCGGCCGTCGAGCATTACATTGGCGGGCTTCAAGTCGCGGTGAAGCACTCCCTTGTCATGGGCGGCAGCAACTCCAGCGCAAATCTTGCGGGCAATTTCGGCAGCCTTATCGCCGGGTAAACGTCCGATGCGGCGAAGAAGCGAAGCCAGGTCCTCTCCATCGATGTACTCCATGGTGAAGAAGATCAGGTCTTCGGTCTCCCCGATGTCGAACACGCGACAAACATTGGGATGCGAAATGCGCCGCGCGATACGCACTTCGTTGCGGAATCGCTCCAGGGTCTCCTCGCTGCTGGCGAACTCCGGCAGGAACTTGAGCGCGATTTGCTGGCCCAGGCTGAGATCGTCCGCGCGGTAGACCTCGCCCATGCCGCCCCTGCCGAGCAGGGCGACGATTCGATAGCGACCCGCGACCAGGGCACCCGGTGCGAAGCGGCCCGCGTTGCGAAAGGAATGGGAGGATGGCCGGGATATGGGCTTCCTGGGGGTGGGCTGTCTTGGGACGAACTGCAACGTCGGAGTGTCGGGGCTGTAAGTTCCCACCGCTTCGTCGGCGAGCGGTTTTCCGCAGGTAGCACAGAACGGAGTTGCCTGCGTCGTCTCCGCGCCGCAGGATTGGCACTTCTGCATGGAGGTCCCTCGATTCGATAACGTCGCGTCGAATATCTTACAGCGTATTGGGAGAATGGTTGAAGGGCGCCACGTGATCAGGAAATAGTTCACGTAATTACGGCAGAACAGCCCGATACTGTGGAGATCACCGAATTGCCAAGCCCCTAGCATATTGGAACTTAGCATCCGTCCACGCTGGCTGTGAGCAATTGTGAGCAGATCAGGCGCTGGTCAACTTGGTAGTCTAGTTCGGCCACAAAACTGTGCTTGTTGCGGTAAGCGCTGATCCGGTTTTTGTCGGCAATCGATTTGAGAACACCTGGGAGATGGAGCAATGACAATGACAAAACTGCTGTTCGTATCGATTCTCGCATTATTGCTAATGGGCTTTCACGGCGCACCGCTGCAAGCCCAGAAGGCCACGCAAAGTTCCGGCACGGACACGAAGAGCATGAAATCGCAGATGGAGCAGATGCATACGCAGATGGAACAGATGCGTACGCAGATGGAGCAGATCCAGACTCTGATGAAGGACAACATGGCCAAAATGGCTGCCGCCGATGCCGCCATGAAGAGCCACATGGAAACCGAACAAGCCAGCATGAAGAGCCAGATGGAACTGCAGCAGGCGATCGTTAACTACCTGCAAGCTATGACGGATCACATGCAAACGATGAAGAAACATATGGGGACGATGGACGATCAGAAGAAGTGAGTCTGGCAGCGTTTCGCATTCCCAAACAGCAGTCCGGGAGGAGGTCCCGTGCACGGAAATAGCATGCAGAGTTGGAATATGGGTGGCAATGTGGTTTGGATTTGTTTGTTCGGAGTAGTGTTGATCATCGCTCTCGCCCTGATATTCCGGGGACGCAAGTGAATTTCTGTGGTTGTCGTCTGCGGTTCGGGGACTTGGCCCGCCCGAGTCTGGGGCAAACCGACAGTAACCCTTCCAGATTGGTCCCGAGAAACGCCCTAGCGACCGTTATTCGTTGAGGGCTCGCTTCGCTCTCGAGATCACGACCTGTATGCCGACTAAAAGGGGACCTGTTTCGATCTGCTGGTTGACCTGTAGCATGAACACATATGCAAATCGCTCAGGCGCAGAAAGACGTTCGCGATACCTTTCTCGGTGGCTTCGCCGGTCAGCTTGTCTCGGCTGTGTTGTGGGGCATTTCGGCAGCAGGGTGCACATGGCATTCCCTTCGTTTGGGAGAGCTGATCCTTGTGCTAGGGGGATTCCTCATCTTCCCAATGACCCAATTCGTATTGCGGAGCATAGGGCACACTTACGCGCTTCCGAAGGGGCACCCTATGAATGCGCTTGGCATACAGGTTGCCTTCACCTTGCCGCTCACTCTGCCTTTGGTGATCGGGATTGCGGCCCTTCGGCCTGGTTGGTTTTACCCAGCTTTCATGATCGTGCTCGGAGCCCATTACCTGCCTTTCGTATTTATGTATGGCATGTGGCAGTTTGCTAGTCTGTGCGCAATCTTGGTCGCCAGTGGTACCGCAATTGCCATGTACCTGCCGAAACCCGTCAGCCTAGGCGCTTGGCTCACCGCAGCGCTGCTGTTTGTGTATGCCTTGATCGGTCGCTACGTTTCACGGCGAGACCTCAAGGTTGAGTCCTCATAAACGCCTCAGGGTCTACGAATGCTATTGGGCCCATTTCGCAGCGGCAATCCACTTGAGCGAATAGTCGCCATGTCGTCGAAGTGCCGCGGTGAGATTAATCCCCAGAAGTCGGCCAGTGTTCACGAATATGGCCGCTCCAATCGTTACGATCTGCTTTGGGTGTTCCGCGACGAACAGCGACTTCGCGTCCATACGCGCCCAGCCTGCAGCATTTG
>DATCCF010000036.1:0-19851 GCA_036511435.1 Terriglobales bacterium | reverse complement strand
CTTCGCTCATAGACCTGCAGAAGCTTGCAGCGCAAATCATCCGAATATGGTCGTGGCATGGCTGGGCTTGCGGAGATCGCCATCTGCAGCCTACTGCCTCCCCTCACTTTCGGATATAGCTTCTAAGGAACTGCTCTAAAGTCCAGCTCCCCCTGCTGAAGCAGGGGGGCTCCCAACAAAAGTCTTTCCAATAGTTTTACGCGCAGCCTGTAGAGGCGTCGGCCACAACAGTTTTACGCGCAGCCTGTACAGGTGGCTGCCCGCAACCTTTGCGCCCCTCCCGGCATCGCACCGTGGAGACTCACTTTGCGCCGTTGCCATTGGCTGCGAAATTTGCGCCGCACGCGGCTAAATTGAGCCATCTCAGGTCGTTACCTTTGTGATTCCCAGCGCTGTTACATACAATAGAGTAAGTGTGGGGAATTTGGGTTTCTACCCGTATACTGGACAGCATAAAAGCAATGACTCAAAGTGACGCCAAAACCTTACTTTTATTGAAGCCGCGGGGCTTCTGCGCCGGGGTAGTACGCGCCATCGACATTGTTCGCATAGCCCTGGAGACATTCGGAGCGCCGATTTATGTGCGCAAAGAGATCGTCCACAACCGCTACGTAGTGGACGAACTGAGCGCCAAGGGTGCCATCTTCGTGGACAGCGTCGAAGAAGTCCCCTCTGGCGAGCGGATCATCTACAGCGCGCATGGGGTCGCCCCCGAGGTGCGGGACGCCAGCAAGCTGCGCGAGTTACGGGTCATTGATGCCACCTGCCCACTGGTCACCAAGGTCCACGTGGAAGCAGTGAAGTTTGCGCGGGAGGGCTATTCACTCATCCTGATCGGCCACCGGGACCACGATGAAGTCATTGGCACGCTGGGCGAAGCGCCGGCGGTTACGCAGGTGGTGGACTCGCCCGAGGACGTGGATGACCTTCACGTTCCCGATCCTGACCGGGTCGCTTATTTGACGCAGACCACGCTGAGTCTCGACGAAACCGGTCATGTCATCGCGGCGCTCAGGAAGAGGTTCCCCAACATTCAGGGGCCGCACGCGCAGGACATTTGTTATGCCACCGAGAATCGGCAAACGGCGGTGAAGGAGGTGGCCGGCGAATGTGATCTTCTCCTGATTGTCGGCTCGGACAACAGTTCCAACTCCAACCGCCTGGTTGAAGTTGCCCGCAATCTGGGTGCGCAATCCCATCTGATCGAGAACTATCGCTCGATCAAGCCGGAGTGGCTGGAAAACGTCAATACGGTGGGTTTGACGGCCGGAGCCTCGGCCCCGGAGATCTTGGTGCAAGAGGCCGTGACTTTTCTGGAAGAGCAGGGTTTCACCAATATGCGTGAAATCGAAGTCATGCCGGAGCATGTGCGCTTCGGATTACCCTCCGAGATCGTCGAGGCCATTGGCGCTGCGCCTGCCATGGCGGAGTAGAGAGGGAATGTCAGATTCTTCCGATCCTGCCGAAGTGCGCTTCGGCAAAATCGATGACATCAAGAGCCGGGTGGCCGCCGCCGTCGATGCTTCGCGGCAATACCTGTTCTCCCTCCAGGACCAGGACGAAGGCTACTGGTGTGGCGAACTGGGCGCCGACACAACCCTGGTTTCCGATTACATCCTGCTGCATCGCCTTCTCGGTACCGAAGATCCCGTGCGAACCCAGAAGTGCGCCACCGAGATCCTGAATCGTCAAAATCCGGACGGTGGCTGGCCGATTTACAACGATGGCCCTTCCAACATCAGCGTATCTGTTAAGGCTTATTTCGCGCTGAAAATGGCCGGCTACAGTGCCGATCATCCTCAGCTCCAGAAGGCCTGCGAGCGCATTCTCGCCTTGGGCGGCGTGACTGAGGTCAATACCTTTACGAAGATTTATCTGTGCTTCCTGGGGCAATATGATTACGACGCCGTCCCGGCAATTCCGCCCGAGATCGTCCTGTTTCCCAAGTGGTTCTGGTTTAACATCTACGAAATCTCATCGTGGTCACGCGCCATTCTGGTGCCCCTCTCCATCGCGTACGCCAAGAAGCCGTTCAAGAAGATTCCCGCGGAAGAGGGAATTGACGAGCTCTTTGTCGGCGGACGTACCCGGACCCAGCTGCGCTTGCATTGGGCCAAAAAGTTGGTGAGCTGGCGCAATTTCTTCCTGGTGCTGGATCGCCTGATTCACTTCCTCGAGCAGATCCATGTTCGTCCGCTGCGTGCGCGCGCCTTGAAGGTCGCGGAGAAGTGGATGTTGGAGCGCATGGAGATGAGCGATGGCCTGGGCGCAATCTATCCCGGCATCATGAATTCCATTATCGCGTTGCGCTGTCTGGGTTACTCGCTGGACGATCCGCAAGTCATCCGAGCGATGGATGAATTTGAAAAGCTCGGCATCGAGGAAGAGACTACCTTCCGCATGCAACCCTGCATGTCGCCGGTGTGGGACACTGCGTATGCCGTGTTTGCCCTGGCGGAAAGCGGAGTGGCGGCCAACGATCCTCGCCTGGTGCGGCCCTGCGAGTGGATGTTGCGGAAGCAGGTGACTCGCAAAGGCGACTGGTGCGTGAAGAACCGCAAGGCAGCGCCGGCGGGCTGGTATTTCGAGTTCAACAACGAGTTCTATCCCGACGTGGATGACAGCGCGCAGGTGATGCTGGCTCTCAGCCGGGTGAAGACCAGCAACGAGAGCTATCACACCAAGTCGGCGCAACGCGCACTGGACTGGATATTGTCCATGCAGTGCAAGAACGGCGGCTGGGCGTCGTTCGACAAGAACAACGACCGCATGGTCTTCCAGAACATCCCCTTCGCCGACCACAACGCGATGCTCGATCCGCCGACGGTCGATGTCACCGGCCGCGTGCTGGAATGCCTGGCGAGTTATGGCTACTCGTTGAAGGACGAGCCGGTACGGCGCGCGCTCAAGTTCATCAAGCATGAGCAGGCAGTTGACGGCTCCTGGTTCGGACGCTGGGGCGTGAACTACATCTACGGGACCATGCAGGTGCTGCGGGGCCTGGAGGCAGTTGGCGTGGATTATCACGAAACCTTCGTGCTGCAGGCCGTGGAGTGGCTGCGCATGATGCAGAATCCCGATGGCGGTTGGGGCGAGACTTGCGATTCATACGACGATCCCAATACCAAGGGAGTTGGCCCGAGCACGCCTTCGCAGACTGCGTGGGCGGTGATGGGACTGCTCGCCGCCAATGACACCCGCAACGACTCGCTGCAGCACGGTATCGCCTATCTGCTGAAGACGCAGCGCCGGGATGGCTCGTGGGATGAAACGCTCTACACCGGCACTGGGTTTCCGCGAGTGTTTTACCTGATGTATTACATGTACCGGCAATACTTCCCGCTGCTTGCACTGACCACGTACGCAAAAGCGTCGGCGGCCTCGCAAGAAGAGCAGTTGCGCGTGGCGCGCAGAGACCAGCGTAGCCATTGACCAACGCAGGCTCCCACCTTCTCGCCAAAAACCGGTGAGAAGGTTGTGGCAGTCGTGCTTTCTGCGACCCTGAAAAAATGGCTATACTGGCCAGGAGGAGCTGCGACGATGACCATCACGCTCGACATCAAGCCTGAGTTGGAGGCCGAACTGACTGCCCAGGCCGCCGCTCGCGGCATGGACGTGCCGGCCTATGCCGCCATCCTGCTGGAACAGGCGGCGCAACCGGCCGAGCGTCAACAGCGCAAACAAACTCTCTCCGAGTTTCTGATGGAGTCGCCCCTGGCCGGTTCCGGGATTGATCTGGAGCGCGATAAAGATCCGGGCCGGGACATCGAGCTATGAGCAGTTTCCTGCTCGATACCAACGTAATTTCCGAGTACAGCCGGCCTTGGCCGCCGGATGTGAGGGTAAAGAGATGGGTGGACGCTCAGAATGAAGACACACTCCACCTAAGCGTCCTTACCTTCGGGGAGATTCGCAAGGGAGTGACGCTTTTGCCTGCGGGGAAGAAGCGCGATCAGTTGGAACAATGGCTGGACGGCGAGCTGTCTGCCCGATTTGCGAATCGTCTGTTGCCGATCACTGGGGCAATTGCGGAAATCTGGGGTGCAATGGCCGGCCAAGCACAGCTCAGAGGGACCACGCTGGCCATCATCGACGGCCTCATCGCAGCAACGGCAAAGCATCATGACCTTACCGTCGCCACTCGGAACGTAAAGGATTTCAGCGTGTGGGGAATCCCGGTTACCAATCCCTGGGAGACAACTCGGATCCATACATAGTTGGCGTTGTATTTGAAACATGAGTCCCGTAGGGACGGCACAAATCGCCGTCTCTGCCGTGCCTACGGCACTCCGATTCTGCATGCTGCATACCCAGCGCTGAAGCGCTGGGCTAAGCTCTTTTGTCCCGCAAGCGGGACTCTGTTCGACCGTTCCGGAGCAGTTTCCCCTCTTGAGGACGCTGTCATATGTCGCCTATCGCCGGAAGGAGCTATTTGAAGAACGCCCTAAACGTTCCGGAAATTGAACTCGCATGAAATGTTTTGTTACAGGCGCGACCGGATTTCTGGGAAGCCACGTCGCACGGCAACTGCTTTCCGGAGGCGCGGAGTTGCGGCTGTTGGTGCGTCCCACCAGCCGTATCGACAACATTGCCGACCTGCCGGCGGAGCGCGTTCTTGGCGATCTGCGGGATGCCCAGTCGCTGAGGTCCGGGATGTCGGGCTGTGAGTTCGTCTTCCATGTAGCCGCGGACTACCGGCTCTGGGCGCGCAACGGTCAGGAACTCTACGACTCCAACGTGAAAGGTACCCGGAACGTCCTGGTAGCGGCGAGAGATTCAGGCGTCCGGCGGGTTATTTATACCAGCAGCGTTGCCACCATGGGCTTCGGCAACAACGGCCGTCTTACCGACGAGAAAACGCCGGTCACGCTATCCAACATGATTGGCGATTACAAACGCAGCAAATTCATGGCGGAACAGCTTGCGATCGAGGCGGCCCGCGGCGGACAAAACGTCGTGATTGTGAATCCGACGACTCCTATCGGCGAGCGCGATATCAAGCCGACGCCCACCGGCCGGATCGTGGTTGACTTCCTGCGGCGTAAATTCCCGGCCTATGTGGATACGGGACTAAATTTGGTGGACGTCGTGGATTGCGCTCAAGGACACTTGCTCGCGATGGAAAAAGCAGTGCCAGGTGAGCGCTATATCCTCGGTGGTGAGAACCTGACGTTGAAACAGATCCTGGATAAATTGGCGGCGATTACGGGTCTGCCTTCGCCAAAGATGAAGTTGCCTTACGCGGTGGCGTACGCGACGGGTGTAGTGGATACGCTAGTTAGCGGTACGATTATGAGGCGTGAGCCGCGAGTCACGTTGGACGCGGTCTGCATGGGACGCAAGAAGATGTTTATCACCAGCGCGAAGGCGGAGCGCGAGCTGGGCTGGAATCCCGGGCCGGTCGATGGCGCTTTGCGACGGGCGGTGGACTGGTTCCAGGCTAACGGCTATGGCGCGTAAGCCCATCGCGATTGTGGCCGCGATGTCCGTGGAACTGGCGCCTCTCTTGGGGAAGATGCAGTCGCAGCAGGTTGACGGCCTTGCGCTGTTCGAGTTGCCGCAGGCCGTTGTTGTGGTCGGCGGCATTGGCGAAAAGTGCGCTCGCCGCGCGGCAGAAACCGCGATCGAGTATGCTCAACCGAGACTTTTGCTCTCGGCGGGAATTGGTGGAGCGATTTCGCCCAGGCTGAAGGTGGGCGACGTGGGGCGCGTCCGCGAAGTGGTAAATGTCGCCTCCGGCGACCGCTAC
This sequence comes from Terriglobales bacterium, assembly GCA_036511435.1. GTDB lineage: Bacteria > Acidobacteriota > Terriglobia > Terriglobales > Acidobacteriaceae > Bog-257. Next base: position 14,102 of record DATCCF010000036.1, on the reverse strand, counting down.
TCGACGAGCGGCAGCGGGTGGGTGCTGGCTACTTTACAGGATGTAAGCGATGCGCTCCAGAAGCAGGAGCTGTTGACGAAATACGGAGCGGACGTGGTGGACATGGAGGGCGCCGCGGTAGCGCAAGTCGCCAAAGAGCGTGGCCTGGAGTTCGCTGCCGTGAAATCAATTTCCGATGACTCCGGATTTGCGATGCCACCGCTGATGCGGTTTATTGACAAGAGCGGAAGGTTCTCCAACGGCCGGTTCCTTTTCTATGTCGCATTGCGACCGAAATGGTGGCCGGTGTTGGTTAAGATACGAGCCAACACCGCTATCGCATCTACGAACCTATGCCGTGAACTGGAACATCTAATTAGAGAGTATTCAGCCTCTTCGCGAGAGGAGAACGCTTTCCTGGCCTGAGCCGCCGGGCAAAACAGAATGTCGGTTGCCACACAATTCGGAACTGCCGCCGGGCAGCGAGCGATCCCGGCGACGATGCAGGCGGCCGTTTATCGCGGCGTTAACGATGTCCGGCTGGAGACCGTTCCGGTCCCGAAGATCGGTTCGGGTGAAATCCTGGTTCGAGTGCACACCTGCGGCATCTGCGGCACCGATCTCAAGAAGATTGCAACTGGTTCCCATTCCGCCCCGCGGATATTTGGCCATGAAACCACCGGAGTGGTTGCTGCTCTCGGCGAAGATGTTGCTGGGTACGCACTCGGCGATCGCGTGATGGTGTTCCACCACATCCCCTGCGGCGAATGTTACTACTGCCGGCACAAGGTCTTCGCCCAATGTCCCACCTACAAGAAAGTCGGCGCGACCGCAGGCTATGAGCCCAGCGGAGGGGGATTTGCCGAATACGTTCGGGTGATGGAGTGGATCGTTCGCAAGGGAGTCATTCGTATTCCGGAAGGCGTCTCCTTCGAGCAGGCTGCTTTTATTGAACCCGTAAATACCTGCATGAAAGGTATTGAAACGCTGAGACTTACGCCCGGGGAATCGGTGCTGGTAATCGGCCAGGGGCCGATCGGCATCATGCTTGGAGTGCTGGCGCGCCGTTGCGGGGCGCGGGTAAGGACTTCCGATTTGTTTCCTCAGAGGCATACAATAGCTCATACGTTCGGCCTGAACGAAAACATTGACGCTTCTACCTCCGAAACCGTAAGGGCCATCAAAGAGCTGACGGAGGACCGAGGGGCGGATGCGGTCATACTTGCAGTAGCCGGCAACGCTTTAATTCGGCTAGCCATAGACGCTGCGCGTCCTGGCGGGCGGGTACTGCTGTTCGCGCAAACGCAGCGCGGTGAGGCAATGATCGATCCAGGGGCGGTTTGCGTCGATGAAAAGAGTCTTTTGGGGTCGTACAGCGCTTCCGTGGATTTGCAGGAAGAGTCAGCACGATTTGTGTTTAGCGGGGAAATGGAATTAGAGCGGCTCATCAGTCACCGCTTTCCGCTGGCCGAATCCGTCGAGGCGCTGGATTTGGCTGCCCATCCCAAACCGGACTCCATGAAGGTGGTTATTCAGCCGGGCAGCTTATGGAAGGACCAATAAGTGACCAGACAAATGACAGCGGCGGTTCTCTATGGCAAAGAGGACGTCAAGATCGAGCAGGTGCCGATTCCCACGCTGGGTGAAGGGGAAGTGCTGGTTAAGGTGCAAGTGGCACTGACCTGTGGCACCGATCTCAAGGTGTATCAGCGCGGCTATCATGCGCGCATGATTGTGCCTCCGGCCCTGTTTGGTCATGAATTGGCAGGTGTCATCGAAGAGGTTGGGCCCAATGTTAAAGGTTTTCGCAAAGGTATGCGGGTAGTGGCGCTGAATTCCGCCCCTTGCGGCACATGCTTCTATTGCTCGAAGCACCAGGAGAACCTCTGTTCGGACTTGCTGTTCAACAACGGCGCCTATGCCGAGTACATTCGCATTCCGCGTCGCATCGTAGAAACCAACATGCTGGCCATCCCGAAGCACGTCAGCTTCGAGGATGCGGCCATGGTTGAGCCGCTGGCCTGCGTGTTGCGCGGCTTGCACGAAACCAAAATGGAGATTGGGGACTCCGTGGCCGTGATCGGCGCCGGTCCCATCGGCTTGATGTTCGTGCAGGTGGCGAAGCTGACCGGTTGCAACGTGATCTCGGTAGTGAAACGTGAATCGCAAGTGAGTGCCGCTCGCCGCGTGGGAGCTGACAGCACAGTCCAGATCTCGGTCGTGGACGATCCGGTGAAGGCAGTGCGCAAGCTTACTCCCGAAGCACGCGGTTGCGATGTGGTCATCGAGGCGGTAGGCCGCCCGCAAGCGTGGGAGTGGACCATTGACATGGTGCGCAAAGGCGGCACCGTCAACTTCTTCGGCGGTTGCGCCAGCGGGACCACGGTTGCCTTGGACACGCAACGCCTGCACTATAACGAGCTGACGCTGAAGGCCACGTTCCATCACACGCCAGAGACGGTGCGCAAAGCGTTCGCCCTGATCTGCGAGAACAAGATCAAGGGAACGGACTACATCACCGGCGAAGCCCCTCTCTCGCGCTTGCAGCAGGTATTGCGGCACATGCTCAATCGCAACGGCGACATCAAGACGGCCATCATCCCGGGAACGTAAGCGAACCGCGACGGAATGAGGTTTGACGTATGATTTACCTTCCTTGGGCGGCGTTCCTGTTGGCTATGGCGTGGATGATTCGGCAAGGCTTCAAGGCGAAGAAGGAATATTTGCGCAATCGTCAGGCGGAAGAAAAAGAGAGGGCAAGAGCGAACAGCCCCATCGCTGAACGAGTACCGTAAGATCCTCTTTCGGAACACTACCACGCGCCTTAAGTGCTGGTTAAGCTGCACGTAACCCCCTGACTCCGGTAGAGAGTGCATATCGAATCGCATGTCCTCTGTTCCGACCGACAATCACGTATCTCCCCCGCAGCTCAGAATGGATGCTTCGGTTGGCTGGCAGTCTTTGCCGGCGGAGTATGCCATTCCTCAACTGGCGCCGTCGCTCAAGGAAGCGCAGCAATTTTGTTCGCAGCTGGCGCACTCGCATTACGAGAATTTTTCGGTCGTAACCTGGTTCCTACCCAAACATCTACATCAGCATTTCTACAACGTTTATGCGTACTGCCGGATATCGGACGATCTAGGCGACGAAGTAGGCGATCCGCAACAATCCTTGCTACTGCTCGATCAATGGGAAGCGGAACTGGAGCAGTGTTACTCCGGAGAACCCAGGCATCCGGTCTTTGTCGCTCTGCGGCAGACGGTGCGCGAACTGGAAATTCCGCAACACGAATTTTCCGATCTGCTGCGGGCCTTTCGCCAGGACCAGACGACCCCTCGATATCAAACATTTGCCGATGTGCTGGGGTATTGCCAATATTCGGCGAACCCCGTCGGACATCTCGTGCTGTACTTGTGCGGCTATCGCGATGCGGAACGGCAGAAGCTCTCCGATTTCACCTGTACCGCCCTGCAATTGGCGAACTTCTGGCAAGACGTTGCCATCGATTACGGCAAAGGGCGGATCTATCTTCCGCTGGACGATCTTGCGAAGTACGGCGTGACGGAAGATAACATCGCGCAACGTCGCGCGACGGATGCATTTCTGGAGATGATGAAGTTTGAAGTCGCCCGTGCCCGTGAGTGGTTTCAGATGGGCCTGCCGCTGGCAGGGATGGTGGATAAACACCTGGCGCTGGACATCGAATTGTTCAGCCGTGGCGGGCTGGAGATCCTGAATGCCATCGAGCGGCAAAGGTACGACGTGCTGACGCGGCGCCCCGTAATCTCCAAGCCGCGCAAGTTGTGGCTGCTGGCGCGGGCCGCCGCGGGAAAGCTGTTGTGAACGAACACCCGCTACAGTTGCGGGCCGCCTACGGAGTTTGTCGTCATATCGCGCGCTCCGCCGCTAAGAACTTCTATTACGGCTTCCTGGTTCTCCCTGCACCTAAGCGCAACGCCATGTCGGCTGTGTATGCCTTCATGCGTCATGCCGACGATATCTCTGACGACCTTTCCATCCCAGCCCAGCAGCGCCGCGAAAAGCTGGATGAATGGATCAATGGGCTGCGCCGTGTGGTCGAGGGCGAGCGCACCGATGATCCGGTGTTGTTTGCTCTGGCAGATGCACAGAAGTCATACAACATACCGCTCGAGCTGCTGGAAAAGCTGGTGCAGGGTACGGCGATGGACGTGCCCCAGCAGGGCATTACCCCGAAACCCGCGCCGGGCGTGGACACTGCGCAACTTCAGTACGACACCTTCGATCAGCTTTACGACTACTGTTATCACGTGGCGTCGGTCGTCGGTTTGATTTGTATTCGCATCTTTGGCTATCGCGACCCGCGCGCCGAAAAGCTGGCGGAGCAAACCGGGGTTGCCTTTCAGCTTACCAACATCATTCGCGACGTGAAAGAAGACGCCGAGATGGGGCGCGTGTACCTGCCGAAGGAAGATCTGGCACGTTTCGGAGTCGAGGCCCGCTCGCTGACCAACGGCACCGCCTTGGCGTCGTTGCGCCCGGTGCTCGAGTTCGAAGCCGAGCGCGCGCGGGAATTCTATCGCGCGGCGGACGAATTGCTGCCGTTGATCGACGAAGAGAGCCAGCCAGCATTGTGGACGCTGGTTGAGATCTATCGGCGGCTGCTGAAGAAGATCGCAGCACGCAACTACGACGTCTTCTCGGAGCGGGTCCGGTTGAGCACCGCGGAAAAGCTGGTCGTGTTAAGTAAGGGATTTTGGAAGCGGCTGACATGAGCGCCGTCCAGCCCAACCCGCAGCGTTTGACGGTCGCCATCGTTGGCGGCGGACTCGCAGGTCTGGCCGCGGGAAGCACGCTAGCCGACGCCGGGTATCAAGTTGAACTGTTTGAGCGGCGGCCCTACCTGGGTGGGCGCGCATCCTCGTACGAGTTGCCCGGCACGGCGGAAGTTGTAGACAACTGCCAGCATGTCCTGCTCGGCTGCTGCACCAACCTCATCGAGTTTTATCGCCGCCTCGGGGTGGAGCAGCAAATCCGCTGGTACGACGAGATCACGTTCATCCTTCCTGGAGGACGCTACTCGACGCTGAAGCCGGGAGCGCTGCCGCCGCCCTTTCATGCTGCGCCCTCGTTCCTCGATTCCTCCGTCCTCGATCTGAAAGACAAGTTTGCCATCGCGCGCGCAATGATGGCACTTGTCCCCGGACTTCCCAAGGACGACGGCGAAAATTTCCTGTCGTGGCTCTTGCGTCACGGCCAGCCGCAAAAGGCAATCCATCGTTTCTGGATGCCGGTGCTGGTCAGCGCGCTCAACGAAGATTTGGACTGGATGTCTGTCCGCTACGCTGCGCAAGTCTTTCGCGAATCTTTTCTAAAGTCGGCCGAGGCGGGCCGTATGGGGCTTCCGTCCGTGCCGCTCTCCCAGCTTTACGGGACGGCGGCGGAGTACATCGAAGCGCGCGGTGGCAAGGTGCATATGCGGGCCGCTGTGGATTCGGTCCGCGCCGATGCCGATGGCATGCAGCTCTGTGTTGGTGGCGAGGATGTGCGCGCCGACTACGCGATTCTGGCGACACCTTTCAACGGCGTCGAAAAATTGCTCCCGGATGCTCCGGGACTCGGCCGGCTGCGCGATCAGTTGCGCAACTTTACGTCCTCTCCGATTACCGGGATACACCTTTGGTTCGATCGCGAGATCACGCCTTTGGAGCATGCGGTGCTGCTGGAGCGCACCATTCAGTGGATGTTCCAGAAGTCGAAGATTCTTGCGACGCGGAGGGATTCGCCGCAGAGCGGCAGCTACCTGGAGCTGGTGGTGAGCGCGTCGAAAACGCTGGTGGAGAAATCGCGAGCTGAGATTATCGAGATGGCCGTCAGGGAACTGGGAGAGTTCTTTCCAGTCGCGCGCGAAGCCACGCTGACGAAAGCGACGGTCATCAAGGAAGTCCACGCGACGTTCTCGCCTAGCCCAGGCAGCGACGCATTTCGTCCTTCACACGTCAGTCCCTGGCCCCGGCTGTTTCTTGCGGGAGATTGGACAGCGACGGGATGGCCCTCGACTATGGAAGGTGCGGTGCGCAGCGGCTACGGCGCTGCGGAAGCGCTGAGCGGACGCACGTTCCACGTGCCCGATCTGCCGGCGAAGGGACTGATGAAGCTGTTTGGGTGAAAAGAGTTCGTACTAAGCCTTCTAACGGATATTGGCGCATGATGAAACGTGCCCTAACAATGCTGCGTGCTGCCTTACGGCGATACCTCAGGCCATATCGTCCGCTGCGGATTAGTTCGGCGCGGAACGGGAGCGGCCTCCACGACGTGAGCCAGGACCATGACCGGTGCTTCGCAGAGCGATGAGGCTTCGCATCGTGGTCCGAAATTAAGCTGTCCCGATTCGTCAGTTGCTTGTCCTTGTGTGCGTCTTTCCAGGCGATATAGGCCAGGATCGTGCGGCCAAATCCAGACGACCTTGCCCGGTGCGGTAGAGAGCACCGCGATGACCGCGGCATATTCCCGTAACGGGAATCACACCTAAGTGGTTCGCTCGTCACTGCAACCCGGGTCTTAGGTACTGCATTATGAAGAAGTTCCTGCTTCTCATTTTGGGAACTTGAGACTGGGCGACCGCCAAGGAACTGCTGAGGCGCAAGCGCAGGAGAATTTGAAAGGAAGATAGAAGCATGGCAGAAACTGTTGCAAGCCTCAGTGAAGAACGGATTGCTTACCTGGAAGGACTCGTTAGCCAAGCCCGGACCGCCGCCGCCGTCTTTACGCAATACACGCAAGAGGACGTCGATCGCATTGTCAAACCGATGGTGCTGGCTGGACTGGAACAAGCTCAATATCTCGCCCGGCTTGCGATTGAGGAAACCAGGCTTGGAGTTGTGGAAGACAAGGCCCTAAAGAACATGGTGGCCACGGAGTTCGTCTACAACTACGCCAAGGACAAACGAACCGTTGGCGTCATTCGCGAGTTTCCGGAACGCGGTGTAGTGGAGGTGGCTGAACCGATCGGGGTCATCTTCTCGCTCACCCCGATTACGAACCCCACTTCGACGGTGCTCTTCAAATGCATTATGGCCATCAAGACGCGGAACGCGGTCATATTCAGTCCGCATCCCAGCGCCGGGCACTGTTGCTACGAGGCCGTACGGATCATGTATGAGGCGGCGGTGAAGCACGGCGCGCCCGAAGGCGTTTTCACTTGCCTGGAATCGCAGACCCTGGAAGACAATGCCTACCTGATGCGGCACAAAGACGTTGGCCTGATCGATGCCACGGGTGGGCCGGGCATGGTGAAAGCCGCCTATAGCTCCGGCAAACCAGCCTTGGGTGTAGGGCCCGGCAACACGCCGGTCTATCTGGAAAAAACGGCAGACCTGAACATGGCCGTGGTGGACATCATCACCTCCAAGACTTTCGATAACGGAACCATTTGCGCCTCCGAGCAGACGGTAGTGATCGATGATGAGATTTATGACTCCGTGCTGCAGAAATTTTCGGAGTTGGGCGCGCACATCTGCAACGAGAAAGAGACGGAACTGCTGGGACGCACGGTGATCGATCCCAAGACCGGATACATGCAGCCCATGGCAGTCGGTCAGAAAGCCACCGATATCGCCCGCATGGTCGGCCTGTCGGTGAAGCCGAAGACCAAGCTCCTGATTGCACCGATTCAAGGTGTAGGTCCCGAACATCCCTTATCAGTCGAGAAGCTGTTCCCCGTGCTCGCCGTCTATCGGGCGAAATCGGTCAATGAGGCGCTCACAGTATGCGTCGACGTGAATCATGCCGGCGGGATCGGACATACGGCGGTCATCTTCTCGCGCAACGACGAGATCATTCAAAAGTTCGGTGAGGTGATGAACGCGGGCCGGATCATTGTCAATTCGCCGGGATCAATCGGAGCGCTGGGTGGCGTTTACAACGACATGGTGCCCACCTTCTCCTTCGGATGCGGGACCGGTGGAGGCAACAGCACCACCGATAACGTAAATGTGTACAACTACCTCAACATCAAACGCGTGGCGCGAAGGACACAAGCCCATATGTGGTTCCGAGTTCCCAATCAGATTTACTTCAACATGAACGCGGTGGAGAATGTGCGCCATTTCCCGTCGCGCTCCACCGTCATCATCACCAATCCGGCCATGGAACAGATCGGCCATGTAGATACTGTCCGTCGCCACATTCCACCGGAAACTCTCGTTCATGTGTCCGTCATTCCTGATGCGGAGCCCGAAGTCAAGGTCGTGATGCAGGGAGTGGAGGCGCTCAATTTCTACAAAGCGGATCAAATCATTGCTTTGGGCGGCGGGTCCGTGATCGACGCGGCGAAGATCATGAAGCTCAAGTACGAATCGCCGGAGGCTGACTTAGAGGAGTTGGCCGCGCCGTTTCTGGATCTCCGCAAACGCGTGGTCCAGTACCCAACCGAAAAAGTTGCCCAGGCGCGGTTGATTGCCATCTCGACCACCAGCGGAACGGGGAGCGAAGTCACTCCGTTTGCCGTCCTGACCGACAAAGAGCACGGGCGCAAGGTGACACTCGCCGACTACTCGCTGAGTCCGGATGTCGCCATCGTCGATCCGCAGTTCGTCATGTCGATGCCGAAAGGGCTTACCGCCGATACCGGCATCGACTGTTTGACCCACGCCCTGGAAGCTGGAGTTTCGATTTTCGCTTCACCCTATACCGACTCCAACGCCATGCAGGCCATTCGAATGGTGTTCAAGTTCCTGCCCATCGCTTATGAGCACCCCCAGGATGAAGAGGCGCGCACCATGATGCACAATGCCGCCTGCATTGCGGCGATTGCGTTTTCCAACGCCGCGGTGGGCGTGAATCATGCGCTGGCTCATGCTTTCGGCGCGCGCTTTGGCGTTGCCCACGGTCGCGCAAACGCGCTCATGTTGCCGCACGTCATTGCCTTCAATGCCGGGGTACCCACCAAGTTCATGCCGTCGCCGAACCAGCGTGGGTATATCGCGCACAAGAAATACGCGATGGTCGCGGACCTGCTGGGTCTGGGCGGTCAGACGATTGAGGAAAAGGTGAAGAACCTGGTGGCCGCGACAGAACAGTTGCTCGACCGATTGGCGATTCCGCGTTCCATCGCCGACTTGGGAATTTCGAAGGAAGACTTCGAGCGGGCGATGCCCGAACTGGTCAAGATTGCCTTTGACGATCCGTCCTGGCGGTCGAACCCGCGCATGCCGCTGTTGAGCGAATTGGCTGAGCTGTTTTGGAGCGCTTATCGGGGACGAAGCCTGCCGACGGTGGCTAAGGCATCGCAACCACAAACCGCTGAGGAATGGTCGTGCGTATGACAAGGAATGCCGAGTGGCTTGAAATTGATGGAGAGCGTGTAGTGCAGGGCTTGCAAGCGGCCCGGGAGACGCTGGACACTGCCCAGGGCGATGTGGTCCTGGATTTCTCTTCCGTGCGCCGGATCGATCCGAATGCGCTCCGGGCGATGGAAAAGCTAGCCGGTTTAGCCGACGGGAAAACCGTCAAGGTCGTATTGCGTGGCGTTAACGTCGATATCTACAAAGTGCTCAAGCTGGTGAAACTGACGTCACGATTCTCTTTCCTGGCCTGAGGAGACTGTGTCGCCACCTGATATCGGTTTGCCACCGTGGAAGGAAGTCAGCCTGACCCGAGGGGGGCGAACGAACTTGGAGCAGTTTCACTGTGATGTATTGGCGACCGGTGGAGCACGCCTTCAGCGGTTGCGGAAAATTCTGTGGAAGGTTTTTGGTAGAAGCCCCCTGCTTCAGCAGGGGGAGCTGGACTTTAGTCCAGCGGAAAAGCGCTCGATTATGAAATGGGCTTCAGCCCCGGGATTTCTCGATCCCGGCGCTAAAGCGCAGAATCGAAGTCGAACTTTTTCCGGAGCGCTGAAGCGCTCCTTCCCCCGCATAAATGCGGGGGCTTCCACCCCGTAAGCAAGCTTGGAAGAGGTAGCTATTATGACGAATGGGGCCGGTAACAATTCCTTCTCCTGGGGAGACGCGCTGTTTCTGCACGTCGAACGCCCGGGTCAGCCGCTCAATATCGCTGGGGTCAGCATGTTCGAGGGCGAGATAAAGCTGGCCGACCTGCGCGCTTTCATCGAATCGAAGCTTTCTCTGATTCCGCGCTACCGTCAGCGTGCGGTGGCTTCTCCTTTCGATTTAGGCCTTCCCAGTTGGGAGTTCGATCCGCAGTTCGACATTCGGAACCACGTTCGCGAGGTAACCCTGAAGTACGGGACGGAGAACGAACTCAAGGCGCTGGCCGGGAAGATCGTGAGCGAGAGCCTGGACCGGCAGCGGCCGCTGTGGGATTTTACTGTGGCGCGTCTGAAGGGTGGGCGCACGGGATTTATCGTTCGAATCCATCACTGCCTGGCGGATGGCATTGCTGGCGTCGGCGCGATGAATGTCATCATGGATGCCTCCCCGAACCCGCCTCCGATCTCGCGGAAGAAAACGAAGGTAGAGCCGCCGCCGCCGCCGCCCAAGGATGCAGGAGCAGCCTTCCTGGACGGGCTAGCCAAGTCCTACCTCTCCCTGGTCAACGAGGCGGCCACTCTGCATTCGGGATTGCTCAACATGGCGGAGCAGGCTGTGGCCAATCCCACAGATGTTCCTGCCGAGCTGCTGGGCGTGATGTCGGAGCTCGCCACCCCAGCAGAGCCGTTGCCCTTCAACGTGATCTGCAAAGGGCCGCAGAAGTTTGCCTGGACCGAGGTGCCGCTGGCCGACATCAAGGCGATCAAGAATACCTGTGGAGGGACGGTGAACGATGTCGTCCTTACGACGGTGACTCTGGCCTTTGGCCGTTACGTCGAGCAACGCGGCGTCGATCTAAAAGGGCGGTCGCTGCGAGTTGTGGTCCCGGTGAACGTGCGCGGCAACGGAAGCGCCACGGAACTGGGAAATCAAATCTCCTTCGTGCCAGTGCCCCTCCCGCTGGATCTACGCGATCCCGTGAAGTTGCTGGCCGTGGTAACGGAACGAGTAGAGTTCCTCAAGCGCGCTCGCGCGGCCGAATTTGTAGGCTTGCTGGGCGGTCTGTTGTCAACCCTGCCCAACGCTTTCTGGAAAAATATTGGACCCGTTGCCAGCCAACTGCCGCTGAGCCTGTGCAATATCATCTGCACCAACGTCCCCGGCCCGCAAGTCCCGCTGTACCTCATGGGTCACAAGATGCTGTGCTGGTATCCCTGGGTGCCGATCGGCGGCCTGATGGGCATTAATTGCGCCATCCTCACCTATAACGGCACGGCGTTCTTCGGCTTCACCGGCGACGTGCACGCGGCGCCGGACCTCAAGCGCCTGGAGAAGTTCGTGGATGAGAGCTTTGCCGAGTTGCGGGCTGGGGCAGCAGCCGTAGCCGAAGCCGGAGCAAAGCCACAGCGGCAGAAGCGCGTACGGCCTAATGGAAAGATTCCGGTGGCGAAGATTCCGCTGGCGAAGACGAGGACGGTTCGCAAGAAGTCGTCGCGTAAAGCTTCAGGTGCAAAGCCGGAGGCACCGGTTACGCCTCCGGCCTCGTCGGAGCAGGAGCCGGAGAAATCGCTTGCGGCAGGAGCGTAACAGAATCTGCATCGTTGCGCAGAGTCGCAGTCGCTGCGCCGAGCCAAGCTGCTGAAAGATTCGTCACCTACCTGCATCCAATTGTTTGAATGGGCTGTCATCCGACCGGGTAGATTGTTTCCGAGCTGCCCGTGATCCAACCACAATCCCGAGAGGCGTCGATTGCCGGATGCGAAGAAGGCTCTTCTACGTGAGACCGAGCGCCTCCGTATGGTCTTCACTCACCGCTTCATCACTTGACGATGAGGAGTTGAGTCCGGCGATCAGTTCTGCCGCTTCGGCGCGGTAGTTTGGGCCGTTTTCTTGAGGAGGTCGTCCAAGTTTAATTTAATTTGCCGCGTGGTCGGATGATCCGGCCCCAAGGCTTTTTCGTCGATCGCCAACGCTCGCCGCAAGAGGGTCTCGGCTGCCGCGTAGTCGCCCTTTGCATAAAGCACTGAGGCCAGATTGTTGAGTTCTCTTGCCACGTCGGGATGATCCGGCCCCAGGGCTTTTTCGTCAATTGCGAGAGCCCGCCGAAGCAGCGGCTCGGCCTCCGCGTAGTCGCCTTTAGTCGCAAGCAGCCAGCCCAGGTTGCCCAGATGCTTTGCCACGTGGGGGTGATTAGACCCCAGCGCTCTTTTGTCAATGGCTAGAGCCCGTCGCAAGAGCGGCTCAGCTGCCGCGTAATCTCCCTTTGCTGCAAGCAGCGCGCCCAGGTTGTCGAGGGCCGTTGCCACGTGGGGGTGATCGGGTCCTAACGCTTCTTCGGCAATTGCAAGAGATCGTCGATAGAGTGGCTCGGCTGCCGCGTAATCTCCCTTCGCATAAAGCAGTGCGGCCAGGTTGTTGAGGTCTCCTGCCACGTTGGGGTGATTCGGCCCCAAGGCTTTTTCGTTGATCGTCAGCGCTCGCCGGGACAGTGGCTCGGCTCCCTTATAATCGACTTTTACTTCGAGAAGCAAGCCCAGGTTGTTGAGAACCGTTGCCACGTGGGGATTGTTCGGACCTAACACTTTCTCTGTAATCGCGAGCGCTCGCCGGTACAGGGGTTCAGCCCCTGCGTAGTCACCTTTCTCTCGCAGGAGATCAGCGAGATTGTTGAGATTCGTTGCCACATCGGTGTGATCCGGCCCTAACGCTTTCTCGTTTAACGCCAGCGCTCGCCGATAGAGAGGTTCAGCCCCCGCGTAGTCGCCGGCATCCTCCAAACTCAGTGCTGTGTTGTTGAGCACCATGGCGTCATCGGGCCTGATTTGCAGGCAGCGCTGATAGGTAGCAGCTGCTTCCCTGTACTTGCCCTTCTCGTAAAGCGACGAACCCAGAAAGAATGCAGCATCGGCGACATCTTTCTGGGCGGTGGCAAATTTCTCCTCCCGTTGTTTGAGCGAGTGCTTGAGGCTGCTGGCGGCGGCGGCATAGTTGCGCGCGTAGAGGGCGGCCAGTCCCACATCGTAGGGGTCCGTGGTCTTTGTGCCCCAGGCGCGTATGGCTTTATCCAACTCGTCAGAAGTGAGGCCAAACTGTTTGGCGACGGCGTCGAGATTGGCCTTGGGATCCTCCGCAGCTTGCTTGCCGACGCTCTTCGGAGCGTTCGCTTTATTGATTTTTTCCGCAAATGCCTTCAGTACAGTGCGGTTTTGCAATGCTGCAAGATCGCCTCGTTGCATGACGACAACCCTAACGAAGTTTTCGGCTTTGTTCTTAAATGGAGGCACCAGGGTGTGGTTGTCATAAGGCGATACCATCACCAAGTCTTTGCCTGGCGGAGAGTGCAGAATCTGTAGAGAGACCCAATCATTCTCGTTGGTATCTTTTGTGAGTGGAAGCAACGCCTTCCCATCGTCGCCCGTGGTGCCTGTGCCGCCTGCACCCTCGATTCCAATTTGCACCCCCTTTACTGGTTGCTTCTGCAAATCCTGCACCAGAACCAGCAGCTTCCCTGTCTCACTCCAAACGAAGGGGACGCCACCGTGGACGCAGAAGGCCAGAAGTAAAACAAACCTGTAGAAACGTTTCGTCATCGTTTCCTCAGCACGAGTTCGGCGGTTGCACCAGCCGGGACAGATAAATCCGCTACCAGATCCCCCTTCTCCGCATGTACGGTTACCATTTGCCCCTCAGCCGCATGCGCAGGCAGCTCAAAGTTTCCCATCTCGTTCGTTGTAGCTATGTCTTGATAACCCGAAATTGAGACATGCGCGCCAGCCACTGACCTCCCAAGTTCATCCTTCACAATTCCCCGAAAGATGACCTCAGGCAAAGGCGCGAGTTGGATGGTTGCTGTGGGATAGTAATCGTCGGCCAGCACTAGAGTGGAACTGCCGGCTAGGAATGCATTATTCACAGAAGCAAACAATGGCAACTTGCCGTCTGCCGGTCGCGTTTGCGGTGGGACTTCAATTTCCCAGCTTCCATTCGCTTTCTTGACTTCTCCGCCAACGGTGTAGATGCAACGAGAAAATGTCCGTATTAACTGCAACGAGACTTTGTCACCCCTTGGCATTTAAGTAACGGCCGCTAAAACGGGGCGGCCGGAGAGGTTGTAGATGCGAGGCATCGGGGTTTTTCGTTTCTGCGCGGTGG
>DATCCF010000035.1:0-10539 GCA_036511435.1 Terriglobales bacterium | reverse complement strand
TTAGCAATACTGGAACGGAATTCTATGGCGCAGATCAAAGCAGACGAGATCACGAAACTCATCCGCGAGCAGATCGAAAACTACGAAACCAAGATCGCCGTCGATGAAGTCGGCACCGTGATGTCCATTGGCGATGGCATTGCCCGCGTTTATGGGCTGGACAAGGTCATGGCGGGCGAACTCCTGTCCTTCCCCCACAATGTTGCGGGTCTGGCCATGAACCTGGAAGAAGACCAGGTCGGCGTGGTGCTGCTGGGCGAATACACCGAGGTCGAAGAGGGCGACGAGGTCAAGCGCACGGGCCGCATCATGAGTGTGCCGGTGGGCGATGCCATGATCGGTCGCGTGGTCAACGGGCTCGGCGTGCCCATCGACGACAAAGGCCCGGTCAATACCGACAGGTACATTCCAATTGAGCGTCTCGCGCCCGGCGTGATCGACCGCCAGCCGGTGAAGGAGCCCATGGCCACCGGACTGAAGGCCATTGACTCGATGATTCCGATCGGGCGCGGTCAGCGCGAACTCATCATCGGCGACCGCCAGACTGGCAAGACCGCGGTCGCGCTTGACACCATCATCAACAGCAAGGGCCGCGACCTCATCTGTATCTACTGCGCCATCGGTCAGAAGCGTTCCTCGGTCGCGCACGTGGTGAAGACGCTGGAAGATTTCGGGGCGATGGAATACACCATCGTGGTCTCGGCGTCGGCCTCCGATCCAGCTCCCATGCAATACATCGCGCCCTACGCCGCCTGCGCCATCGGTGAGTTCTTTCGCGATAACGGAAAGCACGCGCTGTGCATTTACGACGATCTGTCGAAGCACGCCGTGGCGTATCGCGAAATCTCGCTGCTGCTGCGCCGTCCGCCGGGACGCGAGGCCTATCCCGGCGACGTGTTCTATCTCCACTCTCGCCTACTGGAGCGCGCCGCGAAGCTCAACAATGAACTCGGCGGTGGTTCGCTGACTGCTCTGCCTATCATTGAAACTCAGGCAGGCGACGTTTCCGCCTACATTCCAACGAACGTCATCTCCATCACCGACGGCCAGATTTATCTCGAGACCGACCTGTTCAACTCCGGCGTACGGCCGGCCGTGAACGTCGGCTTGTCGGTCAGCCGCGTCGGCGGCAACGCGCAGATCAAAGCCATGCGGCAGGTTGCCGGCACCTTGCGATTGGATCTGGCCCAGTACCGCGAACTGGCGGCGTTCTCGCAGTTCGGCAGCGACCTCGACAAGGCCACGCAGGCGCAGCTCGCCCGCGGAGCTCGCCTGACCGAAATTCTGAAGCAGGGCCAGTATCAGCCACTGCCGTTCTCTAAGCAGATTCTCATCATCTACGCCGGAACCCAGGGCCTGCTCGACGACATGCCGGTCGATCAATTGGGCGAGTTTGAAAAGGGTTTGTACAACTACGTGGACACCTCGAATCCTGGTGTGCTGAAGTCAATCGAGGACAAGAAGATCCTCGATGACGATCTGCGCGCGGCCCTGACGAAGGTTATCAAGGAATACAGGGAACGTTTCGCCAGCGAGCGTCGGGCTATAGCGAAGGCGAGCTCCTAGGACCACATGGCGAACATACGCGACATCCGGCGGCGCATTCGCAGCGTGAAGAACACGCGGCAGATCACCAAAGCCATGAAAATGGTTTCGGCGGCCAAGCTGCGGCGTGCCCAGGAACGCGCGCTGGCGTCGCGTCCTTACGCGCAGATGCTGGTCAACGTACTGACCTCGGCGATCAGCCGCGCCGACGTGGTCGATCCTGTTACCGGCTTACCGAAGCATCCGCTGCTGGCGGTGCGTCCCGAGAACAATATTCTACTGGTGCTGGTGACCGGCGATCGCGGACTGGCAGGGGCATTCAACTCCAACGTGCTGAAGGTGGCGACCAAGTTCCTGCAATCCTTTCCCGATAAGAACATCGACATTCTGGCCGTTGGCCGAAAAGGGCGCGACTTTTTACGCCGCCGTTATCCGGTGGGCAAGGCCGGGGAGCCGGAGCGCGCAGGACAGATGCAGGTCGTCGGCGAACACCTGAACTTGCTAGCCAAGGTGGAATACGAAGCGGTCGATGAGATCGCGCAACGCATCGCCAAGGCTTACGTGGACGAACAGATCGACTCCGTCTACGTTATTTTTAACGAGTTCAAGTCTGTGATCTCGCAACGGCTGATCGCACAGCGGATCCTGCCGGTGCAGGAGATTGGGCGTCGCGAAGTTGCGCTGACAGAAGAGTTCACGGTGGAACAGCGGGAGCGCATGGGAGAGGCTGCCCGGGCTGCGGGAATCAGCCTGCAAGAGCCCGGTGCGACGGAGGCGGAACAGGAAGCCGCGAAGTTCGGCACAGCTCCCGTGGACTACATCTACGAGCAGCCGGCGGAAGAGTTATTTGGCGCCATCCTGCCGCGCTATGTGGCCATTGAACTCTTCCAGGGACTGCTGGAGTCGGTCGCTGCCGAACACGCGGCCCGCATGACCGCGATGGATTCGGCCACCAACAATGCCAATGATGTGATCGACTCCCTGACGCTGACCATGAACCGGGCGCGCCAGGCCGCAATCACCAAAGAGATTATCGAGATTGTGAGCGGCGCAGCAGCGTTGTAAGAGCAGGGGCTAGGGATTAGGGGATAGTGGCTAGTCCTAAGAATTGTCACTGCAATGAAACATTTTCCTAACGGCTAATAGCTAATGGCTAAAAGCTAAAGGCCAAAAGCGAATCGCGAAGAGCGGAATTCATATGGCAGAAAATGTCGGACGCATTATTAAAATCGCGGGTCCCGCGGTAGATGTGCAGTTCTCCGAGAAGGCGTTGCCGCCCATCTATTCGGCGCTGCGCGTTACCAGTGACGGCTTCAACGTCCCCGAGCCCATCAACGTCATCCTCGAGGTGGAGCAGCAACTTGGCGAAGGCCGCGTCCGTTGCGTTGCCATGGAACCTACCGAAGGCATGGTGCGCGGCATGAAAGCCCTCGACCTGGGTGGTCCCATCACCGTACCGGTTGGCCGCGGCACCCTCGGCCGCGTGCTCAACGTCATTGGCGAACCCGTGGACAAGCTAGGCCCCGTGCCGTTTGAAAAGCGTATGCCCATCCATCGCCAAGCGCCTGCGTTCGACGAGCAGTCCACCTCGATGGAGATGTTCGAGACCGGCGTGAAGGTCATCGACCTGATCCAGCCGTTCCTGAAGGGCGGCAAGATCGGCCTGTTCGGTGGCGCCGGCGTCGGCAAGACCGTCGTCATCATGGAGCTCATCAACAACGTGGCCCTTAAGCACGGCGGCTTTTCTGTGTTCGCTGGAGTTGGCGAGCGCACTCGCGAGGGCAACGACCTCTGGCTGGAAATGCAGGAGTCGGGCGTAGTCAACATCAAGGACCCCGCGAAGTCGAAGGCCGCTCTTATTTACGGCCAGATGACCGAGCCGCCCGGAGCGCGCCTGCGCGTGGCGCTCACCGCGCTGACCGTTGCGGAGTATTTCCGCGACGAAGAGGGTTCCGACACGCTGCTCTTCATCGACAACATTTTCCGTTTTACCCAGGCGGGTTCCGAGGTATCAACGCTGCTGGGCCGTATGCCCTCCGCCGTCGGATATCAGCCCAACCTTGCCTCCGAAATGGGCGAGTTGCAGGAGCGCATTACCTCCACCAAGAAGGGCTCGGTGACGTCGGTGCAAGCCATTTACGTGCCGGCCGACGATTTGACCGATCCGGCGCCGGCTACGACCTTTGCTCACCTCGATGCGACCACCGTGCTTTCGCGCCAGATCTCGGAGCTGGGCATCTATCCTGCTGTGGATCCACTGGCTTCTACGTCGCGCATTCTCGATCCGCGCGTGGTTGGCGAGCAGCACTACAACACGGCGCAAGCCGTCAAGCGAGTGTTGCAGAGTTACAAGGACCTACAGGACATCATCGCCATTCTGGGTATCGACGAGCTCAGTGAGGACCAGAAGCTCACGGTGTCGCGTGCCCGCAAGGTCCAGAAGTTCCTCTCGCAGCCGTTTTACGTGGCCGAGCAGTTTACTGGTCTGGAGGGACGCTACGTGAAGATCGACGACACGGTGCGCAGCTTCCAGGAGATTGTGGACGGCAAGCACGACGACATTCCCGAGCAGGCGTTCTACATGAAGGGATCGATCGACGAAGTGCTGGAAGAGGCTGAGAAGATGAAGGCGGCGCAAGCGTAATCTGCCATGGCTGACACGCTGCACTTACAAATCGTGACTCCCGATCGGCTCCTCGTCCGTGAGGATACCGACCAGGTCCAGATACCCGGCAAGAACGGGGAACTCGGTATTTTGCCGGGACACGCGCCGCTTATTACCGAGCTGACGATTGGTGAGATCAGCTATCGGGTAGGGACAACAACGCGCTATCTCGCCGTAGCCTGGGGTTTCGCCGAAGTTTTGCCGGACAAGGTGACGATTCTGGCCGACAGCGCGGAGCACGCCGAGGACATTGACGTCAAGCGCGCGCAGGAGGCGAAGGCCAGGGCTGAGGAAGCTCTGCGACAGGCCGCCGCTAATCTTGACTATGACGCTACGCTCTATGCGCTGCGCCGCGCCGAAGTTCGCCTGGCAGTCGCCGCCCGCGTGGGACAGGCCACCGCTGAGCATTGACAAGACTTCCGAGTTAATACGGTTTCGGCTGCCTGCGGCTTTTGTTATTCTTGAAGGCATCACACCGGGACGGAACACGATCATGGGCGTCGCAGAGGATGTTCGATCGGCTGTGCAGGACTTCGTAGCGCCGGAGCTTCGCGAGTTGCGAGCCCGGATTGATGCTCTGGAGGAACAGCAAAAGCAATTCCGCGCCGACGTGGATAAGCGCTTCGACACTGTTGACAAACGTTTTGACGCTGTTGACAAACGTTTTGACGCTGTCGATGGCCGATTCGACAAGGTCGATGCCCGATTTGAAAAACTCGAAGACAAGCTTTCCGATATGCGCGACGAACTCATTACAGAAATCCGCCGCACCGCCTCCATCTACGACCTTACCGTTCGGGTAGCTAAGCTCGAATCCGAACGGCCCCCGGCACATTAACAGAAATATTCAGACCCCTAAAGCCGCGACGTTCCATGCAATTTCCAGAGTGGATGTACCTTAGGTAGTGCAGCGAATACACCAAACCGCTCTAGTTTGCCGCGCCGGAAGGACATCCGGCGCGGCTTTGTCGTTCGATTATGCCGACACCGCCTTCGGTTGTGGTGCGGCGAAGCGAATCGCTTTGGCGAGAAGGATGGTCTCGATGCAGCGCAAGGCTTCGAGCACCTTGTCGCTGATCTCGCCATCCACCTGTACCACTGCGACTGCCGACGCCTCCTGCCCATGCCGACCGCGACCGAGCGAGAAGTTGGCGATGTTGACGTTGTGTTGTCCAAGCACCGTCCCGACCCGGCCCACAACGCCGGGCACGTCGAGATTGCGCAGGTAAATGAAGGTGCCCTCCAGCGGCGCCTCCACGTCAATACCGTCGATCTCCAGCAATCTTGGCAAACCACCGGGCTGAATGCAACCGGCCACCGTGTTTTCCTGCTGACCGGTTTTGAAGGTCATGCGGAGCACGTTGGCAGCGGCGCCCGCGTCGCGCGCTTTCTTGCGCTCCGTGATGCGGATGCCACGCTCCTCGGCGATCGACGCCGCATTCACCAAATTCGCCCTCTCATGAGCATGAGCGATCTGGTTCAGTGCGCCAGCCACGGCGGCGTTGCGGATGAGTGCGGTCTTCCACTCGGCGATCTCGCCGCTGTAGCTGAGGCCCATCTCTTCCACGCCACCTTCGCTGGATTGTGCCAGGAACGCACCCAGGCGCTCTCCGAGCAAGATGTACGGCAACATCTGCTGGTATTCCTCTTCGCTGATCGAAGGCACGTTGACGGCGTTTTGGATGACGCCCTTCAGCAGATACTCGCGCACCTGGAGAGCGATCTGCACGCCCACGGCTTCCGACGCCTCATGGGTGGAACCCGCTATGTGCGGAGTCAGGATGACGTTGGGCAGGGTAGCCAGGGGAGAGTCCTTGAGCGGCTCATGGCTGTAAACATCCAGCGCAGCGCCACCCAGTTGTCCGGACTGCAGGGCTTCGATGACCGCGGGTTCATTCAGCAACTCGCCACGAGCGCAATTGATCAAGCGCACGCCCTTCTTCATCTTGCGGATGGACTCGGCGTTGATCATGCCCTGGGTTTGCGGCGTGAGGCCGACATGCAGCGTGATGTAGTCGGATTGTGCGAAGAGCTCATCGAGCGATGCCAGGGTGATGTTCAATTGCTGGGCAAGACTGGGCGCCACATACGGGTCGTGGGCGACGACTTTCATGCCGAACGCGAGCGCGCGGCGGGAGACTTCGACTCCGACCCGGCCCAGCCCGACGATGCCGAGAGTTTTGCCACGGAGCTCGGTGCCTTGCAGCGTCTTCTTTTCCCACTTGCCGGCATGCATGGTTGAGTCGGCGCGCACCAGGTGACGCGCCAGGGCCAGCATGAGGGCGAAGGTGTGCTCGGCGACCGCAACGGCATTGCCGCCAGGCGTGTTCATCACCACAATGCCGCGCTTGGTGGCGGCATCGAGATCGACGTTGTCGACGCCCACGCCGGCCCGTCCGATGACGCGCAGCTTGGGGGCCTTGTCCATCATGGCGGCGTCGACGAACGTGGCAGAGCGGACCAGTATGGCATCCGCAGTGGCCAGTTCACCGGCGAGCGTTTCCTTGTCTGTGGTTACGACTTTCCAGTCACTGTGTTCGCCGAAGATGGCGGACGCGGAAGAAGAGATTTTGTCAGCGATCACGATCTTCATACGGTAGCCGCCTCGGCGAATTGTCCCGCAAAAACTTCTTGCACGGCGCGCACGCCTGCGCCCAGCTCGATGTGGTGAGACGGCGCAACTTTGAGTAGCACGTGTTCCAGTGCGCCGATGACGCCGATGGCGTCGAGATAGTCGTAGTAGCCGAGATGGGCGATACGGAAGAGTTTGCCCTTCATCTCACCCTGGCCGTTGGCGACAATCATGGCAAAACGCTCGCGGAACTCCTTCACGATGGCGCTGGAATCCACGCCGGCCGGGGCCAGCACTGCCGTGACGGCAGCCGCGGGACAGGTTGGCGCGAAGAGCTGCAGGCCGAGGGCCTTGACCCCGGCGCGAACCATCGCCGCGGAAGTTTCCGCATTGTGGATGAGGGCCTCGCGCCCATCGGCAAGGTTGCCATTCCCTGCGCGGCGGATGTAATCCAGCGACGCAGCCAGCCCGCAGACGAGAGCAACGGCCGGGGTAAAGGCCGATTCGCCCTTCGCCGCCGATTTGCGCTCCTTGCGCAGATCGAAGTAAAAGCGCGGCTGCTTGGCCGTCTCCATACGTTGCCAGGCACGCTCGCTCACGCTGAGATAGGCGAGTCCCGGCGGGATCATGACCGCCTTCTGCGAGCCACCGATGATGATATCGATGCCCCAATTGTCCACGTCGAAATGGGTGGTGCCGAGCCCGGTGATGGCGTCGACCACGAATAGGGTGTCGCTACCCTTCAGCAGCGCGGCGATGGCCTTCACGTCGTGACGCGCCCCGGTGGAGGTCTCAGTGGACTGCATGTAAAGCACACGCGCGCCATCGAGCCTGGACTTGATTTCACGGAGGTCGAAGGTCTGTCCGTAAGGAACCTCGATCAGCTCGATCTGGCAGGCGAAGGCCTTGGCAAGATCGCGCCAGCGCTCGCCAAATTTTCCGGCAGTGAGCACGACAACCTTGTCGCCGGGAGAAGTGAGGTTAGAGACCGCGGCCTCCATGGCGCCACTGCCGGAGGAGGCGAGAATGAGAACGTCGTTCTTGGTGCCGATGAAGGTCTTGAGATCGGCAAGTGTACGGGTGAAGATTTCACGGAATTCGGCCGTGCGATGATGCATGTCCGCGGCGGCAATTGCATTTTGAGCGGCTGGAAGAAGAGGAGTTGGACCGGGAGTGAATAGCCGTGTCTTACGAAGCATGGCAAGTACCTCTACAGGTTGATTGCCGGCGCACACCGGCGCCGACACTTTAATCATAGGCTTCCGCGGCTGGGCAGACCACCACAAGTGGGTAGTGGCTGTGTGCTCCGAATCACAAACCAGTGTGACTCGCTACTCTATAATTACGCCATGAGCCTAACCGAACGTGTGCAAAAAGACATGGTTGATGCCATGCGCAAGAAGGAAGAACTGCGGCTTTCGACACTGCGCATGATGAAAGCCGCGTTGGTGAACAAGAGAATCGACAAACGCGCCGACCTCGACGAAAAAGAAGAGCTGCAGGTCTTCACCACCATGATCAAGCAGCGCAAGGACTCGATCGAGCAGTTCGAGAAGGGCAACCGCCCCGAACTGGCTGCCAGGGAGGCCCAGGAGATTGCGATCATCGAGGGCTACATGCCCAAGGCGGTCGGGGAAGAAGAGATCGTTGCCACTGTCCGTGCCACCATCGCAGAGATGGGCTCTCCGACCATGAAAGACCTGGGCGCCGTCATAAAGAATGCCAAGGCCAAGTTCGGAGACGCGCGCGTGGATGGCAAGCTTCTGAGCGAGGCGGTGAAGAAAGAGCTGGCAAAGGCTGGCGCAGTAGCATCTAGCGACTAGCAATTCGCCAATTCCACGATCACTTCCGCGCCGTCCTCCGGCAGCAGCACGATCACCTTGGTAGGTGAGATCACGTAAATGATCCTCGGTGGCTGTTCTGCCCCGAACGAAACAAATGATGCGCGCGCGGGTACTCCAACATACCCTGCCCTAGTAAGATCATGGCCATCACTAACTGCCCGTTTGCTCTGCGGCGTGTATTGCTTTCAATGAAAGCTGCATCTGCTGCCGCTTGAAGTGAACGGGTATCGGACGAGAACCGCTGCATTGCATTAACCCCCGGTTACCAGCGCCGCAAACACTCAAAGTTACACTCCGGGGAATTCCCGATCAATCGCACAATCGTACCCTCAGGTTGAACGATCTATAATTGACCTGTTAGCTGCTGGGCCGGACGGTCGCTGCCGGCCTGCGGACACTGGTCGTCCGCTTCGGCGGCCCGCCTCGGCGGGAGACCAGGTTGCGCGGGCAGGCAGAGGAAAGTCCGAACTCCACAGAGCAATGTGCCGGATAACGTCCGGGCGGCGCCGTTCAAGCGGCGTTGACGGAAAGTGCCACAGAAAACATACCGCCCCGCCTCAACCGGGGTCCCCGGCGAGCGCCGATGTTGCGCTTGCCGGGGTGGTCAGGGCTGGGTAAGGGTGAAAAGGTGCGGTAAGAGCGCACCGCGCCGTCAGTAATGACGGTGGCAGGGAAAACCCCACACGGAGCAAGACCAAATAGGGGAGGAGCATCCGCCTCGGCGGGCGCACGTGCCGGCTCGGTGCGTCACAACTTCCGGGTAGGTCGCTAGAGCCGCGCAGTAATGCGCGGCCCAGAGGAATGACCGTCGTGCCGCTCTTTGTCTTCGCAGCTTCAGGCCAGCGAGGCCGGCGAGGACAAGGAGCGGCACACAAAATTCGGCTTACAGGCCCGGCAGCTACAAAACAGCAATTAGCAATTGGCAGTTAGCAATTAGCCAAAGCACCAGGCAAGCGAGTCCTTTCGAACTAGCGTGGTACCCATACAGCGCTGTCGGCTACAGCTTGGCGTTGGGCGTGGCTGCGGTGTTTCCCGACCCGGTTCGGTTGGCGATTCTTCGCAACCACCGTCGTGGTCTGCAAATCAACCTCTCGCGAAGTGAGCACGTGCGTTCCCATCAGGCGAACGTCAGCCACGGCTTTGGTGGCCAACTGCGTCCAGATGCCCTGCACCGCGCCGTAGTTGATGGTGACGTGAAGGTTATGGATCCACCACGATGGACTCTTTGCGGGGGTGCCTTCAATGCGCCGTATCTGGAAATTGGTCGTGTCCACCCATGCCTTGCCGCTCACCAACTCGGGTTCGTTGCGCTTCGGCATTAGTTCCAGCACGTAACAATCGTGTCCGTCGACGGACTCCCGCCCGAGAAGCGCGAACTGGTAGTTGCGCGCGCTGAGTTCGTGCAGTTCTGCATGACTGGCCATCTCCGACTCATGCTCAAGCACCCTGCGCACGATCTCCGTGCCTCGATCACTGCCTTCGATCTTACGGACCGTGTAGTCCTTTTGCGACGGGGGGACAAAGTTGATCTGCGCCAGAACTTCGGACTTGGCCTTCTGGGTTTTCTCGCTGGAGAGCTGGTACTCCCGTGACACCGTATAGGGGACAGAGTGGTCCCGCGCCTCGGCCTGCGCCTGCTCCATTTTGCTGACGATGTCGTTCACCGAAGGATTGCGTGACTGGGCCCACCCGGTCACTGACAGTGCGGTGGAAAGTGCGGCAAGAAGTAGAGCCCGCGTTGTGAGGAACTCCCGCATCATTAGCTAACCGGAACCTTAGAGCAGTTTAAGAATTACTGTAGTCGAGCGAGCACGGGTAGAGCGGCGCTTCAGCGCCGCGTTCCCGCTGATCCTTCACCTCCGAGCCGGCTTCAGCCGGCGGCACCTAGACTACACAAATAACTAAACCGCTCT
>DATCCF010000034.1:0-8026 GCA_036511435.1 Terriglobales bacterium | reverse complement strand
GATTCAAAATCTGGTGTGGGCGACCGCCTATAACCTTGTCGCCATCCCGGTCGCAGCGGGTCTTTTCGTCCGCTGGGGACTCGATCTTCCCATGAGCGTTGGCGCAGTCGCGATGAGTCTTTCAACTATCATTGTGGCCGCGAACGCGCAATTGCTTCGCCGACTGAAGCTGCAGCGCCCAGCGCTTTGAGTGAACCCGGTCCTATGGTTCTGCCGGCACATATCATCACTGATGACGCCGGTTAGCTTCGGGGGCAGTCAGGGCTGTGGATAACGACGCCTTCATGAGGCAGCCGCTTCTCGGCGACCCTTAGCTGAAAGGGGGTGCCCATCGGACGCTACTTTGGATCTGCGATAGACGCCACCGTCAGACTGTTGCCCGCCACTTCGCCTGTGACCGAAACCTTCTTGCCAGCATACTTCTCGATTTGCTTCGCGTCGCCCTTCAGGATGAATATCTTATCGCCCGCCACGAGGGCGTACTTGCTGCCAGATTTCGCACAGGCGCGTGTGCAATCGGTATCGGAGTGCCCAGGCATCATGTGCTTTTGCTTGCACATGTCGTCGCTGACCATACCCGTAACAGTTTGCGGCGAGGCCATGGTGATGCTGGTTAAGGCAGCGCTTATGAGTGCCAAGCTAAGCATTTTTCCAATCGTTTTCGTCATGCGGCAAACATTCATTGTAAGTGGAATCACGATGACGCGGGAATCTCTAAGTTAAGCCGGTCGCCGCCGGGTTGGCGAAAAGGCCACACTCCTCCCGCGGCAGACTCAGTCAACCGGCTAGCGGGTGCCGATGCACCAACGCGACCAGCGAGCCTTCGACGGCGCGGTCACTCGTACCGCAGCGCTTCAATAGGGTTTAGTTCCGAGGCTTTGCGCGAAGGATAGTAGCCGAAGAAGATCCCGATGCCTGCAGCAAACAAGCCAGAGAATAGCAAGAGCTGTGGCGTCAATTTGATCTCCCATTGCAGGATGTTCTGGAAAAGAGCTGACGTTCCGATACCTGCAATGACCCCTAAGAAGCCGCCCAACAGACTCATCGCGACAGCTTCGCTGAGAAACTGAAGCTGGATGTCAGCCTCAGTTGCGCCTATTGCTAATCGAATGCCAATTTCGCGGGTGCGCTCGGTGACCGAGACCAGCATGATATTCATGATTCCAATACCACCGACCAGCAAAGCCAACGATGCCGTGATCCCCAGCAACAGGGTGAACAGTTCACTGGCCTGCAGTTGCGCCCGGATCACGTCCTCCGGACTGCGAATATTAAAGTCATCTGGTTCGTCGGGATGCAGGTGATGGCGCTCACGTAACAACCCCACAGCCTGACTCGTCGCAATTGGAATCGCCGTGCGGGAAGTTGCGGAGAAGAAAATGTCGTCCAGCCAGCTTGTGCCTCCAATCCGTTTCATCGCGGTGGTGTAAGGCATGGCAATGAAATCGTCCTGGTCCCAGCCGCTCGCAGACGCTCCCTTGGGCTGAAAGACGCCGATCACCCGACACGGCATGGCCTGGACCCGAATGCTCTTGCCGACCGGGTCCTCGTCTGGAAACAGATTCTGAACCACGGTTTGCCCCAATATGCAGACCGGCACGTCCCGGTCCACATCATCGCGGGTGAAAATGGTGCCGGTCTGAATCTCAAACCGGCGAATGTCGAAATAGTCGGGAGCTACGCCGCGGTAAGTGGTGTTCCAGTTTTGCGTGCCATTAACAACCTGAACTCGCCCGTCAACGTTGGGGCTCATTCTCTTCAGACCGGGAATTTCCGCAAAGATGGCACGAGCGTCGTCGACCGTGAGGCTCTTGGTTTCGCGCGTGCCGAATCGCACTCCGTTGGTGGCGCGACTGCCGGCCTCGACCCAGATCATGTTGTCGCCGAGCTTCTGGAGTTGCTCCTCGACCTTAGCAGACCCGGCCTTGCCCACTCCCACCACGCAGATGAAGGCGGCGATGCCTACCACCAAACTAAGGATGGTGAGTACCGTCCTGATCCTGTTGCGCCGCAATGACTTCATTGCCTCGCTCCAGATCGAATAGGCATAGATCAACATGACCGTTCCTAAAAGTGCTTCTTCATCTTTGACTCCACCCGGACGCAGTGCTCCGCTTTATTCATAGCGAAGGGCCTCGATTGGGTTAAGTTCCGATGCCTTCTTTGCCGGATAGAAACCGAAGATCGTACTGATCGCAATCGCGAAAAGCGGCGCCACCACGACGACGTACGGCGGGATCAGGATTGGCCATTCCAGTGCGCGTGAAACCACCAGCGAGCTGACGATCCCGAAAGCGATTCCAAAACCTCCTCCGATCAACCCAAGAAACATGGCTTCAATGAGGAACTGCTTTCGCACATCTTCCTCCGTGGCTCCCACCGCCAGTCGGAGCCCAATCTCACGCGTCCGCTCGGTGACTGAAACCAGCATGATGTTCATGATTCCGATGCCACCTACCAAGAGGGCTATGCTGGCCACAATCGTCAGCAGAATCGTCATGACGGAACCCTGCTCGGCGGCGGCATCGGCGACATCAGCGAGGTTTCGCACCACGAAGTCGTCGGGATCGCCAGGACGGATCTTGTGCCGGTCGCGCAGCAGGCTCTCGATTTGACGTTGTGCGATGTAGCTGGCATCGCGGGAGACGGCCGAGACCATGATCCAGCGAATCCAATCCTGACCCAGTAGTTTCTTCTGCACAGTTGTGAGTGGAGCGAAGATCACATCGTCCTGGTCCTGTCCGCTTCCCGGACTAGTTCCCTTAGGCTCAAGCACTCCCACAACCTTGAACGGAAGGGTGCCGATCCGGATGGTCACCCCGATTGGATTGCTTGATCCAAACAGGTACTTGCGTACGGTATCGCCGAGGACCGCAACTGTGGCGGCTTGGCTGACATCGTCTTCCCCGAACGAAGTACCGCTGGCGAATGGCCAATTGCGCACCTCGAAGTACTGAGGCTCGGTTCCGTTGATCTGGGTGGCCCAGTTCTGATTGCCGTACACGACTTGCTGGCCGGTCCCTGTGCCAGGAGCCGCTTTAGAAACGGATGGGCACTCACGAGTGATGGCTCTGGCGTCGCCCAAGATAAGGCTCTTGGTTTGGCCGCTGCCTACGTTAAGCCCATAGCGATTCACCGAACCTGAACCGACAAACAGCATGTTGGCGCCGAGCGCTGCCAACTGTTCCTGCGCCTTGGCAGCAGCACCCTGACCGATGCCAACCACTGCAATCACCGCTCCCACGCCGATGATGATCCCGAGCATGGTCAGGCTGGAACGCAATTTGTTGCGTGCCAATGCGCGTATCGCGAGCAGGAATGCAGCCGAGAGTTCCATCCTTAATCCTCGATCGTCGGCAGGGTTTTCAATACGTCGCTCGCGACCTGCGGGGATGGGAGAACGTTATCCCGCTTAATGTGGCCATCCCGAAACACGATTTCCCGCTTGGCGAACTGGGCAATATCCGGCTCGTGCGTCACCAGGACAATGGTCAGCCCCTTCGCATTCAATCGCTGAAATATTTCCATGATCTCAACGGCGGTGCGACTATCGAGGTTCCCAGTCGGTTCGTCCGCCAGCAACAGCGATGGTTGGTTGGCCAGTGCCCGCGCGATCGCCACTCTTTGCTGCTGGCCACCAGAGAGCTGCGCAGGAAAATGCTCCGCGCGGTCGGCCAAACCCACCAACGCCAGTGCCTCACGCGCGCGGCTTTCTCGCTCCTTCTTGCTGACGCGAGAATAGAGCATCGGCAGTTCGGTATTCTCCAGCGCCGTAGTGCGGCCGAGCAGGTTGAAACTCTGGAATACGAAGCCGATCTTCTGATTTCTGATCCGGGCGAGGTCTTTCTTGGTGAGCCCTGATACGTCGATTCCTTCCAATAGGTACTGGCCCGCCGTCGGCTTATCAAGGCAGCCAAGAATATTCATGAAGGTGGACTTCCCACTGCCGCTGGCGCCCATGATGGCGACAAAATCGCCCGCGGCAATGCTCACACTCACTCCGCGTAATGCATGCACCTCGGTTTCGCCGAGCTGATAGGTCTTCCGCACTCCGCGAACCTCTATTAATAGCGCGGTACTGCTGGATTTTGCTGCACTCCTGACGATAGTTGGATTCGAGATGGTCATAACCGACCCTAGCGCCGTGGACCAGCCAGCCCTGGCCCTGCGGCCCCGCTCTTGGCCGTGGTCACGCCAGTCACCAGTTCTTCTCCGAGCTTCAGGTCACCGCTCGTCATCGCGGTGTAGGTGTGATCGGTCAGCCCAATAGAGATCTGCACGGGTTGCAGTGACTTGTCGGGCAGCAACTTCCAGACGATGGCGTGGTCGTTGGCGCCGTTTGTACTCGAAGCTGCGGCGGGTCGTGGCCGTGTCGCGCCACCCATCTGGTCAGCACGCGACTCAGACGCACCAGGGGCTGACTGCGGAACCTCAATTCCATACTTCTGATACAGTTCCCGTATTTTTGCAGCCGGCAAGTCGGGCTTGTAGCGAAGTGCGGCGTTCGGGACTTTGACCACATCGCTCGCCAACGCGACCGGAATAGATACATAGGCGGTCATTCCGGGAAAGAGCTTCAGTTCCGGGTTGTCGAAGTCCACGATCGTGTCATAAGTGACGACGTTCTGCACGGTCGTCGCGTTCATACGCACTTGGTGCACCACTCCGTGAAATAACTCTTTCGGAAAAGCGTCCACTTTGAAGTCGGCACTATGCCCGGGACGAATCTCTCCAACATCTCCTTCATCGGTCTTCGCATAAACCTGCATCTTGGTCAGGTCAAGCGCGATGGTGAACAGGGTGGGTGCTTGCAGCGAAGCGGCTACCGTCTGCCCAATGTCAATGCTCCGGTTCACCACCGTCCCATTGATCGGCGCGCGAATTATCGTATAGTCCAAGTTGGTCTGCGCTACCTTCAGGCTGGCGCTCCTCTGAGCTACCTGGGCTTCGGCTTGTTGAATTGCCGCCAGGTCGGAGCCCACCTGTGCCGAGATCGCATCAAAGGTAGCCTTGGCCTGATCGAGTTGCTGCTGACTGACCACTCCTTGCCGAGCGAGACTCACCGATCGCTCATAGTCGAGCTTATTCTGCGTGGCCGTGGCTTGATCTTTCACAAGATTCGACTTGGCAGCGGCTAACGATGCCTGCGCGTTGCCGAGGTCGGCACGTGCCTGGAGAACCGCGCCCTCAAACAATTTGGGGTCGATTTCGGCAATCACTTCGCCCTTGGTGACCTTGGAATTGAAGTCAACGTACAGCTTCGAGATCATTCCCGAGACCTGCGAGCCGACCTGAACGGACGTAACCGGATTAATCGTCCCGGTGGCGTCGATTACCTGTCGAATATCACCCTTCTCGACCTTCGCGGTGAAGTACTCCTCTGCCGGGTTCCGATTGAGCCGAAACGCGGCAAAAGCGACAATCGCCCCGAGGATCACGAGAATCCAGATCCAATTTCGCCTGATCAGTCCCAAACTATTCCCTCTCAGCGCACGAAACCCGCTGCGCGACCTGTCACGCTGGTGCGGACACGTCGGCTTCGTTGCCGTCGTCGTCCAATGTCGATTGTCGAACGCATTATGTTAACAAGGGAAGCTGAAGAGTACCTGAATTTCGAATTCTCTCCATCCCCGCGATTGCACGGACGGGAGAACTCGGCCTCGCCACGTTGGTTTGGAGCGTCATTGCTACGGCATGTTTCCTGCCGTCGTTTACGGCGGCCACTCGAAAGGCTGGACCCTCGGTCGTCAGCATGGGGGATACGAGCACCCGTGTGTGCATACGATCTGTGACTTGAGAGCGCTGTCCAGCCAAGGGCACATTAACCAGCCGGTGAAAGACCGGCCAAGGCCAAGAGACTCAGGCCTTGTAGCTTGGGAGGCGTCGTGGAGCGAGAGCAAGACGATGAAGCCCTCCGACAACATGCTCAGGAAGGAGTATGCGCAACTCACCAGGTTGCAACGTGCAGTGAACGCAGACGTAGCCTCGTTACACGCAAATCCGGAGGCTGAGACGGTCTACAACGTGCGAAAGCAGCAAGAGCCGACCGAAACGAGTCCGATGCGGCGGCCCTCTCCGGCGGGGTATCAGCGGCGACATGGTGAGAAGGAGGATGTGTCAACTGGAGAAGCCCTCGGCGTCCGGCGAAGAAAACTCGTCGAAGAGGCGACTGCTATAACCGCGAGTGGGAAATGCAGGCGCAGGCGCCAGGGTGGCGGATCGGGTCGCAGTACTGTTGATGGACGTGCAGCAAAACGCGTCCGGAGGGAAGGGCCCGGACCGGTGAATATTCCGTTCGACAAAGTGAGGCAGGGGTGTGAGCAGCCGACAAAGCTGCGAATCTTGCGAGGTGCAAGTCCTCGTTCCGCTAATTGCCTGTGGTCAGGCGGATAGCATATCCGATGCGTGCGAAGGTAACGACGCACGTTCTGCTCGGACGTAAACGTCTCAGCTGCCCTGCGAGGAGACTTGCAGCGGTAGGAACGATCTGGGAGGCAAGCAAACTGTGAGGCCTGAACATAACGAAATAGCTGCAACCTCGAAACTCCCCCGCGGAAAATCGTGTTCGCGGAAACAAGCGGGAAGCCGACCCAATCACCCTTTGGGGAAGGCCGATGACGCTGAGGAAGAACCAGGCAAATACACTCAGTGGGACCGCCGGGGTATGGGCTCAGGCATCTCAGGACAGATTCGCAGAAATAACGTCGGGAAGATCCTGGCGGCAGCAGGGGCTGGTCGCAACCTGCACAGACCCCTCATACGAGGCTAACAACCGAAGTTGAGGAGAGCCGCATAGGATTGGCGAATGAGTCCGTAGGAGCAAGGAACGGGGAGTAATGTCCTCGGAGGAGTCGGCTACACGGCTCCCTGATGAAGGTAACGCCAACATCGGGCAAAGGGACTCTGGGCACTTGGTGGTTCCTACGACGGGCGCGGGCTCGGCTTGATAAAACCGGGCATACCAAACCGTAGCCAGGGCCAGGGACGAAGCTGGGAGCAAACCGATCGCTGACAGGGTGTATGCGAACCAGCGCTTGAACCTCGTGGCGAACGGGAAGGCTCATAGACGAAATGCCAGGGCTTCAAACCGGACCTGAGAAATTCGGCCGTCCGGCATTATAGGGGGGCTTAGGGAAACGTCGCCAGGGTGGAATTGGGAACCCGCCCTGCAATCGAAAGAGCAGGAGCGGTAACCCTCCACCTACAGCGGAACGCGCCCTACTTCTATCCCAGCAGATGACAAAGCCACCCATCAGTCTGCAGGATCTGCGGCGACGGATCTATCGGAAGGCGAAGTCGGACAAGTCGCATCGCTTCTGGGGTCTCTTCGTACATATCACGAAGATCGAGACCCTCGAAGAGGCTTACCGTGCTGCCAAGAGGAACGGCGGCGCGCCCGGCATCGATGGCCAGACGTTTCAGGGCATCGAACAGGCGGGGCGGGCCGGCTTTCTGGCGGCAATACGGGAAGACTTGGAAACAGGCAGGTATGAACCCATGCCGAACCGCCGGGTAGAGATACCGAAAGGGAATGGCAAATCCCGCACGCTTCAAATTCCTTGCATCCGCGACCGTGTGGTGCAAGGAGCACTGAAGCTGATCCTCGAA
Organism: Terriglobales bacterium; assembly: GCA_036511435.1. GTDB lineage: Bacteria > Acidobacteriota > Terriglobia > Terriglobales > Acidobacteriaceae > Bog-257. The sequence continues at coordinate 418 of DATCCF010000034.1, read as the reverse complement.
GCCATCTTCGAGGCGGACTTCTGCCCCAACTCCTACGGGTTCCGACCTCGGCGATCACCACACCGCGCACTGGGGGAAGTCAGACGTAGTGTGCTGCGGCGAATGTCAACCATCATCGAGGTTGATCTGTCGCGTTACTTCGACACGATCCGGCATTCGGTGCTGTTAGACAGGATTGCGAAGCGGGTCCAGGACCCGCAGGTCTTGCATCTGGTGAAGCAGATCATCAAGGCCGGAGGAAAGCTCGGGGTTCCGCAAGGAGGCCCATTCAGTCCTTTGGCCGCGAATATCTATCTGAACGAGGTGGACTGGGCCTTTGACGCAATTCGCCGTAAGACGGCAGAGGGACCTTACGAGGCAGTGAACTATCATCGGTTCGCCGATGATATTGTCATCACCGTCAGCGGTCACCACACCA